>CAYZOE010000033.1:1816-39342 GCA_964479805.1 uncultured Pseudoalteromonas sp. | reverse complement strand
AATGGATTAAAAGTCCACTGCTCTACCAACTGAGCTAATGACCCGCTCGGATATCAAAACTTAATAAGTGGTGGGTCATGATGGACTTGAACCATCGACCAATGGATTAAAAGTCCACTGCTCTACCAACTGAGCTAATGACCCACTTAGTGCAACAAGTGATTCTAATCAATCGCCTGCTGCGGGCGCTTATAATACTTATTTAAAAAATGAGTGCAACTGAAATGCGTAGTTTTTTTCAGTTTTTAAGTCTAAGCGCCTAATTTTAAACCATACTGGCAAAATATTATGCCATTACATCTTACCGAGACGTTCTGTGGCTAATTTTGCAGCGGTCGTGCTTGGGTATTCTTTAATTAGAGTATTTAACAACTCTTTGGCTTTTTCAAAGTTGTTTTCTTTTTGGAAGATAATACCGAGCTTTAATAAAGCATCTGGACGTTTATTTGAGTTTGGATAATTACTCACGACATCTTGAAAATGAATTCGCGCTTGTGCGTCGTTATTTTTTATAGAGAATAACTGTCCCAACCAATAATGTGCATTTGGCATATATACCGAATTAGGAAAAGCGATTAAAAAGTTTTGTAATTCAGGAATAGCCGCATCATAACGCTTGTCCTTCATGATCAGAGCAACAGCTCGGTCATAGGCTTCGTTTTCAGATAAGTCACTACTGATCGCTTGTGAACTATCAATCGCGACTTCTGAAGACGCCGTTGCGCTTGACTGCTCATAAACTTTAGAAACACGATTTTCAATTTCTTGATACAGCTCTCGTTGTCTTTGTAGTACTTTTTCAAGTTTATAACTTTGCTCCTCTGTCACTCCTCGTACTTGAGATACTTCATCTTGCAATAAATTAAGCTGTTGCTGAAGTTCGACTTGTAGCAAGTTACGCGTTTTCATCATACTCTCTAGCTGTGCTAAACGCTGTTCAATTGTTTGGGTTGAATTTGCAGCCTCAGATACAGGAGCGGGAGCAGCCCATACGTGGGTGCTCCCGCTCATCATTATGGCTGCCAAAATATATTTCGGCTTCATAATCACTCTTTAAATTAGTAAACTAAAACCGCACGACGGTTTTTAGCAAAAGCTTCTTCAGTGCGAGACTTAACCATTGGCTTCTCTTCACCGTAGCTCACTACTGATATTTGGCTGTCAGAAACACCTAGGCTTTGTAGATATTTAGCAACTGACTTACCACGGCTTTCACCTAACGCAATGTTATACTCAGGCGTACCGCGCTCATCAGCATGGCCTTCGATAAGTACTTTAACACTTGGGTTTTTTACTAAAAAATCAGCGTGAGCTTGAAGTAACTCAGCATACTGACCACGGATGCTTGATTTATCGAAGTCGAAGTACACTATTTGCTCTTGACGAAGCGCTTCATATTTCTGTTGTAGTTTCTCAGCTGCAGCTTGCTCTGGTGTTAAAGTGTTAACTTCTACATTGCTACCATTTTGAGACGCGTTAGCACCATTATTTTGATTTGCAGCACTTTCGTCAACGCTTGAAGATGAGCTACATGCTGCAAGTGTCATTACTGGTAAAGCGACCAATAAAGCTTTTAAGGTTTTGTTAAGTTGCATCGAGTATATTCCTATATCAAAAATTTATACCAGTAAAACTACTGTAAAAAAGGTGACCATGCTGGTGACTTAACCTGTCCATCAGTAACAGGTAGACGCGCTTTAAACCTGCCGTCCATCGAAACCAGAGCTAATACCTGCTTATTATTGTACAAGGTACTATACATAATCATAGAGCCATTCGGCGCAATACTTGGCGACTCGTCTAAACGAGTACGCGTTAACACCTGGAATAACCCTGAATTTAATTCTTTTTTCGCAATATGATACTTTCCTAAAGTTCTGTTCACCATTACAAGTTGCTTGCCATCAGGTGTAATTGAACCGGCTAAGTTCATATCGCCATCAAAAGTAACACGCTTAGATCTACCACTTTGTAAATTTAACTTATATATCTGAGCATTACCACCCCTTTCAGACGTATAGACAATTTCTTTGCCATTCGGATGCCAAGATGGTTCTGTGTCTATGCTTCTGTGTTTTGTTAAGCGCGTTTCATTACGTGTTTTTAAGTCTAATAGGTAAACCTCTGTTGCACCACCAGCGTCTTTAGAAAGTACAATGAGTAATTTTGTACCATCAGGAGAAAACTGTGGCGCACCATTTATACCCGGATAGCTGGTTATGATATCTCGCTTACCAGTATAAAGGTCTTGCAAAACGATTTGAGATTGGCGGTTTTCAAAAGTGACATAAGCCAATTTAGTGCCATCAGGAGACCACGCTGGTGACATTAATGGCTCGTTCGAACGAAGCAAAACTTGCTCGTTATAGCCATCATAATCGGCTACCACTAGTTGATAAGGTTTATCTGTATTTTCTCGAACAATGACATAAGCGATTTTAGTTCTAAATGCGCCTTTCTCACCTGTTAGAGATTCATAAATTACATCACTGATTTGGTGTGCATAGCTCCTAAAGCCAGCTTCATTAATAATTGACTGACGAGACTCTTGAATATGATCTTGACTTTTCATTAACTGACCATTGGTCATCATACGCGTTTCACCACCAGTGATTTGCGCTCTTATTACATCAATCAACTCGTACTTTACCAAATATCTTCCACCCGGTTGTTGAGTGATAGAACCGACAAGAACTGCTTCAACGCCTTTAGTTACCCATGCATCATAGTCTATATCTTCATCTGTTGATGGCAATTGCGGCAAATCAGCAAAAGCCAAAGGCTTAAACTTACCACTTCGTGTTAAGTCGGCAGCAATTACATCACTTAATTGCATCGGTAATTCACCGACACCTTCAAACTTAAATGGTACAATGGCAATAGGCCGAGCACTGTCTACCCCTTCAGTGATGACGATTTCAAGAGCCGCAAAAGCATAATTTTGAATAGATAAAACTAAGCAAACTATTAATACTTTGAATCGCTTGAGCATAGTTTTCCTTATATTTCTGGTTTGATTGTTAAATTGATATTTTTAAGTTGTTCGAAAACATCTTTATCTTTAGAAACTGGTAATGTGTCAGCTAAACGGATCGCTCTTAATGCAGCATCACAAACAAGTTTATCCCCCCCAAGAGGTTTTACACTTGTAACGAGGCCATTAAAAGCAAGCCTTATATTTACACGACACTCCTTGCCCCTCATCGCTTCGTCTGTCAATAAATTTGACTGAATACGCTGCGAAATTAGTGCTTGGAATTTTTCAACTTCACCCATTACCTGCTGCTTTCTTAGTTTGTTACGAGCAGCTTGCTCTTTTGCTAATTGTTCTTGGAGTAGCTGTTCTTCAAGTGCTTTCAAGCGTGCTTTTTCAGCTTCTTCGGCTCTGCGCTTTTCATCTTCTTCACGCTTTTTACGCGCTACTTCAGCTTTACGCAACGCATCTTCTTCGGCTTTTCGCTTATCAGAAGCTGCTTTGGCCGCTTTTTCTGCAGCAAGCCTTTCAGAACGAGCTTTTTCGGCATCAGCTCTTTGCTTTTCTTCAATCTTTTTGGCTTTCTTTGCTTGGGCTTCTGCTTTGCGTTTTTCTTCTAATTTAGCCAACCTTTGTTGCTCTAACTTTTTAATTCGACGAGCTTCAGCCTCTCGCTCTTTCCTCGCTAGCTGCGCGCGTTTTTCCAAGTCTCGAATGCGCTTTTCTTCAGCACGTTTCTTATTGTCTTCCTGCTGCTTAAGCTCTGCAATTTTTTGTTCCACTAGCTTCTGATCAACTGATACAGCTGAGACAACCTTTTCTTCTTGCTCCTCAACAAAGGTATTAAGCTGTACTTGCATAACTGTAGGTGCTGGCATTTCAAAATTTGCCGTGGCATATAAGAAACCACCTAAGGCAATATGAAGCAGAAACGACTTAAAAAATCCACTGGTTAATGATCCCATTGCTAATCCTCAAAAGACTTAGTCATTAACCCTACTGATGGTACGCCTGCATTTTTCAGAAAATCCATTAGTAGAAGCACCTCTTGATAAGACACCCGGCCCGAGCCTTTTATCAAAACAGGGGTTTCAGGTTTTTTTTGTAGTTTAAGCTTGATCACAGCAGCAACCTCAACTGCATCCATCGGTGCTTCGGGATCTGTGCCTACACTCACGTAATAACGACCCTCAGCATCTATACTGGCTATGATAGGTGGTGCCTCTTTTGTTTCTACCAAATCAGACTCTGACATCTTAGGTAGGTCTACTTTTACACCATGGGTAATAAGTGGCGCTGTCGCCATAAAGATAATAAGTAATACCAACATAACATCGATATACGGCACTACATTTATTTCTGCAACCGGACGTCGTTTCTTACGCAAATACATGTTATTTGGCCTCTACCGAATTTGCAGCTTGACGATGAAGGATATTCGCAAACTCTTCCATAAAGTTAACATAATGACTTTCTAGCTTTTCAACATTCTTAGCAAAACGGTTATACGCCATAACCGCAGGGATTGCTGCGAATAAACCAATCGCTGTTGCGATAAGTGCTTCAGCAATACCTGGCGCAACCATTTGTAATGTTGCTTGTTGGACTTCACCTAATGCGATAAAGGCATTCATAATACCCCACACAGTACCAAATAGGCCGATGTAAGGGCTAATTGAGCCTACTGTTGCCAAGAATGAAAGGCTTGATTCTAGTTTTTCTACTTCTCTTGAAAGTGCCACGCGCATTGAGCGGTGCGTACCCTCAATAACAAGACCCGTGCTTTGATTCGAACTTTTCTTCTGTCTTGCGAATTCTTTAAAACCTGACACAAATAACGCTTCCAAACCTGCAGGTCTGCCTGTTCTTGCACTGATTTCGTTGTACAGCTTACTGAGTTCCATGCCTGACCAAAATTTTTGTTCGAACTTTTTGGTATCGTGCATAGCTTTTGAAATAATCGACTTGCGCTGAAAAATAATTGCCCAAGAAGCTATCGACATACCGACTAATGTCAACATAACCAATTGAACTAATAAACTTGCTTTTAATATGAGATCAACGAAATTTAGACCCGATTCCACGTTCTTATACTCCTAAAATAGTTGTGTTTGGGCATTCAGCGCCATTAGCTTATTCATCGACAATGCCACAAGCCAATAGTTCATTTAGTTTACCCAGACATTACAGCCCTGACAATCTGATTACTGCGAATTAAAGTGATTTAACGACAAACTGTTTAAATAGCATTCTTATCTTACTAAGCTACTGGTTTCCTTTCCCAAATTTGATGTTTATTGCTCAAAAGCTACTTTAGAATTTAACTTTATATTGTCATTAAAATTCTGTTTAAGATGATTTACTAATTATTCAACTCTGATTAAGGCGTCACAATAAAAATAGCAAAATGAATATACGCTTATTTATGAGAGGATAATGCATAAACTGGAGCACTTATTCAAAATTCATGAATAAAGCCCCAAAACCACATTGGTAATACCTATTTTCAACAAATAAACTAATCAAGAAAAACTTGTTTAAAATATGTCTTTTATTTAAAAATCATTAAGATAAGAATTTGTCAAAAAGTAAAAAACACAATAAAAACCCAGTGTAGCAACCTTCGCATTAGTTTTTCTTATCTCAAACATATAAATTTTCTAGTTTGATAACAAATCTTAGAACTCGTAATATATCTTTCGTTCCAGTAATACAGCTTACCGAAACATTTTTTAGCAATATGATTTCTGATTTTCCTATTGCTTATTCAAATGCAACATTATGTATTTGATGTTCCCTTATTACTTCCTTCAACTTGTTGTTTTGCCCGCTTTTTTAGCGGGTTTTTTTTGCCTATTTTTTATTAAAGTAAAATTCAGACAAAAAAAACCCGAACATCAGTTCGGGCTCTTGATATTGAGCGAAAGTAGATTATGCCTCTTCGCTTTCATCTCTATATTTGTCAGCGGTTTCTTTGATTAGTGGTTGTAACTCACCCTTTTGAAACATTTCTAATATAATGTCACAACCACCAATTAACTCACCTTCAACCCAAAGCTGAGGAAAAGTCGGCCAGTTCGCATAGTGAGGTAACTCAGCACGAATATCTGGGTTTAGAAGAATATCAACATAAGCAAACTGTTCACCACAAGCCATTAATGCCTGAGATGCTTGTGAAGAAAAACCACAGTTAGGCAGTTTAGGTGAGCCTTTCATGTATAAGATGATTGGGTTTTCAGAAATTTGTTGCTTAATTTTATCAATGGTTTCCATTTATTAACCTCTATGTGACGATGCGTAGCCATGAAAAATCGAATTCATTACGTGATGTAACACGCATTTTTGGCAAATAAAACAAATAGTCTCTAACTACGCCATTGCTGTTTGCCTAAACTTGAGTAAAATACTCAGGAATTATAGTATCACTATAAAGTTAATTCGTATAGAAAACTGGACTTTACTAGTCTATGTTTCAGTCGTAATTAGCAAAATACATAACAAATGGAGATAACCATGGCTTTTGAACTACCGTCATTACCTTATGCAATCGATGCGCTAGAACCACATATTTCTAAAGAAACTTTAGAATTTCACCACGGTAAGCACCACAACACTTATGTAGTGAAATTAAATGGTTTGGTTGAAGGTACAGACTTTGCAGATAAAACTCTTGAAGAAGTAGTACGCAGTTCTGATGGTGGCGTTTTCAATAACGCAGCACAAATCTGGAACCACACTTTCTACTGGCACAGCCTTGCACCAAATGCAGGCGGCGAACCAACAGGTAAAGTTGCAGAGCTTATCAATGCGAAATGGGGCTCATTCGCATCATTCCAAGAAGCTTTCAACGATAAAGCAGTAAACAACTTCGGTTCGAGCTGGACTTGGTTAGTACAACTAGCAGACGGTTCACTAGATATCGTAAACACTTCAAATGCAGCGACACCACTAACAGAAGAAGGTATAACACCTATTCTAACTGTTGATCTTTGGGAACACGCTTATTATATCGATTATCGCAATGTTCGCCCTGAATACTTAAAAGGTTTCTGGGCGCTAGTTAACTGGGAATTTGCTAACAGCAACCTAGCTTAACATCTTTTTCATTGCAGATAGTTAAACAAAGGCGTCTATTGACGCCTTTTTTATTTTTCTTTCTTTATCATTAATCAATTAAATATCTGGATTTTTTAGGCAATTTCCTCATTTCGTGTCTAAGCTTTAGTTATACCTTTTTCTATTAAATAGTTTCTTATTCTAAGCTCACACAGGTTATTTGGAGGTCGTTATGACAATATTCGAACATTATCAAGCCAGATATGAAGCTTCCCAAGAAGAAGAATATTCAATCGCTGAATTTCTAGAAATCTGTAAGAACGACAAGTCTGCTTATGCAAGTGCGGCAGAACGACTACTCATGGCTATTGGTGAGCCTGCAATGGTTGATACTTCAACTGATGCAAGGTTAAGCCGATTATTTTCAAACCGTGTCATTGCTCGTTACCCAGCTTTTAGCGAATTTTATGGTATGGAAGAAGCAATTGAACAAATTGTTTCATACTTAAAACACGCTGCACAAGGTTTAGAAGAATGTAAACAAGTACTTTATCTACTAGGCCCTGTTGGTGGTGGTAAATCATCAATTGCGGAAAAACTGAAATATTTAATGCAGCAGGTTCCAATTTATGCAATTAAAGGTTCCCCTGTTAACGATCACCCTCTTTCTTTGTTTAATCCCGTAGAAGATGCAAACTTACTTGAGAAAGAATATGGCATTAAACCTCGCTATTTAAAAACAATCATGTCTCCATGGGCAACTAAACGCTTACATGAATTTGGTGGAGACATCACTAAATTCAGAGTTGTTAAACGTTATCCATCTATTTTAGATCAAATTGCTATTGCGAAAACTGAGCCCGGTGATGAAAACAACCAAGATATCTCTGCATTAGTTGGGAAAGTAGATATTCGTAAGCTTGAACATTATGCACAAAACGACCCCGATGCGTATGCATATTCAGGTTCACTATGCCTGGCGAATCAGGGCCTTATGGAGTTTGTCGAGATGTTCAAAGCACCAATTAAAGTGCTTCACCCTCTACTAACCGCAACACAAGAGGGTAACTATAACGGAACAGAAGGCATTTCAGCTCTACCTTATAACGGCATGATCTTAGCCCATTCGAATGAGTCTGAATGGCAAAGTTTCAAAAATAATAAAAATAATGAGGCATTCTTAGATCGAGTCTATATCGTAAAGGTACCTTATTGCTTAAGAGTATCTGAAGAAGTCAAAATTTATCAAAAGCTATTAGATAACAGTGAGCTTTCAACTGCACCGTGTGCTCCAGGTACCTTAGAAACTCTTGCTAAATTTGTGTCACTGTCAAGATTGCAGGAACCTGAAAACTCAAGTCTTTATTCTAAAATGCGAGTGTATGATGGTGAGAGCTTGAAAGACACAGATCCAAAAGCAAAATCCTATCAAGAATATCGTGATTATGCGGGTGTCGATGAAGGTATGACTGGCCTTTCTACCCGCTTTGCTTTCAAAATCCTATCTCGTGTATTCAATTTCGATCATGCTGAAGTTGCGGCCAATCCAGTTCATTTATTCTATGTACTTGAACAACAAATTGAGCGTGAACAATTTAACGCAGAGGTACAAGAGCGGTACCTAAGTCATCTTAAGGGCTATTTAATTCCTCAATATGTGGAGTTTATTGGTAAAGAGTTACAAACCGCTTATTTAGAGTCGTACTCAGAATATGGTCAAAATATTTTTGATCGTTATGTTACTTATGCTGACTTTTGGATACAAGACCAAGAATATCGAGACCCTGATACAGGACAGCTATTTGATAGAGCCGCTTTAAATGCTGAGCTCGAGAAGATAGAGAAGCCTGCTGGTATTTCTAACCCGAAAGATTTTAGAAATGAAATAGTTAATTTTGTCTTGAGAGCTAGAGCTCATCATAACGGTGAAAATCCAGTTTGGACAAGTTATGAGAAATTACGCACTGTTATAGAAAAGAAAATGTTCTCGAACACTGAAGACCTTCTACCTGTAATTTCATTTAATGCCAAAACATCTGCAGAAGATCAGAAGAAACATGAAGATTTCGTGAATCGAATGGTTGAAAAAGGCTATACAGAGAAGCAAGTTCGTCTGTTATCTGAATGGTATTTAAGAGTTAGAAAATCTCAGTAAAGCGTGAGTTCTTGGAGGGTGATTTATGGCACATTTTATAGACCGTCGCCTGAATGGGAAGAATAAAAGTACATTGAATCGTCAACGTTTCATTAGGCGATATAAAAAACAGATAAAAGAAGCTGTATCAGATGCGATTAATAAGAGAAGTGTCACCGATATAAGTAGCGGTGAAAGTATTTCGATACCGCAACGAGACATCAGTGAGCCTGTGTTTCATCAAGGCAAAGGGGGAGATCGCGATATGATCCATCCCGGTAATGACCAATTTAGCACGGGTGATAAAATTCAACGTCCACCTTCTGGTCAAGGAGGAGGTGGTGGTGAGGGTGAAGCCAGTGATCAGGGTGAAGGTCAAGATGACTTTGTTTTTTCGATTTCAAAAGATGAGTATCTCGATCTGTTATTTGAAGACTTAGAGCTACCAAATCTTCAACAAAGCCAACTTGATAAATTAGTCCAGATGAAAACCCATAGAGCTGGTTTTTGTAATGATGGTATGCCAAGCAATCTTGATATCGTACGTTCGTTACAAGGGTCATTAGCAAGAAGAGTCGCAATGTCTGCTGGAAAAAAACGTCGTTTAAAGGAGGTAGAGGAAGAACTTGAAGCATTATTAAATGAAAGCGTGCCACCAGAACATCAAATCAATAATCTGAAGTTAGAAATAGAAGACCTTAAACGAAAAATTGCAGCGGTTCCTTTTATTGACAATTACGACTTGCGTTTTCGTAATTATGAAAAGCGTCCTCACCCAACAAGTAAGGCGGTAATGTTTTGCTTAATGGATGTTTCCGGTTCGATGGATCAGGCTACGAAGGATATGGCAAAACGTTTCTATATATTACTTTATCAATTTCTTACTCGTACCTATAAAGATATTGAAGTCGTTTATATTAGGCATCATACCCAAGCTAAAGAAGTCGATGAACAAGAGTTTTTTTACTCTCAAGAAACAGGCGGTACCATTGTCTCTAGTGCACTTAAACTCATGGATGAAATAGTAAAAGAGCGTTATTCACAAGGTGATTGGAATATTTATGCAGCGCAAGCTTCTGACGGAGATAATTGGGCTGATGACTCACCGCATTGTACAGATATTCTCACTAATAAACTGCTTAAAACGGTTCGTTATTACGCGTATATAGAAATAACAACACGCGCTCATCAAAGCCTGTGGCGTGAATATCAAGGCATTGCGCAAACACATAGTAATTTTGCCATGCAGCATATTCGAAGTGTTGAAGATATATATCCGATCTTCCGCGAGTTATTTAAAAAGAACCAAAAACAACATCAAGGTGCTGCTTAGTCTTAAGGAGGGGTTATGACCTATAATCCGATCAACGATGGTCCTGACTGGACATTCGAACTACTTGAAGAATATCAAGCTGAAATTGCTCGTGTAGCAGAGTTTTACCGTTTGGACACCTACCCTAACCAAATCGAAGTGATCACCGCTGAGCAGATGATGGATGCATACTCAAGTGTTGGTATGCCTATCGGTTATAGTCATTGGTCTTATGGCAAGAAGTTTATACAAACTGAGCAAAATTATCGCCGAGGTCAAATGGGTCTGGCGTATGAGATTGTTATTAACTCAAATCCTTGTATCGCTTATCTGATGGAAGAAAACACCCTCCCAATGCAAGCACTTGTAATGGCACATGCGTGCTACGGACACAACTCTTTTTTCAAAGGTAACTACTTATTTAAAACTTGGACTGATGCCTCTTCTATTATCGATTACTTACTTTTCGCCAAAAATTACATTTCCCAATGTGAACAGAAATACGGCATAGATGAAGTAGAAAATCTAATAGATTCTTGCCATGCGCTGATGAACTATGGTGTCGATAGATATAAACGACCTCAACAGATATCAATGTTTGAAGAACAGAAGCGGCAAAAAGAACGTGAAGACTACTTACAATCTCAAGTGAATGAGCTTTGGCGCACAATTCCTAAAAGCCATCAAGAAGAGACTATAGATCAGCCTAGATTTCCTTCGGAGCCACAAGAGAACATTTTATATTTTATTGAAAAAAATGCCCCATTATTAGAGTCTTGGCAGCGGGAGGTGATCAGAATAGTTAGAAAAATATCGCAGTATTTTTATCCGCAAAAACAAACCCAGGTTATGAATGAAGGATGGGCAACATTCTGGCATTACACCATCTTAAATCACTTATATGATGAGGGTAAATTATCTGATGCGTTTATGCTAGAGTTTTTGCAAAGTCATACCAATGTTGTTTTTCAACCGCCTTACAACAGTAAATTTTACTCTGGAATAAACCCCTATGCACTTGGCTTTAATATGATGACAGATATTAGGCGCATTTGCGAAAACCCGACTGAAGAAGATAAGTATTGGTTTCCGGAATTTGCTGGCGCAGATTGGCTTGATACACTGCATTTTGCAATGCAGAACTTTAAAGACGAGAGCTTCATTAGTCAGTTTCTATCCCCTAAGCTGATCAGAGACTTCAAACTTTTCACTATAATAGATAAACAAAAATCGCCACATTTAGAAGTGGGTGCTATTCATAATGAAGAGGGTTACCAAAAAGTTCGCTCAGCACTCTCCGCACAATATAATTTGAGTAACCATGAGCCAAACATACAAGTCTATAATGTCGATGTTAGAGGTGACAGATCTCTAACACTTCGTTATGTCCCGCAAAATGGTATTCCACTTCATGACTCTAAAGCAGAAGTCATAAAGCATCTGTATAGACTTTGGGGTTTCACTGTTCGACTTGAACAACTAAATGAGTCTGACATGGTTGAAACAATTGCACAATGCCCAAAAGAAGAGGATACAAAAAGGGTAAGCTGAACTGAAGCGGCTTACCCTTTCAAACTCTTACTAAAACAAGATACTCGGTTACGCCCAGTTTCTTTAGCATGATATAAGGCAATATCAGCGGCTTCAATCCATTCTTCATGTTTTTGAAAATCGTCAGAAAAAGTAGCTACTCCAATACTTACAGTGACTTTAATAACCTTGTCATCATAAAAAATGGACGATTTTTCGATTAATGAACGAAGTCTATCTGCAAAGATTGCTGCTCCGTCTTTAGGGGTATCGACTAAAGTAACTGCAAACTCTTCTCCACCATAACGGCCAGCGGTGTCAGATTCTCTCAGCGTTTTCTTGAGCAGGTCGGAGATATGTCTAATTGCTTCATCACCGCCACCATGACCATACTTGTCATTGATTTTCTTAAAGAAGTCGATATCGAACATTAGCAAGCTACTTTCACCTTGGCTTCTTTGTAATCTTAGAAACTCTTTTTTAAGTTGAGCTTCCCAGAAACCTCTGTTCGAGAGCTTAGTTAAGCTATCTGTACGGCTCATTTTTTCAAGCTGACGATTGGCAAGTTCAAGATCTTGTTTATTTACCGCCTCATCCGTCACATCATATAAAATTAAACAAATATGACTCACTTCACCTGTAAGCGTGGTCAACGGGATAATGGTTGAATTCTGATACATATGATCAGCTTTACCGGTTATCGGGCGATAATTTTTAAACTTAAAAATATAAGGTTGCTGCTCCCAAATAGTGAAGGATCTATTTTTCAAAACAAAAACCGGCTCTGCTTTACTTCTAAACCACTTTTCATCAAGGCTTGGAAATAAATCAAAAATATCTTTGTCTTTTACTGTACTTGGTAATAGCCCTGAATGGTTCTCCATGAAACCATTCCATACACAGACCTGATAATCTCTATCTAACACAACTAACCCTACGTCAACTGTGTTGAACATATCCATCAGCCAGTGAACTTCATTCATGTCAAAATCTGCAGCAGGCATAAAATTATTCTTCTAGTAAATAAGCAACTTTATATTTGAGGGTCTTTATAGAGTCCTCAGTGAATAACAGCATCAAATCGCATTTAATATCATGAGCTTCAATACCATAACTAATTTCTATCGCCAAAGTTCTTTGCCAACGCTCCTTATTCGCTTTGACTAAGTCTGATACTTCACAGTGTTGGCCCAAAACGACTGGGTGGCCTTGACTAAATGGCATATCAAGTTGACGAGACAACCCTGATAAAATAGCACCAATCAGTATGTTGCTAATATCCATCAGAAGCTCTAACTCCACCTTATTATTTAATTCGCCTGAGTAATTCATTAAAGAGGCGATTTCTTTAAAACTTGAGTCATTTAATAATAACAGGGCTTCACCTGATACGCCGCCACCAATAAATCCCTGACAAACACCAGATGTGGACGCATTTGCATCAATGGCTTGAAGCGCCATATGAAGCTCACTCACTTCCAACACATTGACATTCGGTATCGGCAATTCAACAAAGACATTCAATAATCGAGCAAGTAAGTCTCCAGCTTGCCCCATAGCAACATTGGTTAACTCTTGATAAATATCGCGTAAATCAGAGTCTACTTGCTCTCCAAGCTTATGGACGAGGCTTTCTCTGATTGCTCTGTCCCTGATACCATGTTGCTCGATAATTTCAATTAGCTTTTCTTTGTCACAAGGCTTACGAATAAAATCTATCGCTCCTAACGACATCACACGTTCATGGGCGTTTGGTTGAATATCACCAGATACAACGACTGTAAGCACATTTAATTGCTGTTCATTGATAGCCTGAAGCACTTCATAGCCATCCATGTGTGGCATGTTAAGGTCTAAGAAAAGAATTTCTGGAGAGAACAGTTTGATTTTTTCAAGACAGTCTAAGCCGTCCTCTGCGAATTCAACCTTGATATCCCAGTCTTCTGGTAACGAGCGGGCCAATTGCCGACGCGCAAGTTTGGAATCATCACAAATTAACACCAATGTTGACATAAAAGCTCTCTTCACCATTGAACTACAAGTTACCGTAATTCTCTTTTGGTTATAATTATTTGAAGTGCAGAACGATTGCAAATGTTAATAAATTTGGCTTAGATTTACAACGCAATTATTCTTGGTAACATCTCATCTGAATATTAGTATAATACAGTTAAAACAATTAAGTTAACCAATAAGGAATACTTTATGCTGAAAAAAATCATACTGGCATTGAGCTTAGCTTCGCCAGCCACTCTTGCAATTGAAATTGAAGAGAATCAAATCGATAAAGGCAAAGTATTTGCTCAGGGTAAAGAAGTTACTTTATTGGGAAATGGAGTGAAGGTTAATCAACAAGCGCCAAATTTCAAAGTGGTCGATGCTCAGTTTAAAGCAATTACATTAGATGATTTTTCTGGAGAAGCTGTATTAATAAATATAGTTCCCAGCCTCGACACTGGTGTTTGTAGTCTACAAACTAAGTTTTTTAATCAAGAAGTTGCAGACAAATACAAAAATATAAAAATGCTTACCATCAGTGCTGATCTTCCATTCGCACAAAAACGCTTTTGTACAGTTGAAGGCATAGATAAAATCCAAACGCTTTCTGATTCAGTTTGGCGAGATTTTGGCAAACAATACGGACTCTACATTAAAGATATGGGTCTTTTAAGTCGTGCAATTCTGATTTTAGACAAAGAGCACAAGATAACATATAAACAACTTGTTTCAAATCTTGCTACAGAGCCAAATTATGGGGATGTTATTATGCATCTCAATGAACTATTAGGTAAAACAACAGAACTCAAAACTGACGCTGAATAAAACTAAAAAAGCCGCAAAAGCGGCTTTTTAACAACTGGTAAAGACCAAATTAGCCAAGTAACTCAGCAAGCTGAATACTCACCGCTTCTACAGCCTGTGTACCATCTAAACGATGGTACTGAGTATTATCCTGCTCTGCTTCAGCTTGATAATAATTAACTAGTGGCTTGGTTTGATCATGATAGATACCTAGACGCTTGCGTACTGTTTCTTCAATGTCATCATCACGAATGATAAGGTCTTCACCCGTCACGTCATCTTTACCTTCAACTTTAGGTGGGTTGTAAACAACATGGTATACACGACCAGAACCTGGGTGTACTCGACGACCACCCATACGTTCAACAATGATCTCATCAGCAACGTCAAACTCAATAACATGATCGATAGCAATACCATTATCTTTCATTGCATCCGCTTGCGGAATAGTGCGCGGGAAACCATCTAGTAAGAAACCATTTTCGCAATCAGCTTTAGCAATACGCTCTTTCACAAGGCCAATAATTATTTCATCAGAAACTAGCTGACCTGCGTCCATTACTTTTTTAGCTTCAAGACCCAGAGGCGTGCCCTCTTTGATTGCAGCACGTAGCATATCACCAGTTGAGATCTGTGGAATACCATATTTGTCCATTAAAAATTGAGCTTGAGTGCCTTTACCTGCACCCGGCGCGCCTAGAAGGATGATGCGCATAGTGTGTTCCTCTTATTCGGGAGTTTATTTGAAGTTGTTGAGATTTTTTCACAAGCTGCATGTTATCTCAAGCAACTTATACTAATTGCTTATTAACCGCACAAAAAAAGGGGCAAAAGTGATACTTTGGCCCCTTTAATATCTAAATATAGGTTACTTGCTTAAATCAAGCATTAACTTGTTAAGCTTGGCTACGAATGCAGCAGGATCTTTTAAGCTACCTCGCTCTGCTAACAATGCTTGATCTAATAATACATCAGACCATTGTGCAAACTTATCTTCATCTTGCTCAATGTTTAAGTGTTTCACAAGTTGATGCTCAGGGTTTAATTCAAATATTGGCTTCGATTCTGGTACTGCTTGACCAACTGACTCCATCAATTTTTGCATCTGCGAACTCATGTCATTGTCATCGACAACTACACATGCAGGTGAATCAGTTAAGCGATGCGTGAAGCGGACTTCTTTTATTTTATCACCTAATACTGTTTGAATTCGCTCTACCAAGCCTTCAACTTCTTTTTCACTTTCCTCTTGCGCTTTCTTTGCCTCTTCGTCATCTAAATCACCTAGATCTAAATCACCACGAGTAATAGACGCAAACTGCTTCTCATTGAATTCTGTTAGATGACTCATCATCCACTCATCAACGCGATCAGCCATCAGTAGTACTTCGATGCCTTTCTTACGGAAGATTTCTAAGTGAGGAGAACTCTTTGCCGCTTCAAAGCTATCAGCAACAACATAGTAAATTTTATCTTGCCCTTCTTTCATACGTTCAATATATTGAACTAAAGACACATTCTCTGTGTTTTCATCAGTATGCGTTGAGCTGAAACGAAGTAGTTTTGCAATAGCCTCTTTATTAGAGATATCTTCAGCAGGACCTTCTTTTAAAACCTTGCCGAATTCGTTCCAAAATGTTTGATACTCTTCTGGTTTATTCTTGCCCATGCGGTCAAGCATTTTGAGAACTCGAGAAGTACAGCCTTTTCGTATCGCTTGAGTGATCTTATTATCTTGAAGAATCTCACGTGACACGTTTAGTGGTAAATCATTTGAATCAAGTAGACCTTTCACAAAACGAAGATAGCTTGGCATAAACTGTTCTGCATCATCCATTATGAATACGCGCTGTACGTAAAGCTTCAAGCCACTTTGACGGTCGCGGTTCCATAAATCGAATGGTGCTTTTTTAGGAATATAGAGCAGGCTCGTATATTCAGTCTTACCTTCAACTTTATTATGTGCCCAAGTTAAAGGCTCTTCCCAGTCATGACCAACATGCTTATAAAACTCTTTATATTCTTCTTCGGAAACTTCTGACTTATCACGCGTCCAAAGTGCTGTGGCACGGTTAATTGCTTCCCATTCACCTGGTTGAGCTGGAATTTTCTCACCATCTGGGCCCTCTGACTCTTCAACGGGTTGCTTATACATTTCAACTGGAATTGAAATATGATCTGAATACTTAGTGACGATACTACGTAGACGGTAATCTTCTAAAAATTCAGATTCGTCTTCACGTAAGTGAAGAATAATCTCTGTACCGCGAGATGCCTTTTCAACTTCAGCTAGTGTGAATTCACCTTCACCTTTTGAATGCCATTCAACTGCCTTATCTTCACCAGCCTTACGTGTTACAACAGTTACTGCATCAGCAACAATAAACGCAGAATAGAAACCAACACCGAATTGACCGATTAGTTGTGAATCTTTAGCTTGATCACCAGATAAATTTTGGAAGAATTCTGCAGTGCCAGACTTTGCAATCGTACCCAGTGAGTTGATCACTTCTTCGCGGGTCATACCGATTCCGTTATCTGAGATAGTCACAGTTTTTGCGTCTTTATCTGAACTGATACGAACACGTAAGTCTGCATCACCAGCGTACAGGTCGCCATTTTGCAGCGCTAGGAAGCGGAGCTTGTCAGCGGCGTCCGATGCGTTTGAAACCAATTCACGTAAAAAGATCTCTTTGTTTGAATACAAAGAGTGGATCATTAGGTTTAGTAATTGTTTGACTTCTGTTTGAAAGCCTAATGTTTCTTTTTGGGCTGTGGTCATCTTTATCTCCGATTAAACCAGTATTTGCACAGTGTTAAAGGGTATATGGGGCGAGGAAAAATAACTTCAAGGGGAAATTTGAAATTTTTTACGCTGCAAAGGCTGCAGCGTAAAAAAGAAGTTTAATTTTGCAATTGAGGTTTCCAACTATCAGACCAAGCATTAAACAACGCTTTCACAAGCGATGCCATTGGGATTGCAAAAAAGACGCCCCAAAACCCCCACAAGCCACCAAAAAATAACACTGCCACAATAATAAATACTGGGTTTAAATCTACTGCCTCAGAAAATAAAAGCGGCACTAACACATTACCATCAAGTGCTTGGATAACTCCATAAACAATTAAAATAGTCCAAAATTGTGTGTCTAGTCCGAATTGAAACATGGCCACAGCGGCAACCGGAATAGTTACTAACGCCGCACCAACAAATGGTATAAGTACAGAAAAGCCAACCAATGCTCCCAGTAGCGCAGCATAGCGTAAGTCTAAAATCCAGAACGCAACAAATGTGGCAGTACCAATAATGAGAATTTCTAGCACCTTTCCACGAATGTAGTTCATGATCTGGTGATCCATTTCATGCCAAACTTGCTGGATAAGTCTTCTATCTTTAGGTACCAATACAGACATACTTTTTGTTAATACATCTTTATCTTTCAACATGAAGAAAACCAGTAAAGGTACTAAGATTAAGTAAATCATCCAAGCGACAATATCTTTAATAGAAGTTAATGAAAACGATAAGATAACTTGCCCGGCTTCAAGTATTTTGTTCTCTGTACTGGAAACTAATGCTTTAACTTGTTCACCAGAGATAAGTGTTGGGTATTGCTCAGGTAAGTGTAAAAGCAAGTCTTTACCCTCTTCTAACATCGCTGGCGCTTCTTGTAATAAATTACTCAGTTGTTGCCACAATACAGGTATAAGCCCTAAAGCCATGGTAAGCAACACACCAGAAAAGAGTAAAATAATAAAACTTGTCGCTAGCACACGACTTTTTACAACATTTTCAATTTTAGCAACTGGCCACTCTAGTAAGTATGCAATGACTAAAGCCACCAAGACAGGAAGAATGAACGGACCAAATAAGTAAAGTGAAATAGCCAGCCCCAACACAATAAACAGTAGCGTGACAGAATTAGGATCAGAGAATTTATTCTTGTACCACTTTGAAACAAGTTCAAACATATTAAAAATTCACCTCTATATAAGGATAAGGTTTCGCATTATAATGCTGAGTATAGCTAAACTTTTTTGCTTCTAAGAAAGCTAGAATGTCATTTATCAGCTGCTTTTGTTCATAAATAAAACATACGGATTGTTTCTTTGATTGTGCCTGCTTTAATTTAACTTTAAATTGCACAAATAATTGTGGGCACTGATAAGTACTTAAATCAATTGTTAAACACATAAACGCTTTACCAAAATTTACTCCGCACAGTGTAACATTAAAAAATTGCACAGAACCATCTACAAAGTAGATAGCTCAGCCACAATCGTTTATTCTATAAATAGTCTTACTTTTTTTCGTGTATTTATGGCAAGAGTTAACAATAAAGCAAAGTTACCTGATAATCCGACACTTAAAGACATCAACTGGTATAAGAAGCAGCTTAACTGGGGGGAATTGCCGCCTTTCTATCATTTAGTTGCGTCTTCTGTCAGCGAAAGTGACGGACTTTTTCAACATGGGTTTGATAATGCCGTAACTCGCCTTATTAATAAGCGTAACTGGAATTTAACTCGACTAGACGGTTATGAGGACGATAATGGCACTATATTTTGTGACAATAAACCTAAAATAGCCATTAACCAGGTATTTACTGACCGCGGTTTTGAGTTATGGGCAATCCCATACGCAAAAGATAAACCTTTAGAAACGGATATGTTGATTAAAGAGAATAAGTTTCTAGATTTTTATATTTGGGACCCTAACTCGATGAAAACGCTGTTACGCTTCAATCAACTTCATAAGTTCATTGCTTTTTATTTTGACCGTGGTGATTTTGCTGACAAAGCCCTTATCCTTCATTCTCATAAAGTAGTACATAAAATTATTACTTATCTGAAAAAAGAAATGAACGTTGTTACAGTTAAAGGGGTCTCAATTAAAGAATTCTATCAACTGTGCGAAAAAGACAGCCGTATGTGTAGTGATGAAATTGACTTAGCTCAAATCATGCTCGGACTAAGCGGCAATAAGGAATAACATGCTCAAAAGCTTATTGCTGAGTGGTTTGCTCAGCACTATGCTACTATTTTCAAGTAGTTCAAACGCCCAAACAGACTTTAAACTTCCCGACTTAGGTTCATCTGCTTTAGAAGTACTCCCCATAGATAAAGAAAAAGCACTGGGTAAAGTGATGATGATGCAGATAAGGGGTGGATCACCTATTGTTCAAGATCCTGTTTTAGACGAATACATATCCTCACTTGGCAATAAATTAGTCGCTAATGCCAACAATGTGCGTTTTCCTTTCACATTCTTTATGATCGATAATCAAGCCATCAATGCATTTGCTTTTTATGGTGGTCATGTAGGCATTCATACCGGTTTAATTGCGCAATCAGATAACGAAAGTCAACTTGCCTCGGTGCTGGGACACGAAATTGCTCACGTAACACAGCGACACCTAGCAAGACGTTTACAACACCAGAAAGATAATTCAGCTTTAACCGTCGCCGGCATTGTGACAGGTATACTTGCAGCCATTATTGCACCTGATGCAGGCATGGCAATTCTCTCAGCCAGCTCTACTCAAGCTGGTCTAAGTCAATTGTCTCACAGTCGCAAAGCTGAACAAGAGGCAGACCGTTTTGGTATGCAAACCTTGTATAACGCCGGATTCGACCCCTCTCAAGCTGGTGCCTTTTTAACTAAATTGTCAAACCAAGTTCGTTTTCAAACCAAACCACCTGCGTTTTTACTTACTCACCCACTCCCTGATTCTCGAGTGTCAGATGTAAGATTAAGAGCGCAACAATATCAACCAAGGCAAATACAACCAAGCCAAGACTTTAATTTAGCTAAAAGTCGCGTCATTGCGAGATATCAGTTAGACAGCAAAAATGCGCAAGCTTTTTTTGAGAATGAAATCCGTAAATCAACCTCACTGAGTAAAACGCATCTCGAGTACGGCCTCGCCATCAGCTTACTAGATCAAAAACAAGCTAAAGAAGCTGAAAAGATATTAAAACCCCTACTAAATGACGAGCCTAACAACTTATTTTATTTAGATGTTTACACTGATATTTTAATTAGCCTTGGGCATTCAGAACAAGCGGTAGAAGTACTAACTAAACATAACAATTTAAGACCCAATAATCAGGTTTTGGCTTTAAATTATGCAAACTCAGCGATTAAGGCAAAGCAGTATGATATTGCCGAGCAAACCCTAAAATTATTTTTACTCGATGAGCCTGAACACTTACTTGCTAAAGAGTTGCTCACTGAGCTTTATAAGAATAATGGCAACCAAGCCGCCTATTATGAAGCTAAAGCAAGTGTGCTCTCAGCTTATGGAGCTTTTTTGAAGGCTGCTGATGAAATACAACGAGCACTGAACCATGTAGATACTTTGGAAACCGTCAAGAAAACCAGACTCAAAGCACTTTTAAAGCAATATAGACAGATGCAGAAAGAGCTTGCCAAACTTTAAGTCTGTGCTTCGTTCACTTAAAATATATAAAATTTAATTCAGGAATCGAATATGTCTGTAAGTATTTATCACAACCCGCGTTGTTCAAAATCACGTGAAACGCTCGCTTTATTAGAAACGAATGGTGTGAAACCAGAAATCGTTGAATACTTAAAAACGCCCGTTGATTTAAACACTTTAAATACCTTGATTGCTCAGTTAGGGTTTGAGTCAGCGCATCAACTTATACGCAGTAAAGAAACGCTTTACAAAGAGTTGGGGCTGAATAAAAACACCGACGAGGCAACGCTTAAGCAAGTAATGTTAGAGAATCCAAAACTGATTGAGCGCCCTATCGTAGTAAAAGACGATAAAGCTGCAATTGGTCGTCCACCTGAGTCTGTGCTGGCTATTCTTTAATGATCACATTACTGGTTTTATTTCATTCTAGCCATGGCTCTGTTAGATCCATGGCAAATGAAATTTCAGAAGCTGCTGAGGCTTTGGGGGCAACAGTTTTGCTTCGTACTTTCGAGCAACGAGAAGCTCATGATATCGTCGTCTCAAAAGATGACCTGCTACGTTGTGACGCACTCGCATTTGGCACGCCAACTCGGTTTGGTATGATGGCAGCACAGGCTAAACAATTTTGGGAAACAACCAGTGATATCTGGTTAAAAGGTCAGCTTATTGACAAGCCTGCTTGTGTGTTTACTTCCTCAAGTAGCATGCATGGTGGTAATGAAGCTACACTACTCAACCTGTCGCTACCATTGCTGCATCATGGCATGATGTTACTGGGTGTCCCTTATGATGTGCCTGAATTATCTCAAACTACCACTGGTGGCACACCTTATGGTGCCAGTCATGTTGCAGGCACTGCAAACATATCAATGCTCAGTGAGACAGAAACGAAAATCTGTCGCTCTGTTGGAAAACGTCTTATTACTATTGCTGAAAAATTAAAATGACATCTATAGAAAAAAAGCCGCTAACTAAGCGCTTTCAAAGTATGGCTTTAACAGGCTACATAGGCTTGCTGATTTTAATGCCACTGTGGTTGTTTGTACTTTCTCCTAGAGAAGGTCAAAGCCTTGAGTTTATGTTTACTGTATATATCGTTCCGTTGCTGTTACCCTTGAGAGGGTTCATAAAAGATAACCCTTATACTTACGCGTGGGCAAACTTTATAGTATTAATATACTTCTTGCATGGCTTCACCTTATTGTGGATTGCAACTGATGAACTGGTTTGGGTGCTATTAGAACTACTTTTTGCAAGTTTAATGTTTATTGGTTGTACTTATTACGCCAAACACCGCGGTCAAGAATTGGGACTAAGAATTCGTAAACTTAAGCAGGATCTTGCTGATGAAAAAGAAGCCCACGAAAACACTGATGAACGTTAGAAAGGCTTTCTAGCTCCCTCTTTATTTACTGAACTATATTGAGGATTAGTACTAAATATTACTCAGCCTTAAATATAAAAAAAGAGCATCAATTAGTGCTCTTTTCACTTTAAGTGTTTCTTATTAACATAGTATATGAGTTAGCTCGTTAATACAGTAAATAGTACAAACAATGATAGCATTACTTGTAAACTCGTACTCATGTAAGCTTTTACGTATAGAAGTTTTAAAGACCATGGATGACGTTTAAGAGGATACAAGGCCCCTCTTTTAATCTTCCGAGATAAAATAACAAGCGCAATACTTAAGATCGAAAAAAACCAAACGCTTTCACTTTTATAACCAAAGTCGTGACTGAAGAATAAAGATAGCTGAAGTGGAAAAGCAAAACATGCTATTGCCACAAAAAGATGCACCAGCCTAATTTTATTATATTGCTCCCCTTCAGAGAGTTCTTTAACCCCATGCTGTTCAAGTGTTTTCTTTGCGATAAACGCACCATGCTTCAACGCTAACCGATAAGGTGTTTGACCGAACTCATTCACTATTTTTGCCTTACAACCATGGTTAAAAAGTAACGAAATCATAGCTGAGGAGTTGGACAGCACAGCGAAGTGCATTAATCCATTTCCCTGTTCGTCTTTTTGAGTAAGTTCTTGTGAATCAATTAGTTGCTCAACAATACTCACGAAGCCCTGCTCAATTGAATACATAAATGCATTCTTTCCGTATTCGTCTTTTAAAGAAGCTGTTGCACCTTGTTTAATATATTCAATCAGATCAGCTTGTTTTACATGCTCTGAGGTGATCAAATTAAGCAAAGCTTGTTCTGTAAGCTTTTTGACTTCATGTTCATCTATTAGGTGACTCATTAAATCAAAAACAGGTTCTTCTTTGTTACTTTGAGCAAATAAATATTGTGTCGTTTCATCAAGGCTATTTAAACATTCTGGAAGTAGTGCCACTAGAGGCTCTTTTAAAACTTCTTTTTTCCAACAGGTAAGCAGTTGTTTCGGCGACAGGCTTACACCATTTTGAATCGCCCAAAGTATGACATCAGTCATTGATTTGTCAGACAACAATTCGAAAAAGTCAGGAGATGAAACACAGTTAAGCTGGGCATTGATTTGACTGTATTGTGCTAGACGCTGAATGAGCATTAAAACGATTGCTTGGTGATCGAGTCCTGCCTGATTGAAATGAGAAACCAGCATTTCTGTATACGTGCGGTGCTCTTCCTCATATTCATCGATATGTTGAAAGTGACACGCTTCAAATGGATCGAGCGGCTTGAGCCAAATCAAATAGAAAACTGGCGGTAGAATGGTACTCTCAACGCCTTGCTCATCGGTTAAGGTCTGACATTCAGGCCAAGCCTCGAGTGCATCAAGAATAAATGCCCCATTTTGCTCCGCAAGCCCTTTAAGAAGTAATGGATATTGTGCAGGCCAAATTAAAACTTTTTCCATCAATTACTCACAAAATTTGAAGCTAATTGTATTAATCTTAACTGCGCAGATCATAGCAGCTCGTATATATAAAATCTTATTTTTTCAGTTGAATTCCAGGTTTCTTAATGAAAGTTTCGAAATTATAATAACAATATAATTTAAAACTGATTTAAGGGCCCTATCATGGCATCAACTCAATTCGAGACTTGGCAAGTCATTCTTATCATTATTGGTGTTCTAGGTATTATTTGGAGTAATATCGCGCTGCTTAAATACTCAGCTAAATATGATTTAAAAAAGAAAATTGATAAGCAGATAAAACCAGATAATAAGAAAGAAGAGTAAAGCTTAAATTCTTTACTCTTCCTGAACACCTTAAACTAACCAGTGCGCCATTAAAGCAATAACTGGAAGTGTTACTAGGGTTCTTAGAATAAAAATTGTGAACAATTCAAGAATATTGACCGGAATTTTACTACCCAGAAGCAAAGCGCCAACTTCTGACATGTAAATAAGCTGTGTTACACTCATCGCTGCGACAATAAAACGCGTTAAGTCACTTTCAATACTGCTTGCTGCAAGAATTGAAGGAATAAACATATCCGCAAAGCCGACTACGATAGTTTGTGCTGCTTGGGCCGCTTCAGGCACTTGTAACAATTCAAGGTATGGAACAAATGGCGTACCTAAATACTGAAAAATTGGCGTATATTCGGCGATGATCAGTGCAAAAGTACCTACAGCCATAACGACCGGAAGCACAGCAAACACCATATCTAGGGCGTTGGTCACCCCCTCTTTGAGTGTGCCTTTAATACCTGGTGCTTTTTCAGCTTTCTCTAATGCTACACATAGCGCATGTTGAAACAAGGTTTTACCCTCTGGTACTGCTTCTGCATCGTGCGCTGGCTCAGTGCCATCAATATAGGTTGATTTCTTAAAGCTTAAAGGCGGTAATCGAGGCACGATAATCGCAGCGACAAAACCTGCTAAACATACTGTCAAATAAAAAGGCGCAAATAAATGTTCAAGCTTTACTTGGCCGATCACAACCAAGCAAAAAGTAATTGAAACAGCTGAAAAAGTCGTACCGATAACGGCTGCTTCTTTTTGTGTGTAGTACTTTTCTTCATATTGACGAGCAGTCATTAAAATACCCACACTGCCGTCACCTAACCAAGAAGCCACACAGTTAACTGCACTTCGACCAGGTACGCCAAATAATGGACGCATTACTTTTGTAAGCAAAGTTCCCACCAGCTCTAACAAACCGAAATTCAGTAATAAAGGTAGCAATAATCCAGCTAGTACAAACACAGAAAACAATACAGGTAACAGGTCATTCAGTACCAAAGCACCGGTATGCTCGGCGTGAATAAACGAAGGACCAACTTTAAAAAAAGTCATTAATATAAATACAGCACCCAATACACGGGTAACTAACCAAATCCAACTCACATCAAACAAATGTTTAAACAACGCAAACTGCATTAAAGCTTTTGGCTTCAACAGTTTGGCGACTAGACTTAAAACAGCCGTAGCACAAACAACCCCCACAATCATGGCATGAATAAAAGGTGAAACAAAAGCCTGTAATTCTTTGGCTAATTTTGCAATAGGGATAGTCATTCCCTCACCTTCTGAGACCGGTGTCATAAACAAAAATACACCGATTAAAGACGGTACAATAAACGCAAACAAAGTACGCCAATGCACTTTATCTTGTAGAAAAGGTTGTGTTGTCATTGTTATTTACCTACAAAAACGCAGAAAAGAGCCGGAGCTCTTTTCTGATCTTTAAATAATACTTATTTAGATTGATAAGCCTTTGCTACCAATTTCTTTATTTAGACTTTGTTGCAATTCGATTAACAGCTCTGCAGCTAAAGCCTCACCGTCATTGTTTCGCCATGTGACAGATGACTCTTTACCTGATAATGAAGCTATCTTGATGCGATAATCACCCTCTTCGACTGGAAGTATAGTCACTTCATCACCCCAAATTGAGTCCCATACGCTGTCTTCGGGCTTTTCATATCTAACATGTAGTTCGTCTTTTTCACCATCAACACTGATGATAGTAAAATTAAGACGCTCTAGAACATTGGCAAGGTTTGCAATTACAACATTAACTGGTTGAGCTGCTACCATAGCAGCATTGCCTTTCGGATCGAAACCCATATCTAATGCTAGCTGGCCTTGTTGTTTACGAAGCTCAACAAGTAGTAAACGATATTGATAATCGAACTCAGCAACAACTTGATTCAGTGCACGCACTTCCAATTGCTGTTTGAGTAAATCTGTCAGTCCAACTTCGTCGCTTTGGTAATCAACAAGTTCAGCACTTAACGACGCGGTTCTTTGGTGTTCACTTTGTGAAACCGTAAATTTATATTTTTGCTTAGACGGCGTAGTCTCTTCTTGCCAAAACCACTTTGAAGAAGGTGCAATCACTGAATACCAGTCGGTCAGTGCCTCACCTTGATTTTTGTTCATGCTTTCAAAACCAGCTTGGTTTTGAGTAATAACAGAATCAACGGCTTGCCAAATGAATGAAGTTAAATCTTCAATTCCATCGTTTTTATCAAAAAATACTCTAGCGAGCTTTTCATTTTGCTCAACCCAAGAGCCTGCAGCAAGTGTGAGTATTTGTTGAGGCGGTCGCAATGCTAGTGCCTCTGTATCGTTATTGTACTGTGCTTCTTGCATAACATAGGTTGGATCTTTGTAAGGTTGTTTTAGCTCACCCGGAACTTGAACTGCTTTATTAATACGGTAGTTTTTTTCGTGGTGGGTGTCATTTGTGAAAACACTACATCCAGATAAACCAAGGATCACGCCTAACGCGACCGTTTTTGGGATCCAATACTGCACTGATTATTCTCCTTAGCAGACCCTGTTATTTAGTTATATGAGTCGGGCATGCTTAGTTTGGTTCACTGTAAAAGCGAAAATTATTACTGTGACTAAACTTTCTTATAAATTTTAATCACTTAGAATCTTTTACTAAAAAAATTCTCAATATGTTACTTGTCTATTCACACAAACACAAGAAAGGTCAGCTTTTAAAAGTTGATAACCACACTTACTGTGCGTTATTGAGCATATTGTGATACACTCCAGCTCGACTTTTTCATTGGAAAAAGGTTTGTTAATCTGAGATATATTAACAAACATTGTCTGAATTCTTAGATGGGTTTTGCTCAGAACAGTGCAAAAAGTAAATTATCGAATACTTTAAATATTCGACAAGCATAACAACTTGCGCTAATTCAAAGCATGTAATGTTCTGTTGTGTCGAAATAAAGCATTAAGAAAACGCATTTTAAGCAAAGAAACATCCTTGCTGTTTCTGACTTAGATACAACAGAACAAGTAAATTAATTTGGCGACTTAATGACTGCATTTACAAACCAACAATTAGTGCTAACTGCAATAGGCGAAGACCGCTCTGGTATCGTTAGTGAACTCACTCAACTCGTCAGTGACTGCAGTTGCAATATCATCGACAGCCGTATTGCCATTTTAGGTCGCGAGTTTACATTCATAATGCTTCTCAGTGGCGATATGGCAGCCATTAGTCGTGTTGAACATACTCTACCTGTTAAAGGAATGGAGCTCGGTTTGCTTACAATGATGAAGCGTACCAGTTCACATACCGAAGATGATTATATTGGAGCTTACAATTTGGAATATACAGGAATAGATACGCCCGGTACACTCAGTAAAGTTACGCGTTTTATCGCAGAGCACAATGTCAGCATTGCATCATTAAAATCTGATACATATGAACAAGACGATCAATTACATATGCGCTGTGAGTTAGAATT
Organism: uncultured Pseudoalteromonas sp.; assembly: GCA_964479805.1. Taxonomy (GTDB): domain Bacteria; phylum Pseudomonadota; class Gammaproteobacteria; order Enterobacterales; family Alteromonadaceae; genus Pseudoalteromonas. The sequence continues at coordinate 11,423 of CAYZOE010000033.1, read as the reverse complement.
AAATTTACCTGCGCAGATCGATCTTGACAATTTCAAAGTACAATTCGAAGCACTTTCAAGCACACTCAATGTAGATTACATTTTAAGACGTATTCGCTAAGGATATATATGAACACATTAAAAGCAGGTGACAATGCACCTTTATTCACCTTACAAAACCAAAATGACGAAACAGTTGAACTAGAGACCTTACTAGAATCAAATCAAGTTTTAGTTTACTTCTATCCTAAAGCGTCAACGCCTGGTTGTACGGTTCAGGCTGAAAACCTGCGTAACGAAAAAACTCAACTTGCTGAACTTAACACTGTCGCGGTTGGTATTAGCCCAGACCCAATCAAGCGTTTGAAGAACTTCGAAACCAAGAAAGAATTAAACTTTGACTTATTATCTGATGAAGATCATGCCATTGCAGATGCGTTCGGCGTCTGGGGTTTAAAGAAGTTCATGGGTAAAGAATACGACGGTATTCACAGAATTAGTTTCTTAGTATCTCAAGACGGTAAGATCAAACACGTGTTTGATAAATTTAAGACTAAGGACCATCACGAAGTGGTCATTAACTTCCTAAAAGAAAACGCATAATCGTCTGATTAAGAAAGAAAAAAGGTATGCTAAACACATACCTTTTTTTCACTCAGCCACAACTACTTATTATTGTGGATCGCATCTAAGCGAGCTAATAAACTCGAGGTGTCAAAACGACCTCCACCTAAGGCTTGAACATCCGCATAATATTGGTCTACCATTGCTGTCAATGGAATGCTTGCGCCATTGTTTCTCGCTTCATCGAGTGCAATGCCTAAATCTTTTCGCATCCAATCTACCGCAAAACCAAACTCGTATTCACTCGCTAGCATAGTTTTATACCGGTTTTCCATTTGCCATGAACCAGCAGCACCTTTGGAAATTGTTTCAATGACTTTTACCCCATCAAGACCTGCTTGCTTAGCAAAATGAAGGCCTTCAGCTAAACCTTGCACTACACCTGCAATACAAATTTGATTGACCATTTTACAGGTTTGGCCTGCACCAACTGGTCCCAATAACTGGCTGAAACGACTAAACGCAGCCATGACAGGGTGTACTTTAGAAAATACTGATTGTTCACCACCGACCATAACGGTCAATACGCCATTTTCTGCACCGGCCTGTCCTCCTGAGACTGGCGCATCAAGAAATGCAACTGATTGCTCTGCCGCTTTGTTAGCCACCTCTTTAGCAACTTTTGCCGATGTGGTTGTATGATCAACTAAAACAGCACCTGACTTCATACCCGCAAGCACGCCTTCTTCCCCATACACAACCGAGCGTAAGTCATCGTCATTACCAACGCACATAAATACAATTTCAGCCTGTTTTGCTGCCAATTTAGGTGTAATTGCAAAGTCACCGCCATGCTCTTTAGCCCAAGCTTCAGCTTTGGCTGTGGTGCGATTAAACACGGTTACCTGGTAACCCGCTTTCTGTAAATGTCCAGCCATTGGAAAGCCCATGACACCTAGACCGATAAAAGCCACATTCATTGACATAAAATTGTCCTATTTGTTTGTTAGGGTATGAAGATTGGAGCTTTTATACCCAAGACGCTTGGGTATGGCAAATGAAATAGACACATGCGGATTAAAAATAAAAAGCAATCTACTTGCTTTGGATGTATTAATTATGGATAACATTTATAGATACACTATTGATTTACTTAATGGCAAAAAACTTCCAATGAGTACTTTTGAAGGTAAAACCTTGCTCATCGTAAACATTGCCAGTAAATGCAGCTTTGCAAACCAAGTTGCAGGATTAGAGTCTCTCTACAAAGAATATAAAAAAGATGGGCTTGAAATATTAGCTGTACCCTGTGATCAATTTGGCCATAGCGAGCCTTTATCAGGTGAGCCTTTACTTGACTCTTATAACAAGTACTTTACTGCAAGCTTTTATATTTCTAATAAATATCATGTACTTGGCCCTGATGCTCACCCTATTTTTAACTATTTAAAAACACATACTCGCGGCATAGTACAAAATCGGGCAATTAAATGGAACTTCACTAAGTTTTTAGTAAACTCAAAAGGTGAGCTAGTCGCACGTTATGCGCCTAGAACTAAACCAGAATCGCTAAAAACAGCTATTGAGAGTCAGCTCTATGATGAAAGTCGCCTTGTTCAGCTCGCAAAAGTATGAACAACCCTATTTCGAACGCGCATTATTAGATACCAGCAATATTAGCGTCTCATATTTTAGCGAAGTATTAAATGTGCAATCTGCGCCATTATGTTTGGGCTTTCATGCTGTGTGCGCCTTTGTAAACGACGACTTATCAAGCCCTGTATTAGAGTTATTAGCTGAGCAGGGCATATATTGTATCGCATTAAGATGCGCGGGCTCGAATAATGTTGACATAGCATGCGCTAAGAAGCTTGGGATCACCGTGTTTCATGTACCAGCCTACAGCCCTGAAGCTGTTGCAGAGCACTGTATTGCCTTAATGTTAACACTCAGTCGCAAAACGCATAAAGCCTATAACCGTGTTAGAGAAGATAACTTCGACCTAAATGGCCTACTCGGCTTTAACTTATATAAAAAAACTGTTGGTATAGTTGGTGCGGGTAAAATTGGCAAAGCCCTGATCCGAATTCTCAATGGCTTTGGTGCAGAAGTTTTAGTATTTGACCCTAATGTTGGTGAAGGCTCTTATACTCAAGTTAGTCTAGATATGTTATTGGCTCAAAGCGATATCATTTCATTGCACTGCCCTTTAAATGAAGCAACTCATCATATTATTGATGATGCTGCATTCAATAAAATGCAAGATGGAGTCATGTTAATTAATACTAGTCGTGGTGCACTCGTTGATTCCAAAGCTTGTGTCCAAGCACTTAAATCGAGAAAACTAGGTTACTTGGGGCTAGATGTCTATGAACAAGATTCAGAGCTATCCTTCAAAAACCGCAGTGAAGAAATATTGCAAGATGATTTTTTCGTTCGATTAAGCAGTTTTCCCAATGTTCTTATTACAGGACATCAGGGTTTCTTTACTGAAGAAGCTCTGGAGCAAATTGCTGATGTGACAGTTGGTAACTTGAGCGACTTTAGTCAAAACAAACCACGATTGAATGAAGTTAGCTAACTTAGACTGAGTTTAAGTAGCCATACTAAATTGTCGGTTTTCATCAAGCTTGATGTGCAAGTCGCTTTGCGCGCTCAAGCTTTCGATACCCCAACGAGTTAATCGCTCAAAGTATTGAATAAACTCAGTGACTTCTTCGTCACTCATGCCAGTTCCTGCTCGATTTATCAGCTGACGTTCTTGCTGCAATCGCCAACTGTAAATACGCTCGAAACTTTGCGCATTTAAAAAGACTAATTTATCGAAAAGTTCGAAAAGGGCTTGATAATCATGCGATAAAAATTGATTTACTCGATCACGATATACCCCATTTGAGTCTTTCGTTGCTTCAAGGTTATTAACTGGCATATTTAACTGCGCTGAAGTTTGAGGCATTAGTCCTAAACACCAACCTTCAAAAATAAGCACTTTGGGCTTATTTGTGCATTTTAACCACTCATTACTGTAATAAAGCTCATCGGTCGCCTTATTAAAACGCGGTAGGATAAAATCCTCACTATTTTTAAATCGCTTCACTTGCTCTATGGCAAAAGTGACATCGTGTGTGCCTGGCACGCCTCGCACTTTAAAAAGTGGGTGATATTGAGTAGCCCGCTCTGCTCTTTGTGCTTTTGATAAGTAAAAGTCATCTAAAGAAACAATCTCGGTAGTAATACCCTGGCTTTCTAAGTATGCCTTTAAATACTCCGACAATGTTGATTTGCCGCAACCCTGTGCACCGTTCATAGCCAAACAAAATGGGCCCTTTTGATGGGCTAATGCTCGCTCTAACCAATCGAGTACACATTGCACATTATTTAAGTAACTTTCTAAAAGAGTATGTTTCTCTAAGAACGCTGTTTGCCAACGCATATTGACCTCTTATAAGTGATACTAATCCTCAATAATACTCAATTATTTTAAGGGTAAAAACTGACACCAGCTTCGTCAAAACTACCTTATTTACGACTGCAAGAGTGTAAAAGATAGAACAATGCTGGAGCAATTGTAGAGAACAACTAAATATCAGAGTTTTCGCCTTGCCTTCATGAATGTAGATACCTTAGCGTTAGCAGGATGCCTGAGCGGTGATATCGACAAGTTTTCTTTGTCTTAAAACAGATCATCTAACTAAAAGTAATTGGTATAAAGCGTACATAGAAAAGGCCACTTGGGTGGCCTTTTAACATGAGAGTAAGCTTATTAAGCTTGTCTTGCTTCTAACATGATACGTTTCATATCACGCACGGCTTTTTCAAGGCCGTCAATCGCTGCGCGTGCAATAATGGCGTGACCAATGTTCAGCTCATAGATTTCAGGCATTTCAGCAATCGGCTTTACATTGTGGTAATGCAGACCATGACCTGCATTCACTATGATCCCTAAACTGTGTGCATATTTCACGCCTTCACGAATACGCTCAAGCTCTTGTGTCATTTCTTTGTCTGTTTCAGCATCAGCATAAGCACCTGTGTGGATTTCGATATAAGGTGCACCGGTTGCTTTTGCAGCATCAATTTGTGCTTTATCTGCATCAATGAATAACGATACTTTAATACCCGCAGCTTCTAGTTTGCTTACAGCGTCAGTGATTGCTGCTTGGTGTGAAATAACATCAAGGCCACCTTCAGTGGTTAATTCTTCACGCTTTTCTGGGACTAGGCACACATATGCTGGTTTCACTTCAAGCGCGATATTGATCATTTCTTCAGTCAGCGCGATTTCAAGATTCATGCGAGTTTGAATGGTTTTTGCCATCACATAGACATCTCGGTCTTGAATATGACGTCTGTCTTCACGTAAATGTATGGTGATACCATCAGCACCGGCATGTTCAGCAAGCGCTGCTGCATGTACAGGATCTGGATAACTGGTACCGCGAGCTTGTCTTAGCGTTGCAATATGGTCGACGTTAACGCCTAATAAAATTTCTTTCATTGCCTTACCTTGATAAAAATAATTCTCGACTCTTTAAAGCCTTGTTTCCTAAAAGTGGTTTTAATAAATATCGACTTAAATGCTTTGCAGGTTTGCGCACTTCAGGATCTGCAAACTCCCCATTTGCCATACGAATAAGTAATCTACCATTAAACCCCAATTGCGGGTTATCAGTAACAACAAAGCCTAATTCTGGAATATATTGGTAATAATATTTATCTTTTATCTCATCACCATCTGCATCCGTACAAAACTCGACCCCAAACCCCAAAGCTTCAAGTAATTGATACTCATATGAACGTAATACGGGTTCAAAGTCATTACAGTCTACTAGTTGTTCAAGGTGTTTTTGATATAGCTCGTAAATATATTCTTGCGGCTCACTGGCTGGGATCACTCTATAACTGAGCTCGTTCAAATAAAAAGCACAATAAAGTGGCTTGCCTTTCAAAGGAAGTGGATTCTTTACTAATTCGAATTGGTTTAAATACTTGAGATCGAAGTTGCCTGCATAGCGACACAAAATCGGGGTGAATGGTTGAAGTTGGGCACTGTGTTTAACAGATTGCTTGCCTTTGAGTCTGGCCAACATAGTTAGGTGTCCGACACCTTCAACAAGCATACTTAGCATAGCTTGAGAGTCACTATACGGACGTCTATGAAGCAAGTAAGCTTGTCGAAAGTCGTTATGCAATCAGTCTTCTCCGTAGCCCAGAGAGCGAAGTGCACGCTCATCGTCAGCCCAACCAGACTTTACCTTTACCCATAACTCAAGAAATACTTTGTTATCAAGCATATCTTCAAGGTCTTTGCGGGCTTCTCGGCCGATAACTTTAAGCTTTTCACCTTTGTTACCAATGACCATGCGCTTTTGAGATTGACGCTCGACTAATATCAAGCCATTGATTTGCCAAACACCATTGTCTTGCCATTTAAACTGCTCGATTTCTACTGTAACAGAGTAAGGAAGTTCGTCACCCATGAAACGCATTAACTTTTCACGAATAATTTCAGCAGCTAAAAACCGCATTGAGCGATCAGTAACATAATCTTCAGGAAAGTAAAACTCACAAGCCGGAAGGCGTTTACGAACTTCGTCTTTTACTAAATCGATATTTTTGCCGTTTTTAGCAGAAATAGGTACAATACCAACAAAGCTACCCTGCTCACTCAACCACTGCATATGTGGAAGAACCGCTTCTTTATCTTTGACGTTATCCGTTTTGTTCATGACAACAAGCACCGGTCGTCCGCTATCTTGAACTTTTTTTAGAACCATTTCATCGTCTTTCGTCCAGAGCGTGCCTTCAACTACAAAAATGATCAGTTCAACATCACCAATTGAACTAGATGCTGCACGGTTCATTAAACGGTTAATCGCACGTTTTTCTTCAATGTGAAGGCCTGGTGTGTCCACATAGACCGCTTGGTAGTTGTCTTCAGTATGAATACCCATTATACGATGGCGGGTAGTTTGCGGTTTGCGCGAGGTGATACTGACTTTTTGTTCAACAATTTTGTTTAATAATGTTGATTTACCCACGTTGGGGCGACCAACGATTGCGATCATGCCGCAGTGCGTATTAGGCGTCATTCTTTAAAATCTTCAATGCTTGCTCTGCTGCTTTTTGTTCTGCCTTGCGACGTGAACTGCCAACAGAAATAATGCTATCCATCCCTTCCACTTCACATTCAACCGTGAATGTCTGGTTGTGTGCTTGACCTTTGGTGTCTATCACTGTGTAATTTGGTAAAGGTAACTTGCGTGCCTGTAGAAACTCTTGCAGTAATGTTTTCGGGTCTTTTTGATTGTGACCCGGTGAAATCGCCGCTAAACGAGATTCATACCACGTCAAAATAAGCTTAGTACAAGATTCAATATCTGAATCTAAGAAAACTGCACCAATGATTGCCTCAACAGCGTCAGCAAGTGTTGATTCGCGTCTAAAACCACCGCTTTTTAATTCGCCGGGGCCTAAACGAAGATAATCACCTAAGTTAAACTCAACGCCAAATTCAGCTAAAGTTTGTCCACGTACTAGCGTTGATCGCATTCGGCTTAAATCACCCTCACGAGCTTTAGGAAACTTTTTGTACAACGCATCGGCGATCACGTAGCTCAAGATAGAATCGCCCAGAAACTCCAAACGCTCATTATGTTGGCCTTTGTGACTACGATGAGTCATCGCTTGTTCAAGCAGTGACTCGTCACTAAATTCATAACCTATTTTTTTATATAATTCTGCTACACTTCTTTTCATTTTATTGAATATTACCTAGGCGTTCAAAACGAACACCGGTTGGAACCCACCCTGGTAAAAGGCTATCTGGGCCATTATCAAAATCAAAACTCATCCAAATAAATACAGCTTTGCCGACTAAATTTTCTTTAGGTACAAAACCCCACATACGACCATCTTGACTGTTATTACGGTTGTCACCCATTACAAAATAACTGTCTTTAGGTACTACCCACTCATCTTTGCGAGTACCAGTTTGCTGATAATAGCGATCAGTAGATTCTAAAGCCTGTGGATTTATTAGAATGTCATGTTGTGCATCTGGTAAGTCTTCGGTCAACCTTACCAAAGGCATTGGTCCTTGCATAAACTCATCACGGTTTACAATATCAAGGCCTATTTTGTTGTATTCACCACATACTAAATTGTCATTTCGCTCTTTACCTGCTTCACAATTAGGCTTGATAAAAAGTTGACGGTTACGGTAAACAATACTGTCGCCTGGTAAGCCAATGACGCGCTTAATAAAGTCAATTCGCTCATCCAGAGGGAATTTAAATACCGTAATATCGCCGCGCTCTGGTTCACCGACCTCAATCATCTGCGAACGCCATACCGGATCTTTAATGCCATACGCGTATTTTTGAACCAGAATAAAATCACCATCTAATAGCGTTGGCATCATAGAGCCTGATGGTATCTGAAATGGTTCAAAAATAAACGAACGGAAAATGGTGATTGCAGCAATCATCGGAAAAATCGACTTTGCCCCCTCGACAATGGCAGGCTCAGGTGCAATCTGCGCAATCACGTCATCATCAAGAGGAGTTTGCGTGGCACCTTGTGCTAACGCAATTCGTTCCTTTCGCTTTGGTGCGAACATGTAGTGGTCAATCAACCAAATCAAGCCTGACCCTAGAGTCAAAAGCACCAAGAATACAGAAAAATAGCCTGCCATTAATAAGTCCTGTTATTTACCTACTTTAAGAATTGCTAAGAATGCATCTTGAGGAACTTCAACATTACCCAATTGCTTCATTCTCTTTTTACCTTCTTTTTGTTTTTGAAGTAGCTTTTTCTTACGGCTCACGTCACCACCGTAACATTTCGCGATTACATTCTTACGTAACTGCTTAACTGTTGTACGCGCAATAACGTGCGTACCGATAGCTGCTTGGATCGCAATATCAAACATTTGACGTGGAATAAGCTCTTTCAACGCATCAGCTAACTGGCGACCTCGCTGCTGTGAGCCTTCACGGTGCGCGATAATCGCCAATGCATCGACACGGTCGCCGTTAATTAGAATATCAACCCTAACCATATCAGAAGCTTGGAAGCGCTTAAAGTTATAATCTAGTGACGCAAAACCACGGCTCGTTGACTTAAGCTTATCAAAGAAGTCCATCACAACTTCCGCCATTGGTAGCTCGTAAGTCACTGCAACTTGGTTGCCGTGGTAAGCCATCTTAGTTTGAACACCACGCTTCTCAATACACAGTGTAATTACATTACCAAGGTATTCTTGCGGAACAAGGATATTCGCTTCCACTATCGGCTCACGAATTTCGATGATGTCATTAACTGGAGGTAACTCTGACGGGTTATCGATTTGAATAACGCCATCTTTTGTTTCTACCTCATACACTACCGTTGGCGCAGTAGTGATAAGGTCCATATTATATTCACGCTCAAGACGTTCTTGAATAATTTCCATGTGTAGCATACCTAAGAAGCCAACACGGAAACCAAAGCCAAGTGCCGTTGAGTTTTCAGGCTCGAAGAATAATGACGCATCATTTAGGCTTAGTTTGTTAAGCGCATCACGGAAAGCATCATATTCGTCTGAAGCAATCGGGAACATACCCGCGTAAACCTGTGGCTTAACGCGTTGGAAACCAGGTAGGCGTTCAGGCGCTGCATTTTGTGTCAAAGTAATTGTGTCACCTACAGGTGCACCATGGATATCTTTAATACCCGCAATCACAAAGCCTACTTCGCCGGTTTTCAACACTCCTGTGTTTGTCTGCTTAGGTGTGAAAATACCAACATGATCAGCAATATGTGTTTGATCTGTTGACATAATCTTGATTTTATCGCCTTTACGTAATTCACCATGCTTAATACGTACCAGTGATACAACACCTTGGTATGGGTCAAACCATGAATCGATAATAAGTGCTTGAAGAGGTGCTTCAGAATCGCCTACTGGCGGTGGTACATCGCGTACAATGTTTTCTAATACGTCTTTAATACCAATACCTGTTTTTGCTGAACATTGAACGGCTTCTAACGCGTCAATACCCACGATTTCTTCAATTTCTTC
>CAYZOE010000033.1:0-1716 GCA_964479805.1 uncultured Pseudoalteromonas sp. | reverse complement strand
TGCTGCTGCATTTCACGATCTGTTAAACCACCACAGACTTGGATTAAGCGGTCAGACAAAGTTGATTTGCCATGGTCGATATGGGCGATAATAGAAAAGTTACGGATATGCTTCATATTTCTGGATTCTAAACTTCTTAAGTCATTAAATTAGATATTAGGGTGAGATTTTACATTTTATTTGCGCTAATCACCATCTATTTGCTTCACAGAGAAACTAATTGGGTAAATTTTTACCACTTTTACTTGATGTTTAATGCGACTAACTCGATAACGTGCTACTAAAAACCCCAACACACCACCCATTAACGCAAACAAAATCTGTAATGGTTCAGATAAATTTAACAACAGCGCGCCAATGAACATCATTATAAATGCGCCCATTAACGGTGCCATATAAACCCACGCGCCATGATTTACTAGCTGACTGTTATCAAGAGAGAGTTTTATTTTTTGACCAACTTCAACAGACTCACTAAGGTCAATGGGAAAGAGTTTCTTATGTGTACCAAAAAGGCGGCTAAATATTTGTGAACCACATTTACCATTACACCCTTCACAGGCTGGTTTTGGTTCGGCTTGAAGATAAGCTGTCGTGCCGCGAATTTTCGCGACACTCAAGGTTTGTTCTATCATAGAGCTCGTTTTACAGACTCAGCAATGCTCTTCGCTGTTTGAGGTGGAATTTTACCTACCACAGATACATCAAAAGCACCTGAGTTGTGAACATAAACAGTTGTTGCACCTGATGATAACGCGCCACTCGGTCTTTTACCAGCCAGCGGTCTTTGCACAAACACTGAAAACTCAACTAACCCGTCTGAAAATAAATAATAATCTGCAAGCTCATTATTTAAATCTAATTTATGTCTATCGGCTTTTAACAAGGTAAATCCTTGCGGTAACCAATCGATCTGCCAATTAGACTGAGATTGTGGGCTTATCACATTTTCGCTAACAAGAGTTGGTTCAGGGAACTCTCTGTTTAAGAGCTCGACAAGCTGTTGTGCAGGCTCAGGTGTAACACTAATATGAGTAAGCTGAAGTTGTTCAAGCAGTTCACCCGCCTGATTCACATAAGCCGCTTTTAATAAAAGCGATGATTCGGTATCAATCCACAGCCAATAATTGTATTTACCACTGTCTTTTGATTCTAAACGTACAAGCTGAGCAGGACGGCCTGCGATCCGGCCTTTTCCGCCAAGAACAAAATCATAATCTTGTTCTAACACTGCTATGTCTTTAAAAAGCACTTCAGGGATTGGCCCAGCAATTGTGTCTGTTTTAATTGAGTAAGGTGTCGATTGTGGCTCAAAGTAAGTGACCTTGTCATCAACACGAACAATTTCAAGGCCAGCACCATTAAGCAAGCTTAACAGCTCTAATTCTTGATTTTGATGTTGTGCATGTAACCAACGATATGGCTCCATGCCCTTTTCTTTCATCACTACAAAAGAAGCATCAAAATTTCTTTGATGCACAGCAGTTGCCATATTTTGTAGTAACTGTTTTGCGGAAAGTAGCTCAGAAGCCTGAACTACTATAGAAAAACATAAACTAATAAGAAAAATAAACGGCTTCATTAATTAGATTCTTTACTCTCTTCTACTTTTTCAGTTTTTGCCTGATGTAAAGCGTGGGCCATTCTAGATTGACGCTGATGTTCAAGTACAAGTGCGCCAATGCGTTGCTGCTGAAGCTCTCTTACCCCTTGCTG
>CAYZOE010000032.1:0-43180 GCA_964479805.1 uncultured Pseudoalteromonas sp. | reverse complement strand
AGGGCTTTTTGTGTTTCATATCTACCGTCACCGATATGAGCAATGTAGCAAGTAAAATGTGTTTGGAGAAAAGTGAAGATATCGCGAGGGGCGTTGCGATATCTCACTCTCTACCATGGCTTTAACGTGGCAACACGTGTTTCGGGTCGAGAAACAAATTAGAGTAAAGTAACAAAGTAAGCCGTCAATCTCGCTTTGTTGAGATTGATTATCAGTTAGATTATTGGATGTGTCAACAATCTTTTTGAAAATAATTCTCATTTATTTTTAGGTGGATGAATACGAGAGTTACTGGCATAAAAAAAGCCCAATCAAGGGCTTTTTGGCTTTTCATATCTACCGTCACCGATATGAGCAATGTAGCAAGTAAAATGTGTTTGGCCGCCAACACTGTATAACAAGGGGCGCGTTAAAAAGTGTTATTGGCCAATGCTGTTAACGTGTGTGCATCACGATTTCTGGGTTGAGAAACAAGATTCAGTAGCGTGCCTCTTCTTGTTGAGATTGATTATCAATTAGATTCGTGTGGATGTCAATAATTATTTGAAAATAATTCTCATTTAGATCTTTTGTTATAGAAGCATAAAATTTAGACATAAAAAAAGCCCTATTAAGGGCTTTTTGACTTTCATATCTACCGTCACCGATATGAGCAATGTAGCAAGTAAAATAAGTTGGCCGCTAGTCAAAGCAATAACAGGGGCGTGTCAATGTAAGCTATTGGCCTGCATTGTTAGCGTGTGTGCATCACGTTTCAGGGTCGATAAACAAGATTGTGTAATATGCTGCAGCCTTGTTGAGATTGATTATCAATTAGATTCTAATGGGTGTCAATGATTATTTGAAAACAATTCTCATTTAGATCTTTTCTAATGAAAACATAAAATTTAGACATAAAAAAAGCCCGTTCAGGGCTTTTTATGTTTCATATCTACCGTCACCGATATGAGCAATGTAGCAAGTAAAATAAGTTTGGCCTTCAGCGCAAGCAATAACAGGGGCGTGTTAATGTGAGCTGTTGGCCTGCATTGTTAGCGTGTTTGCATCACGTATTCTGGGTCGATAAACAAGATTGTGTACCGTGCTTCAGTCTTGTTGAGATTGATTATCAGTTAGATTTAATTTGCTGTCAACACTCATTTGAAAATAATTCTCATTTGTTTGTGCAGGGTTTTGACTACGCTTCACATACTATGTTGTGTACTTTTTCAACAAAATCTCCTAACGTGTAGTTATCTGTAATATCAATCTTCAAAATAGAGCGTTTAATTAGCGGGTTGGTTTAAAACAAAAATAAAAACAAACAGGTGACATTATGTTGAGTTCAATCGGTCTCGCATTTGCGTTAGTTACATTAATCGTATTGACGCTCAGGGGCGTTAACTTATTTATTTCAGCCCCTTTGTGCGCTGTGGTTGTCGCGTTATCGAGTGGCATACCTTTATTCCAAATAAGTGATCAGGCAGGTTTTGTATCGGGCTACATGAGTGGTTTTGCTGGTTTTGTGCAAGCTTGGTTTTTAATGTTCTTATTGGGGTCACTGTTTGGCAAGTTGATGGAAGACAGTGGGGCGGCAGATGCGGTTGCTCGCTATATCGTGAATAAACTGGGTATGAAGTATGCGGTGTTGGCTGTAGTGCTTGCTTGTGCCTTGCTCACGTATGGTGGTGTAAGTGTTTTCATCGTGGCATTTTCGGTTTACCCCATGGCACTCAGTCTATTTAAAGATGCGAACTTGCCTCGTCGATTTATTCCTGCGGCATTGGCGTTCGGCTCTGTCACTTTTACCATGACATCGGCAGGCTCCCCTGAGATTCAAAACTGGATCCCGATAAAATACCTCGGCACTTCACCTTATGCTGCATGGCAAGAGAGTTTGATCATTGCCATATTCATGGCGGGACTCGGATATGTATTACTGCAATATATGATTAAACGTGCCGTAGCAAAAGGCGAACAGTTTGAAGCGCGAGATAATGACCCTGAGGCAACACGCAACAAGCTGCCAAATCCTATTACGGGTGTGATCCCTTTGTTGGTCGTGCTGGCGCTGTCTTTTACCTTACATGAAGCACTGCAGCAAAATGCCTTAATTGTGGCTTTACTCGGTGGGGTGATCAGTCTATTTATTATTAACTTTAAATACTTTATTAATATTGAAGCTGCGGTGAATCAAGCAACAACAGGCGCTTTAGTTGCAATAGGTAATACGGCAGCTGTTGTTGGCTTTGGCGCAGTGGCTAAGCTGACCCCGGCATTTCAAGATGCAGTCGTGATGATGACGCAGATCCCTGGGCATGAACTAATTGGTGCTGCGATAGCGGTGAGTGTCATTGCCGGTTTAACTGGCTCAGCATCTGGTGGGCAGGCAATCGCTTTACCTTTGGTGGCGCCACATTATATGGACTTGGGTGTTGAGGCTGATGAATTGCACCGTGTAGTAGCAATAAGCTCAGGTGCCATAGATACCTTGCCACACAATGGTTATGTGGTGACAACCATACGTGCGATTTGTGGCGAAAAACACCAAGACGCTTATTGGCCTTTAGCTATGCTCACTGTGGTCGTGCCGTTAATAGGCTTGGCGCTGATCTTAGGGTTATTTATTGTTTTTTAACTTTGCTTACAATTTAAGGCTGTTAATAGCGGTGTTTTTAAGCGCAAGATAACAGCCACAATCATGTTCAATCTAGAAGGATTACACAATGCGATGTCATGAAATTGATTATGAAATAATCGGCGAGTCCATGCAGATGGTTGAAGTCGAATTAGACCCAAGAGAAACCGTTATCGCTGAAGCTGGCGCAATGAATTATATGGAAAGCGGCATTGAGTTTGAAGCTAAAATGGGTGATGGTTCAGAGCCTGAACAGGGCTTTATGAGTAAGCTATTTAGTGCTGGTAAGCGCATGATAAGTGGTGAGTCGCTATTTATGACGCACTTTACGAATAGTGGGCATGGCAAAAAGCGTGTCGCATTTGCTGCGCCTTTCCCAGGTTCCATCATACCTTTGGATATGGCTGAACTTGGCGGCTCTGTTTATTTGCAAAAAGACTCTTTTCTGTGTGCGGCTTTAGGCACCAAAGTCGACATTGCATTTCAGCGTAAACTTGGCGCAGGCTTTTTTGGTGGCGAAGGTTTCATTCTTGAGCACTTGCAAGGTGATGGAATGGCATTCGCGCATGCAGGCGGTACGGTTATCAAAAAGCAACTCAACAATGACACATTGAAATTAGATACCGGTTGTGTGGTCGGTTTCAGTGAAGGCATTGAGTTTGATATTGAGCGTGTCAGCGGTCTAAAAAGTATGTTCTTTGGCGGTGAAGGACTATTTCTAGCGACGTTGTCGGGTACCGGCACTGTGTGGATCCAAAGTTTACCTTTCTCAAGGTTGGCCGAGAGAGTGATTCAACATGCACCAAGTCAAGGTGGTAGCCGTCAAGGTGAGGGCTCAGTGCTAGGTTCAATTGGTGACATAATTGATGGCGACTAGCCTTAGAAACCCTTTTATTTAAGCGCTTTTCGGCCTCATTCGATTTAAATGTATCGAGTGAGGCGTATTTCTTTTCAAGAAAAATCACTTTTTAGCAAATTGTCTGCATTTTAGACGATATCTAGGATGATGTTCACCGAAAGAGGTGATATACTCCCGCCGAATAATTTTCTACTTTAAATAGAGTAAAACAATGGCAGATTTATCGAAATACAGAAACATTGGTATTTTCGCGCACGTTGATGCGGGTAAAACTACCACCACTGAGCGTATCCTAAAGCTTACTGGTAAAATTCACAAAACTGGTGAGGTTCACGACGGTGAGTCAACTACTGACTTCATGGAACAGGAAGCTGAGCGTGGTATTACAATCCAATCAGCAGCTGTAACTTGTGAGTGGAAAGGCCACCGTTTAAACGTTATCGATACTCCTGGACACGTTGACTTCACAGTTGAAGTATACCGTTCACTTAAAGTACTTGATGGTGGTATCGGTGTATTCTGTGGTTCTGGTGGTGTTGAGCCACAGTCAGAAACTAACTGGCGTTATGCGAACGAATCAGAAGTTGCACGTTGTATCTTCGTAAACAAACTAGACCGTATGGGTGCTGACTTCTACCGCGTAGTTGGTCAGGTTGAGAAAGTACTTGGTGCTAACCCACTAGTTATGACTCTTCCAATCGGTATCGAAGACCAGTTCACTGGTGTTGTAGACGTACTAGAGAAAAAAGCATACATCTGGGACGAGACAGGCCTTCCTGAAAACTACGAAATCACTGACGTTCCAGCTGATATGGTAGACAAAGTTGAAGAATACCATGAGATGCTAGTTGAGTCTGCGGTTGAGCAAGACGACGACCTAATGGAAGCGTACATGGAAGGTGAAGAGCCTTCACTAGAGCAAATCAAAGCTTGTATCCGTAAAGGTACACGTGATCTTGCTTTCTTCCCAACTTTCTGTGGTTCTGCATTCAAAAACAAAGGTATGCAGCTAGTTCTAGACGCAGTTGTTGACTACTTACCGTCTCCAACTGAAGTTGATCCACAGCCTCTAACTGACAAAGACACAGGTGAGCCTACAGGTGAAGTAGCAACTGTTTCTGCAGATGAGCCACTTAAAGCGCTTGCGTTCAAAATCATGGACGACCGTTTCGGTGCACTTACGTTCATCCGTATCTACTCTGGTCGCATGAAGAAAGGTGACACAGTACTTAACTCTGCAACTGGTAAAACAGAGCGTATCGGCCGTATGGTTGAGATGCAAGCAGATGAGCGTAACGAACTGACTGAAGCACAAGCGGGTGACATCATCGCGGTTGTTGGTATGAAGAATGTTCAAACTGGTCACACTCTTTGTGATCCTAAGCACGAATGTACACTTGAAGCGATGATCTTCCCTGATCCGGTAATCTCTATCGCTGTTGCACCTAAAGATAAAGGTGGTAACGAGAAGATGGGTATCGCGATCGGTAAGATGGTTGCAGAAGATCCTTCATTCCAGGTTGAGACTGACGAAGATTCAGGTGAAACTATCCTTAAAGGTATGGGTGAATTACACCTAGACATCAAGGTAGACATCCTTAAGCGTACTTACGGCGTTGAGCTAGTTGTTGGTCAGCCTCAGGTTGCTTACCGTGAAACTATCACGCAAGAAGTTGAAGATAGCTACACGCACAAGAAGCAATCAGGTGGTTCTGGTCAGTTCGGTAAGATCGATTACCGCATCAAGCCAGGCGAAGTTGGTTCAGGCTTCACGTTCTCTTCATCAGTTGTTGGTGGTAACGTTCCTAAAGAATTCTGGCCTGCAGTTGAGAAAGGCTTTGGTTCAATGATGGAAGAAGGTGTTCTAGCTGGCTTCCCAGTACTAGACGTTGAAGTTGAACTATTCGACGGTGCTTTCCACGCAGTTGACTCATCAGCAATCGCGTTCGAAATCGCAGCGAAAGGCGCATTCCGTCAATCTATCCCTAAAGCTGGTGCACAACTTCTTGAGCCTATCATGAAAGTTGACGTATTCACGCCAGAAGACAACGTTGGTGACGTAATCGGTGACCTTAACCGTCGTCGTGGTATGATCAAAGACCAAGAAGCTGGCGCAATGGGCGTTCGTATCAAGGGTGAAGTACCGCTATCTGAAATGTTCGGATACATTGGTCACCTACGTACTATAACGTCTGGTCGTGGTCAGTTCTCAATGGAATTCGCTCACTATGCACCATGTCCGCAAAACGTTGCTGACACTGTAATCGCAGCTGAAAAAGAGAAAAAAGCAGCTAAGTAATTAGCTTTTTTATCTGATTTTAAAAACCGCTTGTTTTACAAGCGGTTTTTTTATGCCCGCAATATCTCATTCTATTTCCGTATAAAACATAGTTGAAAAAGGGACAGCGACTGAGTATTATGCCAATTCTTAAAATAGTGTAACTATTTTGGTACCAGCTTTTGATACCAATGTTCATCATTAAGTGATCAACTTTGAGGGAAGAAAAACTCAATGCCGGTAGCATCAGTTTTAATTCCATAAAATGATTGAGTATTATTGAGAATTGGTATGATACGTATAATGGAGTCGTGTTGTGCATACTGTGGATTTAAATTCGAATAAAATCTTGCTTTTAATTAGCTTCTTGCTAGGTCTGTTATTTTTAGCTCTCGTCAATTTTGAGCTTGTGACATTTCCACTTTTCAAATGGTTGGGTTTAGCCTTGATGTTATGCAGCGTCATCGTGACAACGCTTCAGCAGAAGAATAAGCTGTTTGTGCACATTGATAAAGCGGGTATCAGTTATGGTACTGGCTTTACTGTGAGATATATTCACCAAGAGTCTATTGAGTCAATTTCATCTCACTCAAGCGTATTTGGAGATATGCTAACTGTAAGGACAAGAGATTATAGTGTGATCCGTTTTTATGCTTGGCAGGTCAGTGAGGCTGATTTGTCTAAGGCAGAACGTTTGCTGGCTTTATAGTTTTCATAAAAAATGCGCCGTAAGGCGCATTTTTTTATTGTAAATACAGACTATTTACGACGACGTAAGAAAGCGAATGGTGTCGCAAGTAAGCTTAACCAGGCTAAGCTACCACTATCTTCATCATCAGCGTCTTCAACGTTTTGAACTTCAATCTGTACTTCAACAGTATCAGATAAGTTGCCTGCTGTATCTTCAGCTTGAACCATAAAACGAATACGGTTTTCATACTCATAGTCGAAGTTACCAGCAACTGTAATCAAGCCAAGTTCGTTGATGTTAACTAGTTCTGTGCCCGACACAATAAAGCGCTTAACAGGTGATACGTCAGAGTCTGCATCAGTAAATACTAATTTACCGATCGCTAAACCGATCTGTGAATTTTCACGGACTTGGAAAATTTGACCTGATTCGACAATTGGACGTGGATCAACTGGAGGCTGAGCTTCAACTGTTTTGATTTCTACAATGACTGGATCATGATCTGAAGAACGATAGGCGTGCTCTGCATAATAATTAGCAACTTGTGTTTCAGACTTGAATTCAGTGTTGTAATCAAACACGATTGGCTCATCAGCGTTGATATGCCAATCAGTTGCATCGGTCACCTTTGCTAATAAACTTGATGAGGCAACAGCGTGATCTAAACTACCTAATCTGCCAGAGAAAGTATAAGAGTAACCAAAATTATCTCCCTCAATGTGATTCACTACATTGTGTAACCCTTTATCAGCAAGCGCAACAATCGGATCTTCCATTGCGTAAGCATTCATATCACCGACTAGGATAATATCAGCATCTTCATTACCAGTAGGGAAAGACATTAACCAATCAGCAAATTTGTTCGCGCCTTCAGTACGGATCTCATTCCAACAGCCTTGACCGTCGCCTTGATCAGCATTGTTTCCGTCGGCACTACGACAGCCGCCTTTAGATTTTAGATGCGCTACAGCAACGGTAAACTCTTCGTTATTATCTAACTTACGGAAGCTTTGTGCGATAGGTGGGCGGTTACTGTAATCGAATGGAGCAGTTGTTGTGAAACTTGCAGTGCCTGCCTCTTCAACAACATCCTTACGATAGATGATTGCCGTTGTAATGTCGTCAGTGCCGATTTTATCGGTATTGAAGTTTACGAAAGTGTATTCGCTGTCAGTCTCTGCATTAATGGCTTTAACTAGGTCGCTGATAGCACTAAACTCACCAAAGCCGTCATTTTCCATTTCCATCAGACCGATAACATCTGCATCTAATGCAGTGATTGCAGAAACTAGTTTAGCTTGTTGGCGAACCAATTCTTCTTCATTATCTGCACCACGAGGTGTAGGGAAGCCACCACCTTGACCGTCACCGTTGAAATAATTAAGTACGTTGAAGCTTGCAATACGTAAGTCGCCTTCACCTTTTAGTTCAGGCGCTTCTGTACGCTCATTCGTTTTTACAAACTCAGGTGTCATCGTTGGATGAATACGATATTTGTTAAAGCTGTAACCCATTACACCTGTGATATTATTCACAGTGTCACCTAGACGAAGGCTGTTATATGCGCTAAGGCCACCTTGAGGGTATTTAGGGTCAAGGTTTTGCTGAGTTGAGCCATCATCAACTAGAATTTCTTTTAGTTTGTTTTGCGCTTCAAGTGCGTTTGCATCACTACCTGGGCGAGCAACTTGTGTGCCTTGGTAAAGACGCTCAGTACCCAATGCAACTTCGCCGTAACGACCTAGGCCAAATGTGTTATTAACATAAAGCTGTTGGTCGATGCTAACTAGCATGCCTTCGAATGCTTCTAAATCATCAATAGCAGCAACTGGTAGTGTTAACTGAGCTGATTTGACATCTGCTGTACCACAGCTAGCCGCACGAGTGACATTGCCAATCTGCGTTGCACTGTAAAACTCTTGCACAGAGCCTTCTAGGCGAACAATATCACCGACATTTACGTCTAGATCTGTGTAATAAACAAATACACCTTCAGATGTCATTGCATCTGCATCCACGTCTTTTTCTAGAGATTGGACGAAGAAGCCCTTTAATTGATCGTCAGCTTGTAAGTCAGCTGTTACGACTGCCTCGATGATAACAACTTGATCTTTTAATGGACTCTCAGCACCACTGCCTTGAATTGCGTTAATTGTTGTGCTTGGATCGTTACACACTAAAGGTTCTACTGGTGGAGTAACATCACCATCACCATCACCATCACCATCACCATCACCACTGTCCCCATGCACACCGAGACCTGAGAAGTCATCTTTATCAAATTGTTCCCACTGCTCACTCGGATCAAACGTTGCATCAAATGCGGTACGACCAGTTGTGATCTCTAGTTTACGGCGTAGCGTTTTATCTTTAGTTACAACGCCGTTTCCTTCCCAGTTCGAACCTGGATCCACTCCAAATTGTCCGAAGCTGTCAATTACCGTGTCACCTTGACGTAAAATAATTGCATCATCACCGTTATACCAGCTGCCACCAGTGTCAAGATCGGCTTTATTTAAAACATCAGCAGATGCACTACTGTTTGCAATTACATAAGTACCTTTGGCTGCAATTTCACCTTCTAATGTAATAGTGTTAGAGGCTTCTGTTTTACCATTAGAATAGTATGCCAGAGTAAAATCAGATAGAGAGATTGTTTCATCTGTTGGGTTAAATAGCTCTATGGCTTTGTTATTTGAGCTGCCCTCAATATACTCTGAAATTATAGGTGTTGCATGTGCAGATGACGTTGCCACTGCAACAAGCAGAGCAAGAGGTTTTAAGCTTGTTTTAATCATTTTGTTCCCGTGTAATTTTTGATTATTCGCTAAATAGGGACATTAGCGTACATGGGGTATGTTACAGAAAAATGAAAAAATGTTAATTAAAAATGATGTAAAAGAGTGAGAACTCTAGCTCACTCTTTGAACTAAATGAGACTACTTTTCATTCAACCAAATGGCAGCTTGCTTAGCAAAGTAAGTAAGGATGCCATCAGCGCCGGCACGCTTAAAGGCCAGCAACGATTCCATGATACATGGCTTTTCTGAAAGCCAGCCGTTATCAATAGCCGCTTTATGCATGGCGTATTCACCACTTACCTGATAAGCGAAAGTTGGTACACCAAACTCGTCTTTTACACGACGAACTACATCTAAGTATGGCATTCCCGGCTTAACCATGACCATGTCAGCACCTTCTTGCAAGTCTAACGCTACTTCACGAATAGCTTCGTCTGAGTTTGCAGGGTCCATTTGGTAGTTCTTTTTATCAGCGCCTTTTAAGTTGCCAGCAGAACCTACTGCATCACGGAATGGACCATAGTAGCTTGAAGCATATTTCGCAGAATAAGCCATAATACGTGTATGAATGTGACCTTCAGCTTCAAGCGCTTCACGAATTGCACCAATGCGGCCATCCATCATATCCGAAGGGGCTACCACATCAGCACCCGCTTCAGCATGTGACAGTGCTTGTTTTACTAAGATCTCTGTGGTGATGTCGTTCATCACATAGCCCGTATTATCAATGATGCCGTCTTGACCATGTGTCGTAAATGGGTCAAGTGCCACATCGGTAATCACGCCAAGGCTTGGGCATTCAGCTTTTAAGGCACGAACTGTTCGCTGTGCTAATCCTTCTGGGTTATAGGCTTCTTCTGCATGGAGTGACTTTTTATCAGCAGGTGTTACCGGAAAAATCGCGATAGCAGGTACACCGAGCTCTACCAATTCTTTTGCTTCTTTTACGAGCAAGTCGATAGATAACCTTTCAATGCCAGGCATAGATTCAATGGCCTCACGGCGGTTCTTCCCTTCAAGTACAAAAACTGGATAAATCAGGTCATTCACGGTTAACTGATTTTCACTCATCAGGCGACGAGAGAAGTCATCACGACGCATGCGACGCATGCGAGTATAAGGAAATAAATCTAATCCTGATTGAGCCATTCTATTCTCCTAAGGCTGATAGATTCTAACTTGATTCCGACCTTGCTCTTTAGCCTCATAGAGGGCCTTGTCAGCAAAGTCGTTATAAAGATGTGGTGATTTAGGGTCGACAGCAACGGCACTATAAACGCCAGCGCTGAGCGTTAGATTGACAATTGCTTTATCGAGTTTTAGTTGGAATTTATCAACGGTACTACGGATCTGCTCGGCAATTTTTTGTGCGCCTGCAAGCTCGGTATTCGGCAGTAACATGACAAATTCCTCGCCGCCATAACGAAAGACTTCATCTGACGGGCGTTGTAAATGTGAGTTGATGATATCTGCAACAGCGCAAATGGCTTTATCGCCACTTAAGTGGCCATAGGTATCGTTAATACTTTTGAAGTGATCAATGTCTAACATCACGACGCTCAATGTACTTTGTTCTCGCCTTGAGCGTCTTACTTCCATTTGAAGGCGTTTATCGAAATAACGACGATTTTTGATTTTAGTGAGTGGATCTTCAATGTTGATCTGTTCAAGCTCACGATTTTTATCTTCAAGCTCTCGCAAAGTGACCTGTAATTCGAACGTGCGTTCATCAACAAGTGCTTCTAAGTCTGCTTGTGTTTGTTCTTGAAGTTTAAGCTTTTCATTAAGCAGAGTATCTTGAGCTTGGCTATGTGCTAATTTAGCTTGTTGGGCTTCGACCTCAAGATCTCGTTCAGAAATAAACTGTCTTACCAAGGCAAAGCTAAGAATTAAGCTCACAATAAAATAACAAAAATAACTGACTGGGGTACTTAGTTGTGGCCCAGAAAGGAAGCCTAATTCAAAACTGACTTGATGCATTAATGCGAATAACATGAAAGTAAACATGACAATAAAATAAGAGGCATGCTGTTTATAAATAACCCATTGGCCAATAAATATCATCATAAGTGCAGTAATAACAATAAAGCTAAGGGTATAGCTTGATGCTAAAGCGATATCAATTGGCAGTAGGCCTATAACAAGAGAGAGTATAGCAATCACAATATACGCATATCGCTTAGGTGACGAAAGCAATGCTTCGAAGTTTGGCACCTTGATGTAGGGTTTTAATAAAGGAATTAATGCGCTACTCGATAGCAGGATCAGTAAGGGTTGTGCGTATTGTTGCAGCCACAGCCAATTGCCATACAGATAGCGATAGCTAAAGCCGTAGAGGTGAATATTGAGTAGCCAAAGTAAACTCACAAATGCAGTTGCGTAAAGAAAGTAAGATTTTTTGGTAAATGAGAACAGCGCTAAATGCATTAGTGCTAGGGCGATAATAAAACCTGCAAAAATACCATAAATTAGATTGAATTTGCTTTTGTACTTTATATATTCAATGGGGTGCCACAGGCTTAAAGGCACATTGATAGCACCTGAATGTTCTATGTTTAAGTACAAAATAACATGCTGTTGTGCGATTAGTTTAACTGGTACTAGCTGCGCCTCGTGTTTTATTGGCCTTTTTACAAGCGGTTGTGCATCGCCTAAGGCGAGAGTGATAATCGAGTTGTCTTGTGTGGCAATATAGGCAGTGACTTTATCGAGCAAGATATTATCGACACTTAATAACAAGTCGATATCACTATCAGAGATATTCTTAAGAGAGACTTTAAGCCATAGCGGTTTTGTGGTTTTGCCTAAGTTAAGAGGCTCTGTTGCTTCATCTGTCCAGTTAACGTTTTTCTCAATAAGTTGTTTGAGGTTATTACTGTCATCTAATGTAAAAGCGTATGGCAGTTGCTTCTGATAACGGAAGTCATTGCCTACTTCTGATGCCGCGCTGAAAAATGAACTTAAAAATAATATAAATGACAGCAAGATACGCATATTACTTTCTCCTATCAGACAAAAATAAACGCTGAAAGTTAATGCGTGTGATCTCTGAAATATGCTCGATTGATTGCCCTCTTAGTTTAGCTGCAACTTTCGCAACTTCTTGTAAAAAAGCAGGCTCATTACGGCGAGACTTTGGCTTAGGCTTTAAACTACGAGGCAACAGATAAGGGGCGTCAGTCTCGAGCAAGAGCCTGTCATCGGGTATCAAAGGTAATAATTTTTGCAGTTGCTCACCACGTCGCTCATCACATAACCAGCCAGTAATACCAATCATTAAGCCATAGTCTAAATAGTATTTGAGCGCGTCTTGATCTCCGGTAAAGCAATGCAGCACGCCTTTGACTGAAGTACGCTCTAACTGCACGCGCATACTATCAAAGGCATCTCTTTCATGAAGGTATACAGGCATATTTAGCTGTTGAGCAAGAAGTAGTTGTTGCGATAAAACAGTATTTTGGCTATCACGAGGAGAGAAATCGCGATTAAAATCGAGTCCACATTCTCCAATTGCCACCACTTCTCGGTATTCGGTCAAGGCACGGAGCTGCGCAACAAAATCTACTGGTGCATCTTTCGCGTCATGAGGGTGGATCCCAGTTGTACTCACATAACCATGCTGTTTGGCAAGTGAAAGGCTTTCATGACTAGATTTAAGACAACAACCAATCAACAACATATTATCTATGCCGAATTCACCAGCACGTTCAAGCATCTCGGACCTGTCTTTATCAAATTGACTACTGGTTAAATTGACACCTGCATCGATTAAACGATTATGCATTACTGGATTCGTTTAACCTGAATTTGACGGTTAGTACCTGCTTTTTTCATTCTAAAAGAATCGAAGATACCACGTATGATCACCACTTCATCTCCCTTTTTGGCGGTAAAGCGCTCAGAGTTCTTTTGCTTCCACACTTGGCCATTGCTTAAAGTAAAGGTACGTTGTCCTTGTGTGTTTTTTGATAGAATGGTGACTGTTGAGCGGATTTCATCTAATTTTTTGGCTGCGGCTTGTTTGCTTTTTTCTAGTCCAAATTCATTGGCTTTGTTTTGAGGCTTTTCGACTACTTTAGGGGCTTTAGTCGGTTTATTTTTTTCGACTTTCGTTATTGGCTGAGAAATTTTCTTGCCGGCGATGACTTTGTCATAACACATTAAACGTTTTAAGTCGTTTTCTACTAGGCTACACGCCTCAAGTGCCTGCACATTAATCTGAGATGCATAACTTGACGTAGAGAGCAGCAAAAGCGTTGCGATTAGTATTTTTTTCATAGCTTTTCTTCCTGTTGTTCAGTTGTTTTTTTTGTATAAAAAGCGGCTAATATAAGACCTAATTCAAATAAAAATAGCATAGGTAATGCGAGTAAAGTTTGTGACAGCACGTCTGGCGGTGTTAAAAACATCGCAATAACAAATGCTCCGACAGCAATATAAGGGCGTTTTTCTCGCAAGCTTTGTGTTGTTGTTGCACCACTCCAGCATAACAGCATGATGGCAACAGGGATCTCAAATGCGACACCAAAAGCAAAAAACAATTTTAAGATAAAACTTAAATAGCTACTGATATCGGGAGAAAGCGTCATCATCTCTGGGCCTATGCTTGTAAAAAAGCCAAGAATGATAGGCATCACAACGAAATAACAAAAAGCAATACCTGAGTAAAACAGCACAATACTAGATACCAAAATGGGGATCAGCATGCGCTTTTCATGTTGATAAAGACCTGGTGCTATAAAACTCCAAACTTGATGCAAAATGAAAGGGATGGCAGCAAACAAGGATATAAATAGAGTTAACTTGAATGGTGCAAAGAAAGGGGCCGTCACATCGGTTGCAATCATGGTGCTGTTTTCAGGCAAGCTCTGTACAAGCGGATCAGCGACAAAAGCGTAAATGTCGTTAGCAAAGTAAACTAAGGCAATAAATATAAATAAAATACTGAGTAACGCTTTCATTAAGCGATTACGCAACTCAATTAAATGGCCAATAAACCCGCTTTGAAGCGATTCGGACATAATGGGTGCTCGTTATTTTTGATTATCGTTTTTCTGTTCAACCGAAGATTGTTGAACGGGTTGTTTATAGCTGTGCTGCACTGACTCAGCAGCTTTTTTGAGTTCTTCAACAGACTCTTTCAGAGCAGGTGCTAAGTCTTTCATATTTTTTTGTTCAGCCTTTTTTAAGTTGTTATGCAACTCATGGATCCGCAGCTCTTCATTGACTTCTGCTTTAACAGAATTAGCCACTGATTTAATAGTTTTAACCCAGCGGCTGACAGTTCTAATTGCGACGGGCAGGCGTTCAGGACCCAACACAACGAGGCCAACAATCAAGACGACCACTAATTCCCACATACCCATAAGGGTTAAACCTTATCTTTTTGCTTTTCTTCAGCTGCTTGGGTTTGCTGTTGGCTGTTGTCTTTGAGTTGCTCAGGTTTGTTGTTTTGGTCTTCATCAGCAACGGCTTTTTTAAAGCCTTTTACTGCATTACCTAAATCGCCACCAATGCCGCGTAGTTTTTTAGTACCAAATAAAAGCACAATGATCGCTAAAACAATCAGAAGTTGCCAAATACTAATTCCACCTACACCCATAATGACTCCGTATGAAATATTAAATAAAAATTGATTATACGCTCAGTGAGCAAAATATCACCCTGTTTTACGCCATGAAGCTAGAAATGCGCCAATTGACGCAATTAGGGTAATAGTGCTCAAGGTTGTCTTTGCTGCTAAAAAACTTAGGCCAGACACAATTAACAAGCTAGAAGCCAGCATTCCCAATAAGATAGGCTTTTGAGAGCTTACAATAGGCTGCATGGTATGCTGCTTTTTTTGTTTCAGATTTTGATAGACTAAATCTGGTAGTTCAGGCAACTTTTCTGCCCAAAATGGTAAGTTAGCATATATTTGTTTCAATACTGAGACAGGACCTATTTGCTCTTTGACCCAATTTTCTAAGAAAGGTTTCGCCGTTTGCCAAAGATCGAGTTGTGGATAGAGCTGTCGACCCAAGCCTTCAACATACAACAAGGTTTTTTGCAGCAATACCAGCTGTGGTTGTACTTCCATATTAAAGCGACGTGCTGTGTTAAATAGATTTACCAACACATGACCAAATGAAATTTCAGCAAGAGGCTTGTTGAAAATAGGCTCGCATACCGTGCGAATAGCAAATTCAAATTCCTCAACACAAGTATCTGCTGGCACCCAACCTGAATCAACATGAAGCTGAGCGACTTGGCGATAGTCGCGGTTAAAGAAGGCGATAAAGTTTTCTGCTAAGTAGCGCTTGTCTTCTTTATTAAGAGTACCGACGATGCCGCAGTCGATACCAATATATTTCGGATTTTCAGGGTGTTCGCGCGAGACAAAGATATTACCAGGGTGCATATCGGCATGGAAAAAACTGTCTCTGAATACTTGAGTAAAGAAGACCTCAACACCACGTTCAGCGAGTAATTTTAAATTAGTATTTTGTGCTTCAAGGGCATCTATGTCTGATACAGGTATGCCATATATGCGTTCCATCACCAACACATTTTTACGTGAGTAATCACTGAATACCTCAGGAATATATAGTGCATCAGAGTCTAAGAAGTTGCGTCTTAATTGTAGTGCATTTGCACCTTCACGTTGCAGGTCGAGCTCATCTAATAGGGTTTTCTTGTATTCTATTACCACTTCTACAGGGCGTAGGCGGCGCGATTCACCAATAAACTTGACGATGACCTTCGCAACTTGCGCCATTAAAGATAAATCGGCTTGAATTTGTTTTTCGATGTCTGGGCGAATGACTTTAATTACGACATCCTGAGTACCTGACTCAAGCTCCAGGGTTGCGGTATGCACCTGGGCGATTGACGCAGACGCCAATGGAGTTTGCTCAAAATTAGTAAAAAGCTCGTCTATGCTATTAATTTCTAAAGCCTGTTCAATCAGCTTTTGTGCTTTATGGCCTTCAAAAGGCTCGACCTTGTCTTGCAGTAGCGCAAGTTCACGGGCGATATCATCAGGCAGCAAATCGCGGCGGGTAGACAGCATTTGCCCAAACTTGATCCAAACTGGGCCAAGAGATTGCAGGGCTAGGCGAAGGCGATACCCCAGAGGTTTATCTTTATGCTGATTTTGCAGCCAAAATAAGCTATTTCTGGCGGCTTTTGCAAACCAAGGGAATTTGTCTTTCGGTATGAGGTCATCAAGGCCGTATTGCAGAAGGGTTTTTGTAATATGATACAAACGCGATGCAGACAAAATAGCTCCCTTAGCGATTTAAAAGTTGTTCAATACGTTGTTCGAGTTGCGCAGCATGTTGTTTAATAGCGCGTGTATGTTGTTTAAATTGTTGCAATTCCAATGGATGAATCGCCACTTTCAGCTCATCTTGCATAAGTTGTGTGAAAGTGCCCGCAAAGGTTGTGGCACTGTGACTTAAACACGCTTTGGTTTGTTGGCCTTTTTCGACGATGAGTTGCGCTGGGGCATCACCGATATAAGCAGATAGATGTTCAGCCCAATTAATGTCTAACTTGGCAAAAGCGCCGCTATAAGCCTGTGCTAAGTGCAAGTCACCTTCTAAATCCAGTTTGTTCTGACGAATAAGTTGTGTCATGACACTGGGATCTGTGAGTTCTGGCAGGGTCTCTAAAAGTGCGCTGATCTTACACTCTGCTTGCTCTTGGTGATTGTTGAACAGCATAAACTGTCTGCCAGTGAAAGTGAGCGCATAGGTTGTATGCCAGTCCCTAATTTCAACTGCTAAGGTTTGATGTTTCACCTGTTCAAGTGCTAGCTTTAAGCTAGGCTCTTTGTCTAAAAGCAGATTAAGCGCATTTTCAATGGCTGCGCAGGCAAGCGTTGTCAGCATAGTCGTTCCTAGTACTTAAAGCCTCGGTGCAATGCGACGATGCCACCTGTCATATTTTGATACGTTGCTTGTTCGAAGCCCGCGTTTTCCATCATGCCTTTCAGTGTTTCTTGGTCTGGGTGCATACGAATAGATTCAGCAAGGTAGCGGTAAGATTCGCTGTCATTGGCAACCAATTTGCCCATGTTTGGCAAGATATTGAAAGAATAGAAATCATACAGCTTTGAAAGTGCTTCATTATCTGTTTTAGAAAATTCTAATACCAATAAACGACCACCCGGCTTAAGAATGCGGTACATAGAGCGAAGTGCTGCGTCTTTGTCTGTAACGTTACGTAAACCAAATGCGATGGTGATCACATCGACACTGTTATCTGGGAATGGCAGTGCCTCGGCATTCATTTGCACATATTCAATGTTGCTCACTAAGCCTAAATCACGGAGTTTGTCACGGCCCACTTTTAACATAGAGTCGTTAATGTCGCCTAAGATAACTTGACCTGTATCACCAACCAACTGGCTGAACTTTGCAGTTAAATCACCAGTACCGCCTGCTAAGTCTAAAACGCGATGACCTTTACGTACACCTGCACAAGCAATGGCTTGGCGCTTCCAAAGGCGGTGAATACCAAACGACATAAGATCGTTCATGATGTCATATTTGGCCGCAACGGAATGGAATACATCGGCAACCATAGAGGCTTTTGCTTCGCGATCAACGGTTTTGTAACCAAAGTCAGTAGTATTGTGTTGCGACTCTTTCATCTTAGCTTCTCTAATTGTTTGGCGTTGAATTTCAAGTCATAGTGTACTTGATTGCGGCTAAGAGGTGCAATTTATAACAGATGAATTTGCGCTTGTTTCTGTAAATTTAGGTTTTGTTTGTTACAGCGCAATAAAAGCGGATTGTTGGAGTGAATGTGCCTTGTGTGCTGCATGCGTTGCTTTACGCGCTAGTGCATTAAAATTCTCTTCGTCGTTACGTTTAGCAATGCCGAAAGATAAGTCAACTTTTGGTAAGTTCTTGTCGCTTTTTGAGCTGACAAATTTAAGCTTTTCTACACCGACACGGATCTTTTCAGCAATGATATTCGCCGTTTCCGGTTCTATATCAGACATCAATACGACAAACTCATCTTTCGCAGTGCGACCAGGTAAGCCACTTTCAAATACATATTTTTGAATCTTTTTCGCCACACGATTCAGAACAACTTCACTAACTAGGTCGCCAAAATCTTCAGAAAACTCATGCAGGTTATTGATCTGAATTGAGATAGCACACAGAGGCTTACCTTGTGTGATCCACAGTTGCGCTTGTTGATTTAAGTAATGGCGTTTATATAAACCAGTTTGCACATCAATTAGTTGCTCTTTACGCAGCTTAGTAAGTTGTTGTCTCGCTTCACGGTGCATTAAGCGGGTTTTCTGAAGAGTTTCTTTAAACTTTTTATGCTGCTGAAGGATCACGTCAGTGTGTTTGGCGAGCTGAGTCAGAGCATGCTTAGTTTTTGCAATATTGTGTTCATCTAAGCTGTTGACGCAAATACTCACTTGCTCTGCAAAATTGGTAATACTACGCTGAGAGTGTTGCGCTGAATTAGCGAGATTGGTTACCACACCATCAACATTTTTTAGCATAGTTGCTTCCATATCATGGCTGCGATTTAGGTGCTCAAAATACAGCTGCTCGACGAAGATGCTATCGATGTTGTGGCCTTGCCTAATGGCATAGTCTAAGGTTTGATTGAGTTCGTTATGAGACTTGCTAATGTAAGTGTAAGCGACTTGATAATTGAGCGGAGTCGGGGGTAAATTGTGCTGCTCTAAGAACACGCAGACCTTAGTCATTTTCTCTTGAGCTATTACCATTGGATCATGAAACATGATGTTACTACCGCATACCAAATCAAACAAAATATTAGCAACCTCCCTATGAAACACTGTGATCCATCACAACCGTCCCAGACTACTTTTTTTCTGGTTTTTTGCAAAGAAAAAAATGCTTCAAAGCAGTAAATATAACGATAAGAGGGATATTTTGATTGAAATACGAGCAAAAAGTATGGGTTTCTAACTTGAGAACAAAGCGAGGGTTGATCTTGCTGCTTGTTTAAGCTGGTCGCAATTTATTGCATCATTACTTTTAAGATATATATGGTAGTCATAAATCAGTTACAGGATAAAAAAGTGAAAAATGTTCGACCAACTCGCTTGTTAAGTGCATGTGTCCTTTCGGTCACTTTAGCGCTATCGGGCTGCCAACTTACTAGTCAGTCTTTAGACACTCAGTTCACGCAACTAACTCAGCAAATAGAAACTTACCGCGGCGAAATTAGCCCTTATTCTCGCAAAGATTTAAATTCAGAGTATTTATTACCAAACTTATCAGCGGCGGCGTTGGCAGAGCAGAATAGACAACGAATCAACTTTTTAGTGCAGTTAGATCGCATTGATGTGTCGCGATTAAGTAGTGACAACCAAATCAACCACACCATTATTCGTGCTCAGGTGCAGAATAAGGTTGACGAATATCAATTTAATGCACATTACATGCCGTTGACCTCTGAGTATGGCTTTCATTCAAGTCTGTCATTTATGGTTCGAGGGCATGACTTCAGTAAGAAAGCAGGCTTTGAGCTATACCTAAAACGCCTTTCACAAGTCCCTCGGTTTTTTCAGCAAAATATTGCTTGGATGAAAGAAGGGATGAAAGTCGGCTTCACTCAGCCACAGGCCGTACTGCTTGGTTATGAAGAGTCGATTTCTGCTTATATTCCAGAAAATATCGAAGAGTCTGAGTTTTTTGCACCATTTAAAGCAAATACTGCAAAATTAAATGACGCTGAATGGCAGGCTTTGCAGGCGCAGGCTAAACAAGTCTTGTCAGAGTCGGTTATTCCTGCGTACCAGAACTATTTCACATTCTTCACAACAGAGTATCGTCCAGCAGCGCGTAAAGAGATTGGCATTAGTAGTACACCGAATGGCAAATCATTCTATGCTAATCGCGCTCAGCATTACACCACTACGAGTATGACCCCTGAAGCGATCCATGAGCTAGGTTTACAAGAGGTTGCGAGAATCCGTTCAGAAATGGAGCAAATAATAGAACAAGTTGGGTTTAAAGGTGGTTTCGCCGAGTTTGTGCATTTCTTGCGGACCGACCCGCAGTTTTATGCCAAAACGCCAGAGCAACTGTTAAAAGAAGCGTCTTTCATTGCAAAAAAAATGGATGCACAATTGCCTAAATTGTTTCACACATTACCACGTCGTCCATATGGTGTTGCGCCAGTACCAGCAAGCATTGCGCCTAAGTACACAACAGGTCGATATTCAGGTGCACGCAAAGACGATGAAGCAGGTTTTTATTGGGTAAATACCTATGCACTTGATAAGCGTCCACTGTATGTTTTAGAAGCGCTTACATTGCATGAGTCAGTACCAGGGCATCACTTACAAATCGCTTTAAATGCAGAACTAGATTATTTACCAAGTTACCGCCGAAATGCGTATATCTCGGCATTTGGTGAAGGGTGGGGCTTATATTCAGAGTATTTAGGTCTAGAAGCGGGTTTCTACCAAGACCCTTACAGCAACTTTGGTCGTTTAACTTACGAAATGTGGCGCGCAGCACGCTTAGTGGTTGATACCGGTATGCACATGTTTGGTTGGAGCCGAGATAGAGCTATGAAGTTTATGCAAGACAACACTGCTTTATCCTTACATAACGTGAAAACAGAGACAGATCGCTACATTTCATGGCCAGGACAGGCATTGTCGTACAAAATTGGTGAGTTAACGATTAAGCGCTTACGCAAAGAAGCAGAAACACGTTTAGGTGATAAGTTTGATATTCGTGAATTCCATCACCAGATTTTACGCCACGGTTCAGTACCACTGTTTGTGTTAGAAGAGCAAGTGAATCAATATATAAGCGATACATTGGCACAATCTTAATTATAAAGCTGTTCTGAACAAGAATAAACGAAGGGTTTATAAAGGCCAGTGACGATAATCACTGGCCTTTTACGTATTACCTTGTTTCTCGCGAAGCGAAGAATACTTACCTCGATTGCTAACCAGTCGAAAAGTTAGCATTCGTAAAACTATTTAACTTCTTTGAGTGCTTTGAGGATGAGCTTTATTGAAGCTTGCTGTTGCTCATGCTTCCAATATAAAAACCCAACAAGGATGGTTAGATATAAAAACAGAGCTTGATCAAATAAATAGTTATGTTGGATGCCAATGTAGTAGCAAAAAACAGCCATGATTATAATAATAATCTTTTCAAGTTTCTGCCGTAGCTTGTGTTCGTTGTTTTTTTCAAGCTGATTAATAACTTCTTCTAATACAATTGATTTTGAGTTTTGATTTTCCAAAATAATACCTTTTAAAATTGAATTACCTTATTGTATGGCCCACTCAGAAACTAAGATAAAACTATAATTGAAAGCTCGGGAATGCCGAAATAATTTCTTTATATAATATCGGGTTGCTACTTTGATATGCCTCGACTCTTTGCCTATGACTTGATTCAATGGGTGCGCCAGCATAAAGCAATTGTGAGATATAAAAAAAGTTATCTCTTAAGCCCATATGGTTTCCGGCCACTAATTCCATTGCACTTGCGCCATTCTCAACCTGCTCGAGTGCAAAGTCCAATGCATCTAATCCGTAAGGATCAGGCTTTACAGACACTTTATGTTTCAGTAAATAAGTCATGATTTTTGGCCTGCGTAGCGAAACGGCATAGAGCAATGCGTTGTGCCCTAATGGGTCAACAAAGTGCAAGTCTAGGTCATAACTAACCAATTCTTAATTAGAGTAAGATTTTGGGTTTGTACTAAATTTAAAATTGTCTGTGGGTTTAATTGTGCCCCCTTCTCTAATAACCCAGTAATTTCATCAATACTGGCATGTGTTGAAATGGCCATGATTAATAAAGCGTCTAGCATTTCTTGCTGCTCTATTTGTGGTTCTAGTTGAGCCATCTGCTCGACAGCCTGCTGCCAATTTCCTTTTTGCGCAGTTGTAAAGGCTTCAGTGATGGCTCCTTGTAACTGGGCTTGTTTAGCCAGCTCAGCTTCGCTTAATAGAGCTTGTTGTTCCTTAAGTGCTGCTAATAGGGCTTTCAATTGTTCGTAGCGATAATGATCTACAGCTGTTTTATTGAGTAAGTCAGGTTGTTGTCCTAAGATACGTACAATCATATCTGGATCATTATTTTGTTCAGAGACTTCATTGACTAACTCTTCTGCAGATAGCCTTATCTTATTGACATCAACAGTTTGTTGCTGCAAATCACTGTGGTGTTCATACGCATAACCACGGTCAAACACTAGCTGTGTTTTTACTCTCCCGACAGAAAGAAAGCAGGGGTGTGTGCTTGATAAGTTTTCAGGAGCGACTAGGTCTGATAACACCGCTTTGTATAATGACGTGATACCCGATTCAATCGTCTCTTGCCAAGCGCTTGGCATCGACACTTCAGTAGGTTGAAGCTGAGCTTTAAATAGTTCAATGGTTTCGCCCGATAACCAACTATGTAGTTGCTGACTACTGCTAACATGAGAAGGGCGAACGCCATGTTCGAGTAGTAAGCGGATGATAAGCTCTATATGTTCGGCTTTGTCTGTTGGGGGCTTTGAAAGTATATCTAGGGCGTTATCAGCAAATGGATCAGCAATTGCTGGGCTGCCAGACTGAAGCCAAAAGGCTACTAATTCAGGGCGAAATGCGGAAATTGCAACATTTGCTAGAGAGGTATAGCGATCTAGTTCATAGTCATACCAGATCTCATTTGGAGCTAAGCCACTTGCATCAAGTAGTTGGGCCATTTGAGTTGAGTCGATACCTAATTCAGTTGCGGTGACCAAGTCTTGGTAAGTAACTAAAATACCACTAGTGACAAGCTCAGAGATTGTACCCTTATGGCTATTTTTGAGTTGTTTTAATATTAAGCTAATAGGGCTGTCATAGACTGAAACATGTTTACTCGGATGGATGTGATTTTTCTGATAGGCGTTTATCAGTCCTGCTAGGTCTTGGCTTCGAAGATAAGCCCAAAAAACCCCAGCTTGCTGCTGAGACAAAATACCATTGCTGTAACTTGGAATGGCATCAATCGATTGATAATATTTCGATTCAGGCCTTAACATTCTACCTCTTACTACACCCAAGCCAGATGCGCTTGAAATATAATCAAGCTGATGCTCACCTAAACCCTGAAGTTGTAGCGATGATAATGTATGTTGAATGCGTTGTTCAGCTTGGGATTGCCAGCTTGGTATATCCTCAATATGGCTTGCGTAGTCATTACATACCGTCGTGTTTATTAGCTCTGTTTCGGCTTCTAAAAGTTCACTTTGGTACTGTTCTTTATAGCTTAATTGATGCGAAGGTATATCATTTGATACGTGAGCGCTAGAGGCAATAAAGATACTGTGTGCCCAATAAAAGCAGGGAAGCGCTAATAAGGAGCATATGACTGCTAATGGTTTTTTATTCAATGTTTTTCCTCGCTACATCATATTATTATTTTAAATCAGATGAATGTATAGACGCATACATGCGTCTATACATTCATCTATTATGCTTTAGCACATGCTTTTTTCTGGTTTGCAATTTTTCTTGAATAGTGGCTATTTATATGATTCAAAAGTAATTTTTAGTTAACTTAAATGCCCCATCAAGAAAAATGCCTACGGGTGCATTTAACTCTTCAGTTAATAATGCTCCAGTCTTACAAGCAACGCTTGTTTGCTCAATTATGTAAGTTTGTTTTTTTACACAAGTCTCTTGAGAATCAATGTCGGCCAAGCATTTCTTCTTTTTTTCATCGGCTTGTTTTTTGGGTGGTGGAGGGGGCGTGCCTGAACCACCAATACCAGCTCCACCACTCCAGCCTCCGCTGTTACCACCGGAGTCACCACCACCGAAGTCCCAAGGGTTTAAAGTTGGCATAGGTTCAGGTTGGTGTCCTACTACTTCGATTCTTTATATTGCATTTATACTTTGATAGGTCATCAGAGTAATTGAACCCAATAAGCAGTTTAATGTCAGTGCTCTTATATTCATTTTTTCCTCATTACTATTTATATGTATTTAGCTGACTTTTTATTTGCTTAGTAGTGCTGATCTTAAACTGGTCAAATGCTAATCAAGTGAGCTTTGCTTTCCAATAAAAAAGCAGCCATAACAAAAAGTACACGTTCAATCATAAAAAAAGAAATGAAGGGGAAAGTTATTATTGTACTTAATTTCAGTGTCTTAGCTGTTATTGTTAGCTAAAGGTAAAGTTTTCATAAGGGTTTTATAATTAGTTGTATTTACATATCTATTATAAAAATTGTTTGATAAGGAAACTCTCAACGCTATTATAATGCATCAACTATATTAGTTGAGAAGTATGTATATCTTCAAAAGAGTGAATATAGGTCTCTTCTATATTCAAAAGGAGTTGTAATGAAAGTAAATATATTTGTCTGTATTGCACTGACATTTTTTTGTGGATTAGTGCAGGCAAAGCAAATACCAATAGAGGCATTCAGTGCAGGGGCAAAATATTCTCAAGTTAAACTCTCTCCCACTGGAGAGTACCTCAGCTTTACTTCTGATGTAGAAGGACGAGATAGCCTTGTTATCTTAGAGTTGGCAACTAATAAAATCGTTAACGTAGTTAAGTTTAGTGGTAATTCTGAAGTCGGCTACTATGAATGGGTTAATGATGAGCGTTTAGCACTTCAGAAGTTATATTTAAAAGGTTGGACCGACCATCCACAATATTACGGAGAAATCTTTGGCATCGATGCAGATGGATCTGGTGGTAAATATTTAGTGGGTTATCAAGGCGAGATGCAAACAGGCTCCCGTTTAAAAAAAGCGACGCCTTTATACGGTTTTTCATATATTTTAGACCCATTAGTTAATGATAAAAAACATATGTTGGTGTATACGATCCCATGGAATGCCAGCAAAGAGCCCAAAACAGTTGTTTACCGGGTCAATGTAAAAACGGGTGTACGAAAAAAAATTACACGCTCACCTTCAAGAATGGCCGCTTTTCTAACTGATAATCAAGGACATGTGAGGGTGTCTTTGTCGACAGATGATTATATCAATCAAACAATCCACATTAGAGAAAGCAATAAAGATGACTGGAAGTTGTTTGAGCTTAATGCCAGCTTAACTGATATTAATTTACATGCTTTTGATGGTACTGGTAAAAAAGTTTATATCACTGCATCTGAGTCAGGTGAAGCAAAAGGGGTATTTGCACTGAATCTTGAATCTGGCAAAGTGAGTAAAATACTTCAAGATCAAGTTGTATCACCAAAAAAACTTTGGGTTGATAATGTCAATCATGAGCTTTTTGCTGTAGAGCTTGAGCCAGGTTACCCAACTTATGCCTTTGTTGATAACACAGCAAAAATGACTCAGCGTTTAAAAGGCTTAATACAGTCCTTGCCTGGTGAACAAATTCACCTAGTGAGCACTACTGTTGATGCGACCAAATCTATTGTTCTTGCTCGTAGTGATATCAATCCGGGCACTTACTATTTGTATCATGCAGATAAAAATCAGGTAAAATTTTTATTCAACGCACAGGAAGGTATCGACTACCGTTTGATGGCAGAAACTAAGCCTATTTCGTTTAAAGCGAGAGATGGACTTGAAATTCATGGCTATCTTACTTTGCCTTTCAATAAAGAGGCTAAAAACTTGCCACTAGTGGTAATGCCACACGGTGGTCCACATGGTCCGAGAGATTGGTGGGGGTTTGACTCAGATGCGCAATTGCTTGCCAATCGAGGTATCGCCGTTTTAAAAGTGAACTTTAGAGGCTCAGGTGGATATGGTCGTGCGTTTGAGCATGCAGGACACCAAAAGTGGGGCTCAGCAATTCAGCATGACATCATAGATGCGACTAAGTATGTGATTGAACAAGGTTACGCAGATCCTAAAAATATGTGCATCATGGGAGCCAGTTTTGGTGGTTACTCAGCACTACAAAGTTCGATTATTGAGCCTGACATGTTTAAGTGCGCGATAGGTGTTGTAGGTGTTTATGACCTGCCATTGATGTTTGAAGAAGGTGATGTAGCAGCACGCAGTTCTGGTCAAAAATACTTAACTCAAGTATTGGGTACAGATGAAACAAAACTTAAAGCTTACTCGCCTTCTTATAATATCGACAAACTAAAAGCGCCAGTGCTTATTGTTCATGGTGGTGATGATGAGCGAGCACCTATTGAACAAGCTGAATCTTTGGTTGATGCTTTGAAAAAAGCGAAACATCCTCATGAATATATGCTTTTGGAAAATGAAGGGCATGGCTTTTATAAACCGGAGCATAGAGCCGATTACTACAAGCGTGTATTAGCGTTTCTTGATGAGCACTTAGTGCTTTAATTTCGAATTAGTAAAACACATAAAAAGGCCCGAGTTAATCGGGCTTTTTTATTGCTGCAATGCTGGCTATTACTTTTCGAACGCACGCTTCATAAAGTTAGGCGTTGCTAATGCGCCTTTATGAATACCGACATTGTAATATTCAGTATCGAAAGTTGCAGTTTCTACATCTTGCTCACGGAAACCAGCGAACTGTTCACCTTTACGAGCCATAGTTGCCGACCATAAACCGCTTGGATAGATTGGCTGTGGGAAAGGCAGGGTTTGTAAGTCTGCAAAACCCACATCTTTCATTGCATCGCGCATTTCTAAAAGCAGTGTCATATGCATCAGTGGAGATTCACTTTGCTGGATCATGATGCCGCCTGGGCGCAGTGCATTTAGACAGCTTGTATAGAAAGCGTGGTTAAACAAACCTTCACCAGGGCCCACTGGGTCTGTGCCATCAACAATGATCAAATCAATTGATTCTGGTGCCGCTTCGCGCATGTACTTGATGCCATCATCAAACATCACAGTTGCACGCGGGTCGTTGTTTGACTCACATAATTCAGGGAAGTATTTTAATGACATTTGAGTCACTACTTCGTCTATGTCGATTTGCGTTACTGTTTCAACATCAGGGTGTTTCAGTACTTCACGTAACGTACCGCAGTCACCACCACCAATGATCACCACGTTTTTCGGTGCAGGGTGTGAAAAGAGTGCAGGGTGGCTCATCATCTCGTGATAAAAGAAGTTTTCACGAGTACTTACCATCGTACAACCATCGATGATCATCAGGTTGCCAAAGTCAGTTGTTTCAAACATCTCAACTTTTTGGAAAGGAGACTGAATTTCATCAAGCTTTTTATTGATGCGTAAAGAGAACGCACTGCCATCGCGATCACTGATCTCGGTAAACCAACGGTTTGCTTCTAAATTCGACATAAGAATTAAATCACACTGTAAATTGTTAACGGCGCATTTTGCCAGCGCCTGAGTTTATGCTCAATACTTATTTAATGATGTTGGGGCGGTTTTTTATACTTCAATCTTCCCCAGTGTTTTCCATTTTTAATTTGTGCCGTCTTACTCTAGATCTGCAACTAAATACATATCATTTCAATACGTGGTAGCGTTAAAAATAGATTGTTAATTTATAGCTTAGCTGTAACTGAGCAAAATGAGTAAAAATACAGTCGCAAATGCTTAAACTGCATATTAAAATGCATGTTTTGCTAGTTTGTTTAAGAGGTCGAGATGACTTGGGGTTTAGATACCGCGCGAGCAACATATAACGTAGCCCATTGGAGCGATGGTTACTTTGATATCAACGAGCAAGGTGAGCTGGTTGCGTTTCCTGATAAATGCCAAAGTAAGGCACCGATCTCTTTCACAAAGTTAACTGAAGAATTTAAAGCACAAGGTTTAACTTTACCTGTGCTGGTTCGTTTCACCGACATTCTGCAAGACAGAGTCGATACCATGACCAATGCGTTTGCAAAAGCATGCGAGAATAAAGGGTATCAGGGTGACTACACGTGCGTTTATCCAATTAAAGTAAATCAGCAGCGCTCAGTCGTAAGTAAGCTGCTTGCTCATCCAAGTGGTAAAGTGGGCTTAGAGGCTGGTTCTAAGCCAGAGCTGATGGCTATTTTAGGCTTGGCAAAGCAACCGATTAAAATAGTGTGTAACGGCTATAAAGACAGTGAGTTCTTGCGTTTGGCATGTATTGGTCAAGCGTTAGGTCATCACGTAAATATCGTAGTCGAAAAGCTCTCGGAATTAACAACTTTACTGAAAGAAATTGATGACTTAGGCATTGAACCTGCCATAGGTATTCGTATTCGCCTAAACTCAGTTGGTAAAGGAAAGTGGCAAAATACCGGTGGTGAAAAAGGTAAGTTCGGTCTCACCGCAGGTCAGGTGCTTGAAGCGGTAGAGATGCTCAAAGCTGCGGGCAAATTACACTTAATGCAGTTGGTGCATTTTCACATCGGCTCGCAAATCGCCAATATTCGTGACATTCAACGTGCGCTGATTGAATGTGCCCGTCATTTTGCAGAGCTCTCCAAAATAGGGGTCCCACTTTGCACCGTTGATGTAGGCGGTGGTTTAGGTGTTGATTATGAGGGCTCTGGCTCACGTAGTGCTTGCTCGATGAACTACACGGTTGAAGAGTATGCGAAAAACGTGGTGTCTGCGTTTGCGGATGTATGTGAGCAGCATAGTTTAACTCAACCTGCAATTATTACGGAATCGGGCCGCGCACTCACTGCGCATCACGCGGTGTTGATCACTGATGTGATTGATGTTGAAACAGCCCCTAATCAGGTCGAAGTGAGTCAACCTGAACCCGATGCGCATGCTATTCTGCAAGAGCTATATGGCGTATATCAGCAAGTGTCGCCGCGCATGGCACTTGAAAGCTACCATGATGCGATGCATTTATTCAGCGAAGCGCATGGTCAGTATGTACACGGCTTAGTAAGCATGCTGCAGTGGGCGCAAATTGAGCAGCTCTACTTTACGATTCTGCATAAAGTGCGAAGTGCGCTAGACAGCAAATCGCGTGCACACCGAGAAGTGCTAGATGACTTAAATGAAAAGCTGGCCGATAAGTTATTTGTTAACTTCTCTTTATTTCAATCACTGCCGGATGTGTGGGGTATTCAGCAGTTATTCCCTGTGATGCCAATTGAGAACTTACATACACCATTGACTCAACGTGCGATCATTCAAGATATTACCTGTGATTCTGACGGTCAGATCAGAGAATATGTCGAAGGTACCGGCATCGAGGCGAGTTTGCCAATTCCGCAATACAATACCGGCGACCAATATCATATTGCGATGTTTATGGTCGGCGCATATCAAGAGATCTTAGGTGACTTACATAATTTATTTGGTGACACCGACTCAGTACATGTTGAAATGACTGAAAGCGGTTATCAGTTAACCAATGCCATTAAGGGTGATAGCGTCACTGATGTATTGAAGTTTGTGCATTATGAGCCGAGTTCGCTTGCAGATAACTTCCAGCAATTAGTGTCTGCGTTAACCATTCCTGAGTCGCAAAAACAGCAATATTTAGCTGAGCTACAAGCGGGTCTAGAAGGTTATACCTACTTCGAAGACTAGTGCGAGTTTTAGCCTCCACTTTTGTGTTTGCGTAAAAAACGGTATTATTCATACGCTATATGGCGATATAAGGTGTATCGCCGTACTTATGTTGTGGTAAAGGAAGTCATTCATGTCGTTTTTTCGCAGTATCTTTAGTCTTATTTTTTATTGTTTAAACACATTATTTTGGTTTGTTCCTATCTTCATCTTCGGATTGATAAAACTCATTCCTTTCAAGCCACTACAAACTTTATTTGGTGTATTAGCTAAAAGCTGTGCCAG
This sequence comes from uncultured Pseudoalteromonas sp., assembly GCA_964479805.1. Lineage (GTDB taxonomy): Bacteria > Pseudomonadota > Gammaproteobacteria > Enterobacterales > Alteromonadaceae > Pseudoalteromonas. The sequence continues at coordinate 13,263 of CAYZOE010000032.1, read as the reverse complement.
TTATTGGGTGGCGACCAACAGCTTAATTCAAAATATTTTTTCACCATACAAGATTGAATTAACCGGGCTAGATGCTTTACAGCGCAAGGATTGGTACTTAGTTATTGCGAATCACCAAAGTTGGGTAGATATTTTAGTATTGCAACGTGTGCTGCATAACCGAATTCCTTTTTTGAACTTCTTTTTAAAAAAAGAACTCCTCTATGTGCCTTTCTTAGGTTTAGCTTGGTGGGCGCTGGATTTTCCGTTTATGAAGCGTAGCAGTAAAAGTCAGCTAAAAAAGAATCCCAAGCTTAAAGGCAAAGACATAGAGACTACGCGCAAAGCCTGTGAAAAATTTAAAACTATGCCAGTGAGCATAGTGAACTTCGTTGAAGGCACGCGTTTTACATCAGATAAACATACTCTTCAGAAAAGTCCGTTTAAGAACTTACTTAAGCCTAAAGCTGGCGGTATCGCGTTTGTAATGCAAGCTATGGGTGAGCAAATCAATCAAATCGTGAATGTCACCATTCATTATCCTGATGGCATTCCAACTTTTATGGATTTCGCCTCGGGCAAAATGAAGCGTGTGCAAGTTCATGTTGAAACGCAAAGCGTAGATGACAAACTGATCGGTGACTACAGTGGTGATAATCAGTTTAGAGTGCAGTTTCAAGCAAAGCTTAATACGCTTTGGGAGCAAAAAGACGCTCAATTAGAAAAGCTGAAATAGGCTTTGGAGATGCGTGTGCTAGTAAATATCATGCAATTAATTAGAGGGGTAGTCGCGACGGCTGTTTTAGTGCTCAATACCGCATTGTGGGGAACGCTGATCTTTTTACTGGGGTTGGTGAAATTATTATTGCCCTTAGCGCTGGTATCTCATGCTCTTCATGGTTTTTATAAATTCTGGTGTCGTGGCAATTACTTTGCGCTCAAACTTAGCGGCGTGCAGTTTTCGACAGAAATTGCGCCACAGATCAATGCGCAGGGCTGGTACTTGCTGGTAGCAAACCACATTAGTTGGTTAGACATTATTGTGTTAACTGCTATTGAAGCCTTGCCGGCACCTAAATTTTTCTTAAAGGATGAATTAAAATACGTGCCGCTTATAGGCTCAGGTGCTTGGGCTTTAGGCATGCCCTTTATGAAGCGAGCAAGCAAAGCACAAATAGCTAAAAATCCTAAGTTAAAGGGTATGGACGTGGCACGCACACAAAAAAGCTGTAAAAGCTTTAAACATCATCCAACGACAGTGATTAACTTTGCTGAAGGCACTCGCTTTACTGAACATAAACAACAAAGGCAAAACTCTCCATTTAAACATCTGCTTAAACCTAAAGCAGGAGGTACGGCTTTTGCGCTTCAAGTACTTATTGAACAACTCGATGGTTTAATAAATGCCACACTCATTTATCATGGTAGCAATAAAAATATTTTCCAAAGCTTTATGCTTGGCAGATTAGCAGTCATTGATGTTAAATTAGAGTATGTGCCTTTAGCAAAAGTACCTCAAGGTGATTATCAATTAGATAAAGCCTATAGAGTGACATTTCAACAATATCTAAATGCTCAATGGCACAGTAAAGATAATTTAATTGATTCACTTTCAACTTTACAAAGCAGTAGTAACGCGATAGCAAAGGAAGTGTCGCAACTATGACAGAAATACACTTAACCCAATTGATCGAACCTTGGTTACAGCAATCAATAACGGCTACTTGGCTGACAAGCTCAGTTGCCAACGTAATTGGTATAACAGGTATTTGCTTGTTATATTTGGTGATCCGCCGTTTAGTGTTGCCTAGCTTGCAAAATGCCATAACACGCTTTTCACCGAGTCGAATAACTCCGCTGAGTTCACAGCTAAGCAAGTTATCAGGCCGTTTGTCAGCCTTGCTTTGCTGTGTGTTATTTTTGGGTTTTTATCAAAGGGTATTTGTTGCACCTGACTGGCTATTCTCTGTTGCTAAAGTAGCAGGGCAAATCTTGTTAGTGATATTCTCAGGTTTGATGCTGAGTGCTTTTGCAAATTTAGGTCATGGTATTTATTTACAGCTAAAATTTGCTAAAGATGTGCCTATTCAAGGTCTTGTACAAGTCGTAAAACTGATCACATTTATCGTTTGCGCAATACTAGTTATTAGCATATTGATAAACAAATCTCCGACTTATATCCTCTCTGGTTTTGGTGCCATTGCTGCAGTTACTTTATTGGTATTCAAAGACACTATTTTAGGATTGGTAGCGAGTATTCAGATAGCGGCAAATCGACTTGTTAGTATTGGAGATTGGATCCAAGTTGATGCCTTTGGTGCGGATGGTGAAGTGCTTGATTTGGGCTTGAATACGGTACGAGTGCGAAATTGGGATAACACCATTACGACTATTCCTACTTATTTACTTATCACGGATTCATTTAAAAACTGGCGCGCTATGCAGCAGTCGGCAGGAAGACGTATTAAACGGCCGATCTATGTCGATATGCATAGCCTACAGACTTGGCCTGTAGACAAGGCGATACAGGTAGCCGAGAGCATAGGGTTTGAGCTCGAAATAGATCAACCCTTGAGCAATGTTTCAGTTTATCGCCTATTTTCTGAGCATTATTTAAGAAATCACCCTAAAATTAACCAAGATTGTGTATTGATGGTAAGATCATTGGCACCCAGTGAAAAAGGGTTGGGGTTAGAAGTCTATTGCTTTAGTCGTAATACTCAGTGGGTTCCTTATGAACAGTTGCAGGCGGAGGTGATTGAGTATCTAATTGCTTCGCTTGAAGAGTTTGATCTCAAGCCTTTCCAAGCCGTAACTGGACACTTGAAACTTAACTAGTTTGAAACGCCAATAATACTTTAGATGAGTAACTTTAATTCATTTGCGTTATATCTAGTAAAAAAATTGTCATAATTTACTCATTAATTGACAACTGGCTATGATAATATAATTAGGTTCTGTCGAGAACGTCAGTTTTTTTGGCACTTGATACGGAGTTAGAAATCACGCAAAGCAATAAGGAAGTGAATAGAGGTAATTTGATGAAATATACTGCTATCACAGTTTTTCTTTTGTTGTTTGCTCGATTCTCTTGGGCCGATCATGCTATTCATATTGCGGTAGATCATGCTCCACCCTACAGCTTTATTGACCAACAAGGTGAAAGCCAAGGTTTGATAATCGATATTGTTTCTGAATTACTCAAAGAGTCTCATCAAAATTACAAAATAAAACCTGTACCTTGCCCCTTTTCTCGTTGTGTACGTATGCTTGCCCAAGGACAAGTTGATGTGATGGGAGGATTAATTAAGACTAATCGTCGTGAGCAAACCATGGCATTTGTGCAACCCCCATATATGGTTTTATCTTCTTCTTTCGTTTTTTACGCGAATAAAAACAGTGATATTGAAGTAAGTAACTTTGACGAATTACATGGTAAACGTATTGCGGTAATGCGTGGAGGCGCCTATTTTAAGAAGTTTGATGAAGATAAAACCATCAATCGAGTACAAGTGAATTCTGAGCATGTAGCATTTGATTTGCTGCTAAAAGGGCGTGTTGATTTAGTGTTGTCGGTTGAAGAAACTGCAGAAGTGGCGATGAGAACGCTAAACCAGCCATTTGATCAATTAAAGAAAGTAAACTATAGGCATACCAATAATATTTACGGTCATATGGCATTCAGCCAACGGTTCGCAAAAACTAAGTTAGCGGTAAACTTGCAAAGAAAAATGATAAAGCTGGCAAAATCAGGAGAACTCAATAAATTGGTTGCCCCATACCAGTTACCGGCTATTCCATCAGCTTTAATCACAGAGTAACCGTCAGCGACCCATAAACGTGACGCGTTTAATAAGTCCATCAATCACCTCATAAGCGGCTATCACCGTTATGCTGTTGTCTATTACATTTGCATCTTCACTGGCTGATTCAGCCAGCTCATGATCGACCAATATATTGCCCTCTACCATGCGTTTGAGTGAACTGGCATTAAGGTATTTCAAAGAGGCGAACTTCTGATCATATCGCTCAATCAGCTTATCCTTGCCTTGATATTGTAAGCCACCAGGGAAGGCATGAATTTCAACATCATCATGATATGTCGCAGCAAAGGCTTCGATATCACGGTTGTTATAGGCGTCGAGTTGTTTATCAACTATGGCAATGGTAGTCAGTTCTAACTCTGTCATACATTCCTCGGTATTTTTTTAAGTTATTGATTATTTTCGACTCTGTTTATAGCCAAGGATCGCGTATATTAGCGCGATACTTAAAATAATGATGTCAGCATAAAAAGGCGGTGTTTGTGTCGACAGTGTTGTGCCAATGACGACAAGAAACAAGCTACTTTTATAATATTTATTCATTGATTCTTTCATTACCTTTTCCATGAAATATAGAGCTTTAGCTATTTATCCGATTAACAAATACATCATGCCTGCACCTGCAAGTCCACCTAATAGTGCAGTACCGAACGTCATTAAATATTGCTTCATGTTATTAGTCGTTTGGCTGCTATTGTTAGCCTCAGCTTCATCTAGGTTAATTAGGGATGACTGCTTTATTTCAAAAACGGCACACAAGCTCATCATGGTTTCGCGGCTGGCAACCCCTTCTTTTTCAACACGTTGAATGGTGCGAAGGCTCAAACCACACGCATCTGCCAGTGATTGCTGGGTCCAATTTTTGTCATCTCTTAGCTGTTTTATGGTTTTTTGGTTTAGTTGCATGGCAGTCTCCTAAAGCGTACTGCCGTATAAACCACCAAGGAAGTATCCTAGAGTGGCAAATAGAACACCAAAAATAACTCCGTATATAAAGAATTTAAATAGTGCTTTCCAAGAAAATGGGTCGAGAGTTTTTCGACCAATAATCTTTTTATTTTTAATGACAACACACTCTGTTTTACAGGTTATTAGATTCACTACATCGAATGTGACTTGCCACGGGTTACTTTCAAATTCGAATTTATGTACCGTTTTAAAACCAATATTTCTTTTTTCGGAAACTAACTCATCATTGATGTAAACATATTCTTTGCCGTTATAAAAATTGGCTTTACAGGCGATTTGGTTATCCCCATCTTGAAAATACAATTCAAAAGGCAGTTTCTTAGGTAGTGCTTTTTCTTCGTTGTTGATGCTAGGCGTCATGGTGCATATTCCCTTAGTTGTTTTGATTAAGTTGGGATAAGCATATTCGGTACGTCAGTATAAAGCGCCGACAGCAATATGTCAGTGCCTTTTTTGTCATAAGACAGTGGGTGTCACATGTTCTAACTTATTAATTTATAAGCTAATAAAAATAATATTAAAGAGTGATATGACAGTGTGGTGGCAGAGTGAAAGCGCGCTTTGCATAGGGGCAAAGCGCAAAAGGTTAGAAAATATTGCAAATATCGTCAGCTTTACAGGTGATCACCGTCACATTTTGATAGCCAATACGAGTCAGTTGCTCTGCGGCAAATACCGCACGGCCGCCTGTAGCGCAATGCACATAAATGGGTTTTGCGGCATCTTTCACGATTTCAGGTAATTTAAATTCTAGTAAACCTCGTGGCACATTGATGGCACCATTTGCTGCTTTTTGCGCATGCTCTTGAGGCTCGCGCACATCAACAAGCACCCCCTCATTGTCTTGAATTTCTTGCTTTGCTTGCTCTGCGCTAATGCAGCGCTGGTTAGGACGAACTGTTTTTAATACATCTTGAACAGGAGTCAACATTGAACTATTCCTTAATACCGAGTCGTTTCAAAAAAGTGATCATCGGACACCAAAGCGTGAAAGATGATTGAATTAAATTTATAGCAATAAATACCGTAAACCACACAAAGTTTTCGTGTACGAAAAAGGTTAACAGTAAAGAAATTAACACCATAGTGCCGGCAATTAAGCGCAGTATTGGATGCATTGACATAGCTCACCTCAAAAATTCAGAAGACATCAGTCATAATTAGTTTATTAGAAAATTCTAAATTAGAAAACTCTAATATTAGACTTTTCTAATGTATGGTTTATACTTGTTGAAAATCGACCATGGGGACATGTATGCAAATTGAAGATATGGCGCATAACGCAGAGCAAGCGGAGCAGTTATTAAAAATGATGGCGAATAAAAACCGCCTGATGATCTTATGCAGCTTGTTGCAAGGTGAAATGAGTGTGACGCAGTTAAATGAGTCGATACCTTTAGCGCAGTCGGCACTTTCTCAGCATCTCGCAGCTTTAAGAAAAGCCGAATGTGTTGCCACACGTCGAGATGCGCAAACGATTTACTACCGTCTTATCGATCCTAAGGTTGAGGCGGTTTTGCAGCAGCTTTATCAACTCTTTTGCCAACCGGGTGAATAATGATGGGATTAGACAAAGCCATTTCGGCAAGTTTGCAAGGTCGTATTCCCATAGTGATATTGTTCTTATCACTGGTGATGGGAGCTATGGCACTGCAGTTTACGCCGCGTGAAGAAGAGCCACAAATTGTGGTGCCCATGCTCGACATTCATGTGCAGGCACCCAACATAGGTGCGCCTGAAGTGGTGCGTTTGGTTACTGAGCCACTTGAAAAGTTATTGCGACAAATTCCTGGTGTTGAGCACGTTTACTCTACGACACAAACAGGTCAAACGGTTGTGACGTTGCGTTTTCACGTTGGTGAAGACAGAGAAAACGCCATTCTCAATACCTACAGCAAGCTCTATGCACATCAAGAGCAAATGGCTCCGGTGATCAGCAATTGGCAGATCAAACCCATAGAAGTTGATGATGTGCCCATTTTAATGTTGGGTTTGTACTCACAAGACCCCCGTTTATATGGCGACTACGAACTCACGCGCTTTGCTCAAGAGCTATCAAATCATCTGCAAAAAACCTCTAATACCAGTGCCATTGAAGTGCTCGCAGGTCGCACCCGTCAAGTTCAAGTCAATTTAGACGTCAGTGCGCTGTCTGCACACCAAACTACGCCTTTAGACGTATTACGTGCGCTGCAAGTGTCGAATCAATTGCAGCAAGTTGGTCATCTGGTGAAGGGCAAGCAACAGATCCAACTTCAAGCGGGCGATGTGCTTCGCGATATAATACAAGTGGCGAGCCTGCCGGTGAATGTCGTGAACGGTCAGCAAGTATTATTAAAAGATGTCGCAACGGTCACCGATGGCCCAAGCGAGCCAAATCAATATCAGTGGTTGGCCATTGATGATACTCAGCAAGATTTGCCTCTTGTCACCATTAGCATTGCTAAGCAAAAAGGCAGTAATGCCGTCGCAGTAGCCGAACAAACGCTGGCACAAATGGCGCAGCTTAAAGATGAGTTACTGCCTGATGAAGTGGATTTTAAAGTACTGCGTAATTATGGCGAAACGGCCAACGAGAAAGTGAATGACCTCACTGCGAGCTTGGCCTTTGCGGTCTTTACAGTGGTGGTCTTTGTCGGAGTTTTTTTAGGCTGGCGCCCAGCGATTGTGGTTGGCCTCGCTGTGCCTATTTGTTATGGCATTACACTGGCGCTAGATTTTGCCTTTGGTTATACCATTAACCGTGTAACCTTGTTTGCACTGATCTTGTCGTTAGGTTTATTAGTTGATGATCCAATCACGGGCGTCGATAACATCAGTCGTTTCTTAAAGCATGGTAAGCAATCAGACTCGTCAAGCAAGCGCATTCTTGGCGCGATGAGTGAGATTAAAGTGGCGTTGTTGATGTCGACGTTAACCATTGCGGTGGCGTTTGTGCCGATGGCATTTATCACTGGCATGATGGGCCCTTACATGGCACCGATGGCGTTTAATGTGCCAGTGAGTGTGGTAGTTTCAACCGTCGTGGCCTTTTTTGTCACACCTTGGCTTGCCAAAAAGCTGCTTAAAGGCCATGAAATCGAAGAGCCAGAAATCGGTGATGGTAAGAGTCTTTATAGCAAGTTAGTGATGCCGCTATTAGACTCGAATAAGAAAGCAAAGTGGCTACTGTGGTTGGTATTGGTGCTGTTTATGCTCAGTGCCAGTTTACCGGTATTTAGGGCGGTGCCACTTAAGTTGCTGCCGTTTGATAACAAGAATGAAGTGCAAATATTGCTTGAGCTACCAGAGGGTAGTTCGCTGGAGCAAACCAGCTTGGTGGCACGACAAGTACAACAAGCCGCATGGCAGCTTAATGAAATCACAGCGGTTGCCGCTTATGTCGGTCAACCTTCGAGTATGGATTTTAATGGTATGGTACGCGGTTATTACCGACGTCATGCCCCGCATCTTGCTGACTTGCGCGTATTGCTGAATGATAAAACCGAGCGCGACCACCAATCTCATGGTGTGGTATTGCGTTTACGTCAGGCGCTGACCGGGTTCAATCAAAATGGCATCAAGGTTAAAGTAGTCGAAGTGCCACCGGGCCCGCCAGTTTTAAATACTTTAGTGGCCGAAGTCACCGCCGATCCATTTGTTGAAACACAAGTGCATCATGAGGCGGCAAACACACTTGCGAAACGTTTAGCAAAAGAACCCCATGTAGTTGAAGTCGACACCTCTATTGCAGAGCTCGCCCCTCTTGCGCGTTTTGTGACGAACAAAGAAAAAGCCGCGTTATCAGGCATTAGCACCCAAGATATTAGCCAAACCCTGCAGATAGCCAGCCAAGGTATGCCAGCAGGAGTACTATATACTCCGTACGAAGCCATACCCGTACCAGTGCAACTGCAAGTACCTTATGAAGTGCGCAATCAATGGCAGTCTTTGGCGGCCGTGCAGTTAACGGGTCAACAGGCATTAAGTAAAGTCGCCAATGATTATGGCCTAGATAGTGCGGCACGACCTTTGGTTGCACTGTCTGAACTTGGTCAGTGGCAACAACATCATGTTGAACAGCCGATTATGCGCAAAGACCTGCAAACCGTGGTGTATGTCATGGCGGAGTTAAATGGTCGTACGCCAGCAGGAGTTATCGCCGATGTGGTTGCAGATGAAAATCGCACTGAGGAAGGTTACCAACCTTGGCAAACGCGCACTTTCTTAAACTCAGGCGGCACACAAGGGTGGCAAATGCCAAAAGGCACGAGTTATAGATTTGGCGGCGAAGATGAGTGGCGCATTACCGTCGATGTGTTTAGAGATATGGGCATTGCCTATGCTTTTGCCCTCACAGCGATATTTATCATATTGCGTATGAAAACAGGATCGAACCGCTTAGCGCTGATCATTATGTCGGCCATTCCGTTGACCATGATTGGCATTATGCCGGGCTTTTGGGCGCTGAATCAGTTTGGCGAACGCATGATAGCGGGTGCGCCAGAACCCATTTTATTCACCGCCACGGCCATGATCGGCATGATAGCGCTGGCAGGTATCGTCATTCGTAATTCACTTATTTTAGTTGAGTTTATCAATCAGGCTCGAGCAGAAGGCATGGCATTGAAAGCAGCCTTGGTACTCGCAGGTGAAGTGCGTATGCGCCCAGTGCTACTCACTGCAGGCACGACTTTATTGGGTAATGCGGTGATAATCCTCGACCCCGTATTTAGCGGGCTGGCCTTGGCCATTATGTTTGGCATTATCGCTTCAACGATTTTCTCGTTGTTAGTGGTACCAGTGGTGTATTTCTTAGTTTTCAAATCAACCGAGCAACAGGGGCAGCAAGATGCAACAAGTAACTAAAATTGCAGGGATCAGTGCGGCGATGGGCGTGTTAGCGATTGCCATTGCGGCCATGGCTGGGGTGTTTAACGAAAAAATGCCAGCGGGCACAAAAGCCCTTGCTGAAGAATATAATGGTCAAACTCATACCGTGAGTTTGCAAGCGGTAAAAAGCGCTGAAGTCGTCAGCGGCAGCGTCGATGCCAAGTTTAATACGCGCGTGTCGAGTCGTGTGCTGGCGCAGTTAAAAACCTTACATGTACGTGCGGGCGATACTGTATCAGCGAGGCAGTTAATCGCAACCCTTGAAGATGCTGACTTAAAAACACAAGTTCAGCAAGTTAAGGCTCAGCAAAGCGCCAATGACGCCCAGCTTGCACAAGCTAAAAAGCAATTAGAACGTGTGGTTGCACTAAAAGCCCAAGGGCTTGTGGCACAAAATCAGGTTGATGAATGGCAAACCAAAGTGAATGAACTAGAAGCGCAGTCGGCGGCTTTGGTTCAGCAGTTTGAAGGCACACAAGTTGCCTTGGGATACACCAAAATTCATGCGCCAATTGATGGCAAAGTGGTAGAGCGCTTACAAGAGCCTGGCACTATGCTGAGCCCTGGTATGGCGATTGTGTCTTTATATAACCCGACTAAGTTACAAGTTCATACGCCGGTGCGTGAACAACAAGCTGCTTTTTTACGAGTCGGCGATAAATTAAAAGTGTTTGTACCTGCCGTTGGCTTAACCGAGTATGCGCAAATTAGCGAAATTGTACCGGTTGCTGATAAACAAGCGCGCCGTTTTGCCATCAAACTTGATATTGGTTTTGCCAAAGAAGTCAAACCGGGCATGTATGCGCAAGTCTTTTTGCCGGGTGAAGAGCAAGTCACCATTGTGATCCCGCGTAAACTGGTGAAACGCTATGGGCAATTGACTATGGTTGAAGTGGTTGAGCAAGGACAATTGCAAAAGCGCTATGTTCGGTTAGGTAAAGCCGTAAATAACAGTGACGTGCAAGTGCTGGCTGGGTTAGAAGCTGGCGAGAAAATCGCATTGAAGCCTGCGATATAATTGACGGAACGGTTACATAAGAAAAAGGCCACATATTTTAATGTGGCCTTTTTCTTAGAGCGCGTTCTTTATAAAAACGTCGTAATCTCTTCGATTGGTTTCTTCACTAAAGCGTGCTCTGGCACAGTCGCATCTTCACTTGGGTAACCTGCAATCAGCAACATATAAGGGCGTTCATTATCGCGGTCACGGCCACAAATATCGGTTAAGAAGCTCATCGGTTTTGGCGTGTGTGTCAGTGTTGCTAAGCCCGCATTATGTAATGCTTGAATTAAGAACCCAGTCGCTAAACCCACAGACTCATGCACGTAGTAGTTGGTGTTCTTATCTTCAGTGTGAATACCGCCTTTTTTTTGACTGAACACGGCAATTAACCAAGGTGCATGCTCAAGATACGGTTTTTGTGCATCTGTGCCTAATGGCTTTAGGGCATCTAGCCATTCTTCACCTGCTCGACCTTCATAAAAAGAGCGTTCTAGGTCTTCTGCGGCTTGTCGAATTTGCTTTTTTACATCAGCTGAGTGAATCGCAACAAAATGCCAAGGTTGGTGATTGGCACCACTGGGCGCTGTGCCTGCGGTTTTAATACAGGCTTCGATGATTTCTTTTGGCACGGGACGGTCGCTAAAACTGCGAATAGTGTGGCGACGCTTACAGTTATCTAAAAAGCTTTCAGCGCGGCTCAGCATTTCGTCTTGTGGGTATTCAATAAAGTCGCTTAACGGTCGATTTGCATGGTCTTGCATGTCTCATCCTTAGGGTAATTTTTATATTTTTTGTAGCTCAGATGATTTAGTGTTTCAGTGTTTACAAACTATTGCAATTGTTAGCGGGGTATTAATTGTACCTGTAATGTAAAGCTGCTATAACATCGTTGCTTATTTGTTCAATAAAAGGGAATGTAAATGCTTAAAATAACTGGGCTTTCAAAAACATATGACAATGGCGTTCACGCGTTACGCGGGGTGAATTTAGATATTCCAAAAGGTATGTATGGATTACTGGGGCCAAATGGCGCAGGTAAGTCTTCACTTATGCGTACAATTGCAACATTACAATCCGCTGACTCGGGTAGTGTTGAGTTTGATGGGATTAACGTACTCGAACAGCCAAAGGCGTTGCGTGAGCGGTTAGGGTACTTACCGCAAGACTTCGGTGTGTATCCACGCGTCAGTGCCTATGACTTACTTGATCATATGGCAGTGCTGAAAGGCTTAAATAATAAAGTAGAGCGTAAAGAAGCGGTTGAAGGCTTGCTGGCCCAAACCAATTTATATGACCATCGTAAAAATGCTGTAAGTGGCTTCTCTGGTGGTATGCGCCAGCGTTTCGGGATTGCGCAAGCTTTACTTGGCGACCCTGACTTACTGATTGTCGACGAACCAACCGCGGGTCTTGATCCAGAAGAGCGTAACCGATTCCACAATTTATTAGTGGGCTTAGGTGAAAGTAAGGTTATTATCTTATCAACGCACATAGTAGAAGATGTGTCTGAGCTTTGTCCAAATATGGCGGTATTGGCAAGTGGTCAAATCTTACTTGAAGGCAACCCGATTGATTTAACCGAGCAGCTACAAGGTAAGATCTGGCGTAAGTCGGTGAGCTTAGCTGAAGCAAAAGAGTTAGAAGCAGTCTTACCGGTTATTTCTAAACGCTTATTTGCGGGTAATACTTTGCTGAATGTATTTGCTGATGAAGCACCAGAAGGCTTCAATGCTGTACCTGCAGATTTAGAAGATGTGTATTTCTCGACATTGCATCAACACCGCACTAGCCAAGCTGCATAAGGAGTCGGTTAATGCTATTTAAAATGATGCAATCTGAGCTGCGATTCTTTATTCGTCAGCCCTCGTTTTATGTCACTTCACTTATCTTATTTTTACTGACCTTTTTGGCGTCGGTGTCTGACACCGTACAAATTGGTGGTGCAGGTAATGTGAACGTGAACTCGCCATTTGCCATTATGCAAGTGGTTGGTTCCATGTCGGTATTCGGCATTTTCTTAGTGGTTAACTTTGTTGGTAGTGCAGCAATTCGTGACGAAATAAGCAAGTTTAGCGAGCTTGCGCTTAGTAAACCATTAGACATAGTACAGTACCGACTAGGGCGCTTTTTGGGTGCTTACATTGTTACTATGATCGTTTTTTCTATGTGCCTTTTCGGTATTTGGATAGGTTCTGGTTTTGGCGGTTTAATGCAATGGCTTGACCCTGAGATGATTGGCCCAAATAAGCTCTCTTATTATCTAACGCCGTATCTCTATCTTGCAGCGCCGACTTTATTCTGCATTTCTAGTCTATTCGTCGTGGTTGCGAAAAAATTCAGAAGTATGCCTGCCATGTACTTAGTTGCAGTGGCCCTTCTGATTGGTTATTTAGTCTCTCGTAATCTATTTTCTGATATTGAATACCGCACACTTTCTACATACATAGATATGTTTGCGTTGTCGGCAGCAAATGCACAAACCGAGTACTGGACGATTGCTGAACGTAATGTCTCAATACTCACTTTAACCGGTGATCTACTATATAACCGTATCCTTTGGTGTGTGTTGGCGGTTGCTGGCTTACTGACTTTGGTATTAGATAAAACACATTATCT
>CAYZOE010000031.1:32673-43795 GCA_964479805.1 uncultured Pseudoalteromonas sp. | reverse complement strand
ATTAATCAGCAGATGGCACAACTCACTGAACTCGACTCACAACGCCGTCAATTATTAGCCCACCTCTCTCATGATTTGCGAACTCCGCTTGCCTCATTGCAAGGGTACTTAGAATTGATTGAAAAACAGCATGCCAAGCCTGAGCAACAGATGCATTTTCTGCAAGTTGCACTTAAAAACTGTATTCAATTAAAGAGTCTCATAGATCAAATCTTTGAACTCGCGCACCTTGAATCTGGTCATGCCAATGTGCAATTTGAAGTGTTTAACTTAGGTGAGTTGATTTACGACATTTTGGCCAAGTTCGCGCTAAAAACTGAGCAGGCCAATATTACTTTAACAGTGCAGCCGAAAACATTTGATGCCCAAGTTTACTCTGACATCGCCAAATTAGAGCGGGTGCTAACCAACTTGATTGATAACGCCATTCGACATACGCCGTCGGGAGGAAACATCACCATTGAAGTCAGCGAACACAATAAACAATATGCCTTGGCCGTGCGAGATACCGGACTGGGTATCAATGCCAAAGAGCTGCCTTATATTTTTGAAGCCCGTTACAAGGCAAGCAACAGTCAAGGCTGTAAAAAGACCCATGCGGGTCTAGGGCTGGCGATAACCTCCCGCCTTATTCGTTTGTTAAAATCAGAGATCAAGGTTGATAGCGAATTAGGTAAAGGCACCGAGTTTTCTTTTGCTGTGCGTAAAGCCGCAGATTCACTTAATTAACCTGAACCTAGATTAATTTAATTAAACAACTTCCTTAGCTCGCTGGGCGTCATGCCCGTCCAGCGTTTAAAGTTGCGGCGGAAGTTTGTCACATCTGCATAATCTAGTTGTTGCGCAACTTGCTCGTTTGAACAACCCCGCTCACTTATATGGATCACCGCTTGCTGCTTTTGTAGCTGATCTTTCAAAGCTTGCAAACTGGTATTGTGGGCTTTTAGCTTCCTTTTTAAAGTCGCCACACTCACACCTAAACATTCACTGAGCTCAGTTGCAGACTGTTTAGGACTCAGAGCGAGTAATGAACAGACATACTGTAAAAAACCGACATTATTTTCTGCATGTTTTGATTGCTGAAGATAGAAACCACGCATAGAAGTTAATGCTAAAGTTTGTGGCCGATACATGTAAGTAGTGGGCACACTCACCATAAAACAAGGCTGTGAAAAATGATATTGCAGCTGCAGATGCGATTGGTATTGTTCCACATGTTTAGGTTGCGCATAGGGCAGTTTGACCGTTAAATGCGTCACCATGTCAAAGCGCCATCGGCATAATTGGTCAATCACGGCTATCAGAAATTCGGCCATAAACTCCATGCAAGGCGCTGAAACCTGAGCTATCGCGGGATTCACGACAAAATGGCGCGCATTCGCGCTACGATAACTTTGAAAGAACATCAATGGCCAAATTTGCGCTTGTCTAACTTGTAAGACTCGACTCATATCTAACAAATTCCGGCTATTAAGTAGCGCTTGAAAAGCCGCTTCAGGTTGGCTAAATAGCCAATGTCTTGCCACTAGAAAGCTCACGCCATCTTGACTTAGGAGCGTTTGAGCATTGTCAAAAATTTGCACCACCTGCTTAAAACTCACTCGCTTGTTTGGCTGGTGTAAATCTTCATTAAACAGACGACTGCCTTTGAGTAACTTATGACTACTCACCCCTCTTTGTTCAGCCATCTCAATCAAAGGCAGTAATAATGGCTGCATTGCCAAAATAGGGCTATCACTTTCAAATACCTGCCTCATGCCGCCACCGCCTTGAGTTCATTTAAGCTTTGGCTTAAACGTTGTAACAAGGTGTTGTGATCGTCATCTTTACGGGCTGACATACATTGCCATTGCACACCTTCAAACCCCAGTGCGCTATTGTGATTATCATAAGGCGTATGACTGGCCACCATTTGCGCCACCTGTTCAATCACCGCATGTGCTTCAACTAAATCAGTATCAGGTAACAACACAATAAACCTATCAGAGGCATAACGGCAGGCCAAATCGGACTCCCGCAAGTTAAGCGTGATGATCTGACCAATATCTGAGAGCAAACTATTGCTTCGCACGCCCCCATATTTACGATTAAATTCACTGAACCCTTTGATATCAAGTAACGCCATACAAAACCCAGTACCACTGTCGCGGTAAGCTTGTAACTCGCCCGCTACCTGTTTTTTCATATAATCAGCGCGGTACAAACCAGTAATAAAGTCCGTTAACCCATGCTCACGGTAAAAGCGCTCTTTCTTTTGCAATAGATGATTTAAGACCTGCTGTTCGTGATACCAAAAATACATTGCTAAGCTCATCAGCCCCATTCCTAAAGTCGCAGGAAGCGCTTCTAAACTCGTTAACCAGTCGTATTCAAGATCAAAGCGATAAAATTCATCTAAGAAGTCGAGCAACAAAGAAATATGTAAAGCACTCAAGCCAAGAAACAATAAGTTCGTTACCTTGCCTTTAGGCCGAGTGAGCAAGGTCGCCAGTAACCAAATCAAGGTCATCACCGCGATACCGCCCTCACCAAAGCAGTCAATCCAATCTATCTCGCTGGCAGGCTTGGCACTACCAAAAAGGCTCACCATGCATATTGCTGCGGCAATAAATACCCCAAGCAATAGTAATAGTCGCGTGTGAAGTTTTAAAAATGAATCGGTCATAACTGCAAATAAGCGCTTAAAAGTATCACCATGCTACAAAGCTGGCAGGTTTTATCGTAGGGTCACTTTAGCTCATCAAAGGTGCTGCGATTATGACAACTCGGCACTTTTCCCTATGTTTTTTGGCACTTAAAACAATCACACCAAGATTGTAGGGGGTCATATTGGCTCAATAAGGCAAAAAATACCGACGAAAAACCTCGTTTTAAGCGAATTTTGACTGCTTTGCTTTTGTACTGACATATTTCTTTAATCTGAGTTCTCTACTTTTGCCGTCGTTATCAATAAACCCAAATACTCCTGTGCAAACTGAGAAGAGAAAGATGAAAACACATAAACCGTCTAGATTTACTCGTTCTAAAATCGCATTAGCTACCACTTGTGCATTAATAAGTTCACATGCTTTTGCCAATACCCTTGAAGGTCGTATTACAGATGCCAATAATTCAGTGTACTTTGAAGGAGCCAAGATCAGCATAAAAGAATTAAACCGCACCATGAGCTCTGAACGAGATGGTCGATTTCGCTTAACAAACCTACCTGCTGGTCAATATACCTTAGTAGTGGATTATCTAGGCGCGAAAAGTGTCGAACGTCAAATCATCATCAAAGAGAATGAAGTACTCACCCAACGTATTGCACTTGAGAACCAAGACGCCTACATCGAAGATGTCATTGTTGTGGGTCAACGCGCAGGGCAAGCTGGCGCGCTTAATCGCCAGAAAAATGCCATGGGCGTAAAGTCTATTGTCAGCAGCGACTCAATAGGTCAGCTTCCTGACCAAAATGCGGCTGAAGCGTTACAGCGTTTACCCGGTATGTTTATTCAACGGGACCAAGGCGAAGGCCGATTTGTTGGCATTCGTGGTATCGACCCCAGTTTGAATAATGTCACCATCAATGGCGCAAATGTGCCCTCACCAGAATCTGGTGTTCGTAGTGTCGCCATGGATGTGATCCCAAGCGAGCTGGTGCAAAGCCTTGAAGTCAGTAAAACCGTTACCCCAGATATGGATGCCAGTGCCATCGGTGGCAGCATCGAAGTCAAAAGCTTAAGTGCCTTTGACCGTGAAGGTCAGAGCTACAGCGTGAATGCACAAGCCACTTACAACGAACAAGTTGAAGCCACCAGCCCTAAGCTCTCTGCCAGCTTTACCGACGTTTATACCCTCAACAAACAGTTTGATCTGGGTATAGCCACAGCCCTATCTTGGTCTGAACGAGAATTTGGCTCGCACAATATGGAAACCGATGGTGGCTGGCAAATGCTCGAACTTGAAACCGACAATGGTGAAGAAGTAGAACTATTTGGTGCTGAAGAAATTGAACAACGCCACTATAAGATTAAACGAGAACGTTTAGGCGCAGCCCTAAACCTTGATTTGCACAGCAATGATTTCAGCAAATACTACCTGCGTACACTGTATAGCGAGTTTTCAGATGATGAGTTCCGTCTGCGCAATGAGTATAAGTTTGATAAAGGTGAATTAGTCTCAGGTCAATTTAACGACTCAAGCGCACAGTTTAGTGGCGCAGAAATGGATCGTGACACCAAAGACAGATATGAGTCGCAAACCATTTTGTCATTAGTCACGGGGGCCGAACACCAACTCAGCGATTGGTTTGTGGAGTATAGCATCGGGTATTCTAAGTCTTCTGAAGAAGAGCCCAATCGCATTGACGCCGATTTTGCGGGAGAAGACTTTACACTCGGCTACAGCCACTTAGGCCAAGCGCCTGCCCTGATACAATCAGCCAATGCCCACCAGCTCGAAAACTTCGAATTAGATGAGTTAGTTTGGGAAAACAACAATACCGAAGATGAAAGCCTGAGTTTAAAGCTAGATCTAAGCAAAGACTTTACCTTAGCTGGCTACAACACCCAGCTCAAATTTGGGGCGAAATATGCGCAACGTGAGAAATTCAATGATGTGCGCACCACAGTCTTCGATGGTGGCTTTAATGATGCCACAGCTGCGCAATTTGCTGCGCCATCGCCCGATTGGTCACTCAGTGCTTTTGGCCCGGGTTTATCTCGTTCTGAGATTGCACGATTTGTCGCGACCAACCGCGCTGAGTTTGACGTTAATCAATTAGATTCTGATATCGAAACAAAAGGCAAAAGCTTCACCAGCAACGAAGATATCTTTGCCGCTTATGCCATGTTCACTATCGATATGGGTGCTTGGCAGGTGATCACCGGTCTGCGCTATGAAGCGACTGATTACAGCACATCAGGTAACAAAGTTGAGCTAATTAAAGACGAAGTAAACGATGATGAGCGTGTTGAGATTAACCCTTGGGCGGTTGATAAAGACTACAATCATTTATTACCGAATTTAACTGTTCGCTACGATATTAGTGACAAACTCGTGACGCGATTTGCGTACACCAACACCCTAGCAAGACCGGGCTTTTCAGATTCTGCGGCATTTCAAATCATTGAATCAGAAACCACCGAAGAAGACGGCCAGATTGAAACCGAGCGTAAGGCTGAAGTCGGTAATCCGCATCTAGACCCATATGAATCGACAAACCTCGATTGGTCAATTGAATACTACCCGGGCCATATTGGCGTAATTTCAGCCGGCGTGTTCTACAAAGACATAGATAACTTTATCACCACTGAAGAAGTGCAAGATAACGGACAGTGGGATGGCTTTAAAGAAGTGATGCAAGCAGTCAATGGGGGGGAGGCCAGTCTCTCAGGCGTTGAGCTTGCTTATACAAAGAACTTCAAAAATGGCCTGATGTTGTCAGCAAACGGGACTTTTATTGATGCCGACGACAAGCTACCAAATCAGTCTGACACCGTTGCGAATTTAATGTTCGGCTATGAAAGCGACCATTTTAGTACGCGTTTAAGCGCAAGCTATAAAAGCAAAAGCTTCTCTCATGAAGATAACGATGCCCGCGTGATGCAAGACGCACACACTCAGTTAGATTTCAGCGCCAAGTACTATTTTAATGACCAAACGCAGATCTACTTCAATGCAGTCAACCTAACTGATGAGCCTTACTACCTTTACCACGGTCAGAGTCAATATAACTATCAATACGAAACCTATGGTCGCTCGTTTGAGCTGGGCTTCACATTGACCTCTTTTTAAATTTTAACTTTATGGAGCCGCAAGTAAAAAGCTTGCGGCAGCAGTATGAAAAAGTCTCAGTTAACCTCTCTCATCACAGCCACCTTGCTTACGGTCGGTTGTAGCTCAGTCGCACTACACGCTCAAGACTCGCAGCAAAATATCGCCTTTTTGGCTTTTGGAGATGGCGGCTACCATGTCGATTATCCAAAACAAAAGCATATTGATAAACCGAAAACAAAAGAGGAGTTTATCGCCGCAGAAAAAGCCGACTGGCTTGCTGAGCACCGCCCGATTGACGAATTTGGCCATGCACCTATTTATGTTTATCCAGGTACAAATATAGCCACAGAGCAAGGTGGTGCGTTACCTGTGGGCAAAGCCATGGCTGAATTTTGTAAGACCGCACAGTGCCAGTTTGGCATTCAGCTGGGCGACAACATTTATCCCGATGGCGCAGATGCCAAAGATGGTAAAGACGATCAACAACGTATGAACGATCTGATCAAAGCACCATTACAGCCTTTATTTGATCAAAAACCGGATCTTGTAGTTTACTCTGCTCTCGGTAATCACGATTGGAAAACCTCTCGTAAAGGCGTTGCACTTCAAACTGAATGGATGAAAACACAGCCTAACTTTTACATGGCTGAGCGCGGCTATTACAGCTATAAAAAAGGCTCACCGGGTAATGATGTTGAGTTTTTTGTACTCGACACCAATATGTTGCTGTCGGGCCAACACTTCTATGAAGTGCCACTGCTGCCTGATGGTTCAGAGCAAGGACTCGCCTCAGCTTTGGCATCCGGTGCTGCCAGCGTGGAAGACATTGAAAAACATGAAGAGCCTGTAAATGGAGAAGATCACAAGCAACTTGCTTGGCTTGCCAAAGGCTTAAAAAACTCAACAGCTAAATGGAAAATTGTATACGGCCACCATATTTTATGGTCAATCGGCGGCACCAAATACGATGAGGGCCATGTATTGCGCCGTTTAATTTTGCCAGAGTTGTGTCAACATGCCGACGCTTACATTGCAGGTCATGAGCACGATTTAGAGCTACTAACTGATGATTGCTCACGCGTACTGCCGGATAATAGTATACCCAAGCTACCACTTATTATCAGTGGTGCTGCGTCGAAAATGCGCGGTACACATACCCCTTTTGCTGAGCAGCAAGAAAAGCGTTATCCAGAATATGACTTAGTATGGTCGAAGAGTTTTACCTGGGGCTTTGCCCATATCGAACTAGATAATCATGCGGATGAACTGAAAGTGCAATTTTACTCAACGCCCATTGATGGCAGTGGCAAACCAGTAAAAGAGCAAGGTTTTAGCTTCAAGCATCGCAGTAAATAACATGATACATTAATGACACGTACAAACAAAAAAGCCAGTGTAAACACTGGCTTTCATTTATCAGCGATAATTACTGTTGAATACGACGTATACTTAAGTTATCACCACCATTATTACTCACTTGCTGAACTAGGCTAACGCCTGCAATATCTAGTACATGGAGCGTTTCCATAGTATGTGCCGTTTCTGAATCTCTTGAAGTCTCTTCAGCTAATACATAGAAGTGTTCACCAATTTGACCACCGTTATGATCTATATCCGCACTGAAAAGACTATAAGCTTTATTGCCTGATTGCGTTTCGAGAGAGCCCGTTGAACCTGTACCTGGCACGATAGCAATATAGGATACAACCTCTGTAGTATGACCATCATTCAGAGTATCCTGTTCAAAAAATGCTGCTTTGAAGCCGGTATTTGAGATGTCTTTCACACGGGTTGCAATGGTATGGCCGCCTTCATAAGTTTGCACTTGTAAGAATACATATGGGTTATTAGCAAAACTTTCTGCAAAGTTAATATCTTTAAACGTTTTAGTACCATCTAATTCGAAACTCCCCACTTCAAATACAGTACCATCAGTCATCGTATAACGACCTTGTTCTAGAGCCATGTAGTCAAATGATTCTTTCCAAGGATGTACTTGATCTAAGTAATTCCACTCCTTAAAAGCAACGTCAAACGAATTTGGCGCGACATTCCTCACACGGTTCACCCCACCGTGACCACCATTAAATGTGGGAGCTGAGGTAAATACAGCTGGGGCATAAAAGTTCGTATCACCGAAGCTATAGTTACGCCAATTATGATCCAAATCTTTAAAAATACTATTTGAGATCAGTGTGATTTTGTTATCTAACGCACAAGGGTCTTGGCTATAACACGCCACTGCACTGTTGGTATTGGTAGCTAAATCATTGATACGAAGCGGTAATGTCGCAACTAAGCAAGTACCACCAGTGTGAGGGTTAAGCTTATAAAGCTTAGATTGGTTCTTATGACCATGATCATTAATGACAGTACGACTGATCATCATATCGCCATTTTGCGCCAAAGTAGCACCAGTCACAGCGATAAGGTTATGATCTGACAACTTACTCATGCTGTAATTTTCTGGGTCTGTGCGGTCTATCAAATAAACCGAACTTGAAGTCACTAAGTACAGATCACCATCTTTAAACACTAAATCGCCACGATATTGGCCATCGGCGTTATCAAAGTGCATTAGCGCAGTTGCGCTGCCATCTAATTTATTGATGCTATACAATTTGTCATAACTATTGGCTATGAGCTGATCATTTTCAGCATCATACGCCATACCAATCACAGATTTTGTTGTACCATTTATTCTGTGGTGTGTTTTAGTTGCAAAGTCATAATAAGCAAGTCTGCTATATTTAAATCGATCGCCCTGAACCGGAATTTGCGCAAGTACTTCTTCTGGAGCGTCAAGCTCACTCAAATCAACTTTATATTCAAAAGGGATTGGTGAAGACGCATAGTACATACGGTTTAATGTTGAATCATAAGCCATAGCGGCTGAGCTAAATTCGGCCATTGAAAGCGCTTTAGCTGTTTTATCTTGCTCTTGCAGGCTAAATAAAACACCTGGAGCTCCGCGACCAGAGTTAATAGAAAATAGTTCACCTTCACAGCTATTAGCTTCAACTTGAGTAGCCAGTGTTGTTGCTGAGAACGCAAAAATAGAAAGAAGAGTGTGTGGCATCTTTAGCATAATTAGAACCCTAATTCATATCCTAATAAAAAATGACACAAAGAAATGACACATATGTTCCGATTTATGTGGGCCTCAATCCCTCAAGGTAGGTGCTTCCATTATAACTTTGTAACCTGAATAGACTATGCCAACGTTAGTGTTCATATGCAAATATTTTATTAATGCAACTAATTAAATGGTCGTATTTAGAGGTTAAACGGTTTTGAAACTTTCTTCATTCATCGAAATCATGATATTGCAACAGCTCTGGTCGTGCTATAACAACTGCTTTTATTGCCTTATCTAATTGTTGAAGTAATGCTTGTGGAAGGTTTTTATTACATGCATAACCCAATTTTGATTCAAGTAAAGGAAGTAACAAGCGATAGTTTTGTGGATCTATTTTTGCACGCTTAAATTGGTAACGCGCAATAGCATCGTCATACGCAATCAAATCAACCCGCTTATAATCAACCATCCTTACTAGCTCAAGGCCAGTTTTCAAATAAACAAATTGAGATTCAGGAATACCATAATTTAGAAGAGCCTGATGACCAATATCGTTTTTTACAACACCAAAAGTCAATGTTTTATCTCGTTTTAATTGCTCAATAGTTATACCGCTATTTTTATGTGCAATCACGGCAACCGTATTGGGTATGACCAAACCGATAAAATTAAATAACTTTTCCCGAGGTTCTGTATAAGTCATAGAAAATACACAGCTGTTTTCTTGTTGCTGTACAGCTTTATAAGCCCGCGGCCATGTGGTTAACATGATATTTGATGCATCCATATACCAATCAAGGTGTTGATACGCATTGTGGAGCACATTCAAAGCAAGGCCGTGTAACTGACCTTGGCTTTGATAATTGAAAGGCGGATAATCTTCGGTATACCACTGAATATTAGGTGAAGACAGCTGTAAGCTTGTAGACAAGATAAGTGTATTAAGCAGTAAACCTGACATGCACCTTGCTCTAAAAATTTAACCACTAGAAAAGTATAGAACATGTGTTTGAATAAAGGGCAATGATCCTGAACTTTCATACATTGACTATTACTTCTTTGCTCACTCAAAGAAATACAGAGATTAACGCTTAATCACTTCACCTCTAAAAGGTACAAGTTTGGCAAGCACCTGATTTTGATTTCGATAACTGACATCTGCATCTTCCATCGCTAATACCAATAACTCGACAACACGATTAAAGTCTGCTTCATTGATATTCATGCCAGTGTGAATATCCACCATAGAATCTCCTGTATATTTGCAAGGTCCACCGCTGATTTCACACATATGAGAAATAAAACCAGCCCTAAAGTGACTGACGCTCGATTTAGCAAAGTACGGTAAAATCGTTTTATCCTCAGCAATACGCTTAATAAACGCATCAACAATCTGCTCTATTCCATGCTCGGCGCCAAGTTGCTGATATAAGGAAGATTCAGGCTTTGAAGCACATCCGCAAAAGCTAATCAGCAACACAACGCTGATGACTAAAAACACTCTGCTCATTGTTAAAAATATCCTGTCATTGATAAATACCAACCCGTTTGTTTTGGTAATGCTGCAATTGTACCTAAATCAATATATGCCGCCGTCACACTGACTTGCTTGTTAGGAAACCATGCCACAAACACATCGCGCCAATTATTTTCTTGCAAGCCTAGGTTATCTGGCTTTTGACGATATTCAACACCTACCGCTAAATGCTGATTAAGTAAAACTGCCGACGATAACTCAAGCTGTAAACTATGGCAGTGATCAACCGAGCCAAAGCCGAGTAATCCCATTTCATTTGCAGAAGTGCTGTGTACCGTGGTATTACATAATAGGTTATACCCAAATGCTGCACCTAAATGTAATTTACTGGCAGACAGATAATAGTCATAGCCTGTTGTTTCAGTTGCGCCCAACGCTTTGGCAACCGAAGGAGTATCAAGTTTTTTGTGTGGCAAACCAAATGCCAGTTGCGGCCATTGACTATAAATCAAGTCACCATGCAGCCTGACATTAGCACCGATAATACTCTGTGAAAGCTCGGTATTTAGAGGGTTAACCTTAAAATCTTGCTCAGCGTAACTCAACTCAAACCTGTCGAAAAAGTTTGCTTGCACGCCACACACATTTAAAGAGAAATCGTCCACATTGGCGTTAGTGCAAAACACTGATACTGCCCACTCATCTTCTGTCGCATAGCCCGCTAGTTGTGCCCAAGGAACCAAGCCGCCCCCCGCCGCTCCTTCAACTTGAGATACGCCCGGTGTACCAAGTAATTTACCATTCGCTTG
>CAYZOE010000031.1:0-32573 GCA_964479805.1 uncultured Pseudoalteromonas sp. | reverse complement strand
ATTATTTAATTATTTAATTATTTAATTATTTAATTATTTAATTATTTAATTATTTCATTATTTGTAATGTAGTAATTCAAAAATATCACTTTACTCGATTTCCACGCAGTGAAAATATAAGCCAGCAGCTACGTTTTAGGGTTTTAGAATAATTACTTTCGTATTAGGAAATAGAATATGAAAATAAGTTCAACATTAAGAAGCTTAAGAGCTTCTTACATTAGAGAAATAATGAATGCAGCGAGTTCAAGCGATGTTATTTCTCTTGCCGGCGGATTACCCGATGACAAATGTTTTCCCATAGATTTACTTCAAGAAGCAACATTAAATTTACTTAACGACTCATCTTTGTTTCAATACGGCAAAACAGCTGGTTATGCACCGTTACTTACTTTTTTAAAATGTTATTATCACTTGCCGGAAACTCACGAGGCTTTAATATCAACGGGCTCTCAACAAGGGCTCGATTTAATTGTCCGATCTTACATTGAATCAGGTGATACTGTTGCAGTTGAAGCTCCAAGTTATCTCGGCGCATTACAAGTATTTGAGTTAGCGCAAGCTAAGATCATAACTATAAACCAGGAAGTAGATGGCCCCAACTTAACTGAGCTTGAGCGACAATTCGCTTCTGGAAATGTAAAGTTATTTTATAGTGTACCTGATTTTCATAATCCAACAGGAGTTTGTTGGTCTCTGGAAAAAAGAAAAGAAGTCGCACGATTATGTTGCGAATTTAACGTCACGCTGATTGAGGATATACCTTATAGAGAGTTGAGGTTTAGTGGAGAATCACTTCCTTTAGTTTCAGGTTTCTGCCCGATGAACTCTTTAGTTCTTCGCTCATTTTCAAAAATCGCCACACCAGGAATGCGTTTAGGAATAGTTTCCGGTCGAAAAGACTGGATGCAACCTCTTGAGAAAGTTAAGCAAAGTACCGACTTGCACTCATCTATTCCAATGCAAGCCATGCTTTTAGGTTTACTGAAGCATTCTCAGTTTGAAGAACATCTATCAAAATTATGTCGACTTTATCAAACACGCTATAAATCTCTCATTCAGTCGTTAAAAAAATATCTACCTGAAGAGTATTGCCACTTCCAAGCTGTTATGGGAGGTATGTTCGTTTGGGTAAGGTTTAACTCAAGTCAAATTGATGTTGTAAAAGTTGCACAAGAAGCATTAGTAAATGGAGTAGCTGTTGTTCCAAGTTCGGAGTTTTATCCTTCCCACCATAAAAAGACTGAGCCCGCATTAAGATTAAACTTCACTAATGCGGACGAAAGCTCTCTCGAAGAAGCCATATTTAGATTATCTCGAGTTGTATTATCTAATTTAAAAAAGAAAGTTATTCTCTAAATAAAACCAATAAACATATATTTAAAGGAATTTCTATGTTAATTACTAAGGCAAAGACACTTAATGTACACACATTAGGACCAACGAATACTAACTGCGAAAATGCAGCTAGGCATTGGGCAAAGAAAAAAAATATCAAAGTTAATATTGTCCTTCATCCGCAACTGGAAGTTGCGCTAGAAGTTATGAAAAATGAGACCGAAGAGTGCTACCTTCTCGGATGTGCTGTTTATCCTCATCTCCATGATATTGTTTTTAAAAATTTAGACTGGCTTACATTTGATGACAGTTTTATAGTACCTACTTTAGAAATGGTATTGGCCATTAGACCAGAAGTAGACGTTGGTAAAGTAAAAACAGTGTACACACATCCAGCTCCTGCATCACTTGTTGGAGATTATAAAGTTGAATTCGCGACCAGCAATTCTGCCGCAGCAAAGATGTGTAAAGAAGGTCATTCAGATGGATGTGTCACAACAATCACTTCGGCTTTAGAAAATAACCTGAAAATAGCCAAGAGTTTCGGTGAGATTAATATGTGCTTTACGCTTCACAAAAAAAAGTCGCAATGGTAGAAGTTCATGAACCAGCTTAATCAATTAAAAGAATATTCTGAGTTCGTAAAAGAACATCAAGATGAGCAAGGCCGAGTCGTATCCAACCACCTTAATGTGCTTCATACTCTTGATAAAATCATTGTTCTTTTGAACTCCATTTCTGAACACTATAAAAAAATAAATAAATTGACCATCATTATTGAAGATATTGAAAACTGGATTAGAAAAGGAATTGATCTGCCGCCTGAGTTTAAAAAAACAGCGGAACACCTGGCTGATAACCACGAAGAATTGGAACACATGCTCTTTGTTGGACCTTATCGGCTGGCAAACTCAGGAAGTCACAGAGGATTTCGTTTTGAATTTTTCTTTGCAAATATTGGTGATCCAGAGTTTTTGGGCACATTTAGAGAAAAGTATCCTCATCCCTGTGATAAAACCTTGTCCTTAAGGTTAATTATGGGAACGGAAGCACTATATGAGGGCAACAACGTTGTATTTTTCCCAGAAAGTATTCACCCAAAATACAAAAAGTCTTATCAAAAATTTGCCATATTTTTCTTTGATAAATTTAGAAACATCTATTTATCTAACACTATGCCTCGTGTCGAAAAAGCATTGAGAGCAACCAACAATCTTTTTGCATCGGATAGTTGGAGTTCAAAACACCTTACAAAAGAAGACATGTATAACGCACGTTGTTTATGGGGTTACATTCACGATCTTTTTCATTTTAAAGGCCCAAGACCCTTTGGAGAAGATATCGGTTTAAAAACCAACTGGGAACTCGGATTACTGGAAGAAATTAAAGTTGATTGTCAGACAGCACTTTTTATGTTGAAAAATGATGATATAACCTTCAGCAAGGAAATCATTGAATTTATTCTTTTTGAGCGACTTTTTAGGTATCCAGCGGAAGAAGATGCGGAAAATAATTTCGACGCGGGAACAGGTGTTTTTCTATTTAACTGGTTAAATAAACATTTAGCGATAAAAATACTACCCGCTCAATCTCAGTTTATTGCAGACAAACTTTTCCAGGCAATGCAAAAGCTCGTCGATACTATTTTGGAACTCGAGAGTTTGCCAGACAAACAATATAAAGAACAAGGTCATAAGTTAGTTTACGACAACCTGCAATCATCACCAGGAAAGAAGTTTAGCATTAACAAAGAATATTTAGAGTTCGCTCAATGATAAAATCAAACGATGTGAAGACAATAACGGCAATGGCTATTTGCATGTTCTTAGCTATTCTAGATATCCATTTATTGTCTTCATCGTTACCCACTCTATCGGTTGAGCTTGGGTACTCTTTAGAAGAAACTACTCAGGTTCAAACGTCATACCTAGTTGCAGAAATTATTTCCATCGTATTAGCCGGTATCTTAACAACTAAGTTTGGAATATATAAAGTTTATATATTAAGTATTATTCTGTTCGCAATCGCGAGTTTCATGTGTTTAGCTTCTCTGAATTTGGAAATGCTTATTTTTTCTCGCGCGATTCAAGGACTAGCTGGTGGAGCACTAATTTCTTTGTGTATGGCCTCAACCTATTTAATTTTCACAGAAAACGGACAACAACTCAGCGTATCGGCCAGTATCTCTTCATTGACAACGATCGCCCCTATATTGGGTCCAGTCGTGGGAGGCGTAATTTCAGAGTTTATCAGCTGGAGAATTCTATTTTTAATTAATATCCCTTTTTGTGTCGTTGCATTGATTTTAATGAAAAGTAAACTCGACTCTATATCAGTCAGAGACTCAAAGTTTAACATTCCCATTAAACTAACGCTGCTTATCGCAGCTTGTTTTTCAATGGTGTTTTTCGTACTAGAAGAAGGCGTTAAATATTTTTGGTCAAAGGAAGCAATGATAATTTTGATAGGTAGTTTATGGCTCACCGTTCTTTCTATTAAAATGGAATCAAACAGCAAAGTAAAAGTCGTCAAGTTTGAGCTCTTGAAGAACACTAAGCTTACCTCATTGATGCTCATGTTAATGATTTTCTCCATGACGCACTTTATGTATCTCTACATGCTCATTCTTTTAGGCAATGACTTATTTGATATGGGACCGAAAGATATCTCTCACCTACTGATCATTACAGGGCTGGCTCAAATTATTTCATCTTTCTTTGTCCCTAGTTGCTGCAGAAAGTTGGGGATGTTCACAACCACGGCCATTGGAATAGGGTTGTTAATTTTGAGCGTATTGCTCATCGATATTGATATGAACACCCAGACACACGATCTATTTATTCCTCAAATCCTCAGAGGGACATCATTTATGTTTATGGTCATACCCATGCAAAATATGATAATGCAAATACCAAGTGCTGAAAATAAAGTGTTCGTAAGCTCTATTTTCAATATATTTAAAAATCTGGGCGGCGCAATTGCAATTGCATTTATTAATACTTTAATTATTTTTGCAACACTTACCTACCAGAAAGCATCAGAACAGACGGTGAGTAATGAGAATATTTATCGAAATTCTCAATTCATTAACTCTTCATTAATTGAAGCAAACTTCAGAGTTGAACAACTTTCATCTATTACAATAATCAATCAGGCCATTTTATTTCTCAGTCTTATACTATTCAGTATGTTATACCTCACACAGTGGAGTAAAAAATGAAAAAGATTGCACTCATAGCAAACAGAAACAATATACTTCCTTTTATTTTTGAAAGTGCAGAAAGACATGGCTTGGAGCTATTTCATTTTAAAAACAAAAATGAAGCTTCACTAAGTCACTTTCTTTCTGTGGTTAAAGAAATAGATATTGATTTTTTTAATGACCCTACCGAAACGATTAATACAATTGCATCATATGTTAAAAAATATCATCTCGAAGGAATATTTACTTTAAGAGAGGAAGCCATTCCTTTGGTGTGTGAAGTAGCCAAACAGTGCTCTTTACCAACCAATACCACAAAGGCCGCGATCAACTGTAGAAACAAACTCTCTATGCGAGAATTATTTCTGGAGCACGGACTTAACGTTCCAAAGTTTCTCGATATTAATACGCAAAGTTATCAACAAATAAGTCAACAATTGGGCAGTCACTTTATTATAAAGCCGAAGGGTGGATTGGCCAGCAGTGGAGTTTGCCTTATCGACAGTGAGGAGAGTTTTAACAATCACCTGAACACTCTGAAAGAAATATCTGACTCTGATTTTTCTTTTACCAAAGATAAAGTAAATGGCGGTTTCGCAGGAATTATTGCCGAAGAATTTATCGAAGGAGAAGAGTATGTTGTCGAGTCATTTTCAGTTGATAGCAAGGTTTATCCTCTTTCAATAGGGTATAAAGGTTGTGCTCAAGGGCCTTTCTTTGAAGAGTCTGTTTATATTTCTTTAGATGACCACAATAGCGATAAAGCCAGAGAGCTAATAGAACAAACGCAACACGCAGTCAAAGCACTGGGTATAACAATGGGTCCGAGCCACACAGAACTCAGATTTAAAGATGATAAAGCCTATGTCTTGGAAGTCGGAGCACGAATTGGAGGAAGTGGAGTTTCTCATTTTATTGTAGAGAAAAGTACCGGGCTCGACTTTCTCGGATTGCAAATGCGACAAAGCGTAGGCGAAAAAATCTCAGAACAAGACCTCGATTTCGCGATCAAAAAATCGGTCAGTAACTACATAATTCCTATCGGTGGTCATGGTATCTACTCGCACTTATCGGGTGTAGATTTAGTGGAGTCTCATGCTGATACCTTTAAAGTATTTGAGCTGTTAAAAAAAGGGGATGTAGTTGAACCTTATCCAAAATTCACCGGGTTTCCGGGATTTATATTCTCAGCTCATGATAATTATGAGACAGCATTAAGTTACCAAAACTTTCTGAGAAAAAATATCTCAACCGTATTTGAAGGACAGTAATGATAAAAAAAATAACTTTTTTTTTCTGCATACTGCTTACTAGCTGGTTTGTATATGATGAATTTTTCTCGGGCTCCTCGGTATTAAAAATTGCCCATTTTAAGAAAAAGCTAATTCCAATATACAGTCTCGATAATGCATTAGTGTTAAATGTTAATATCGATACACATGATTCAGTGCCGGAAAATACTCTTCTACTAAAGTTAGATTCAAGCAAAGTTTCAGAGGAAATCTCTAGCCTTATTTCTGAAACTCTTTCGCTAGAAAAGAGTATTCAATTCAAACAGCATATTTTAGAAGTAGAAAAAGGTAAAATACGTACGTATGAAAATGAGACTAATTTAATTTCTCTTGAAATGACTGATCTAACCAAAAAGCTAGATAACTTGCAAAATCTTTACAGCAATAACTTTGTCGATGAGCAAGCGGTTTTAGCTATTGAGTCAAAAATACGTGATCAAAAAATAGATTTACAACAAAGCATTCGAGGAAAACAGGAAAGTCTACAGAGGATTGCCGATCTGAATGAAGGGCTTGAAAATGCAGGTCGTTCTATTCTCAAAAACTCTGAAAGAGTTAAGTATCTTAAAAATGAAATGAGAAAATACGATATCCGTATGCCACAAGCGGTAGAAGTAAAAGAAGTTTTCGTTCAACCCGGCCAAATGATCAGAGAAGGTGATTTGCTGGCAGTATTGCTTTCACAGGAAAACTATTGGATTGAAGCCAACATTAAGGAGTCAAATTTAAGCAATATAAAGCTGGGCGCTTCTGTTCAAGTTGAAATTGATTCTTATAAAAAATTAACTTATAAAGGCATAGTCCGATCAATAGCACCTGCGACCGAAGCTGAAGTATCTAGAACTGGACTTGGTCATTTACCCAATTACAGAAAGTATCAACAAAGATTAATTGTAAAAATCGAGTTAGATGATCCTGATGGTTCCTTATCCCACTTTTCATCTGGCCTTTCTGCGACTGTTTATTTATAGGAAAAAGAATGTCAAAAGGCATATATTTAATATTAGAGCCCGTAAATCATGTGAATGCGGTGATCAAGAAAGTAAATGAACTGGGATATAATATTATTGTCCTATCGAGCTTTCCCACACCTTCACCATCACAATATGGCTATGTCGATGAATGTATTCAAAGTTGGATTCAGATAGAGTCTTGGACTCAAATTAATCACAATCTGGAATTACTAAAACAATCGCTAAATATAGAGCACATTAAAGGAACCTATACAGCCGTTGAAGGTGTTCTGTTATTTGATTCTATTGTTAGAAAAGAGATTGGACTGCCGCGAAATGAGGAAGATATCATTCACAATATTTTGAATAAACATCTTTGTCGAAAAACACTTATCGATCATCAATTATCAAGCATTAAAACTTTCAATCTTGACAATAATGAGTTCCCTCTTAAAAAAGATTTTCCAGTTTACTTTAAGCCAAGCAAGGGAGGTGGAAGTTTGCATGTGAAAAAGTGTCATGATATCGAAGAGCTAAACTTGGCGTATAGAGAGTGGAAGAAAACAGATTCATTCCATAATTGCTCATTTGTTAATGATTATATGAAAACTGAAAGCAATGCTCTAGCAGAAACAGAGGCACGAGGTAAACTTGTTAGCGTTGAAGGCTATACCATTAATGGGAAATGGTCCCCAATTGGAATTAATGGAAGAATTCTCGCTACAAATAATCCAGCCGTTGAGCTAGCCCTTATTTTTCCGTTTAATACGCGTTTAGAATCGAAAATATATCAGTATATTGCAGATATTCATCAAGTTTTGGGTGTTCAATGGGGACCAACGCATACAGAAATAATGATTGACGGTAATGACCTAGAATTTATAGAACTAAATCTCAGGTTTGCAGGTTATGATACTTATGAGTTAATTAATAAAACCTGCACTTCCGATATAGGAGAGCTCCTTGTTAACCTTGGTGCAGGAAAGAGTTTTAAATTCGATAATACATGCAACTCTGTCGCGCTAGCTCGTTACTACCAACCTCCATTTAATAAAAATATATATGAGGATGTATCGCTCCCAAAACATCCATCCGTCATAATGAGTTACACTATCTGGAACCCGGACAAAACTTATCTCAACCCACCTTTACCATGTGATTATATTGCTGGTATATTGGTAAAAGCCGATACCGTAGAAAATATTGTTAACGTGATAAATGATATTGATAAAAAAGTTATTGTCGATGGTCAATCCATTGAAAACGATAAATACAATGTGAAAAATTTAGATAATTTAATGCTGGTTTAAACTTTGCAAAAAGAGAAGAAAAACTTGACACCCACTTCAAGCTTTCCGTCAAAACCTATTAATGATATTTGATTGGGTGTCTATTTATTTTAACAGCGACAAGTACGATGAAAACATGTTTCATCTTCAGGAAAACAATTTGGCAGTTAAACCCATGAGCTGCCCTTTTAACATCAACATATTCAACGGCGTCGTGAATTCATATCGGGGTGAGATCTTACGCTTGGCGTTATCCGTTTTTAGCTTATGGTCTTTATGTTCGTCAGTGATCAGTATGTAATGGTGCTTTGTTTCTTCATCAAAACGAATATCCGACTTCCTCAACTGCAACAATTCACCTAGGCGTGCGCCTGTATATATGCCAAGTCGTAAAATCCACTTTTTCCACTGAGTATCTTCATCTTGGGCGGCATTAAGAAACTGAACTAGCTCAAGGTCGGTAAATGCACCTCGGGTGTTTGAAGTAAAGTCACGTTTAATATTGCATGGGCTAGAGCTGATGTAATCCACCGTGTCTTTTTTGGCATAAGCAAAAATACTTTGCAGCCACTTATAGTAACCTTGCACTGATTTAGGTGAAGTGACCTCTTCCTCTGGCACTTCACAATCCAAGCGTTCCTGCCATGTCATTTTTTTGTAAGGTGCAATATTCATACGTGGAAGTTCAAAACACCTATCAATAACCGCCCTATATCCTTTGGCCTATACTGCTCAATTGGTCTATAGTCCATGACTAGCTGCCACACGGTATAAAACCGCTCATAGTCTTTTTGTATTTTTTCGGTCAGCTTCTCTTTTCTGATTTTAAACTCAAGAAACTCAGCATACACCTGAGAAAAAAGAGGGCCGCTGGGTTCTTCAGGAGTTTCGACCTGAGATAAGTTAGCATTGATTTGTGGTTGGGATAACAACAAATCTTGAGTGTTGAGTTCACCAATAAAATCTTCGTCAAGAATAGACACCAATAGCTTGTCGAGGACAGCATTGGTCACTTTTAGTTTACTCAAAAGAACTCGGTAAGGCACACTGTTTGGCTCTACCTTAAAACCATTGCTGAAAAGCAACTCTTTTGCTTGAAGTGGCAAAGCATCAATCGGTTCACCAGCCCCTTTCATTTGTGGGAATAGCTTCATAATTGAAGAAAATGATTCGATGAATGCCCATCGTTCACCTTGCTCTAAGCCAGTGACTATTTCATCAAATCGGGCTTCTCGTTCTGTACTACTTTCAGCTTCCGCAATATATCCGAACCGTTCTTTAAAGCTATCATCAAGTTGAGTTAAAGACTGCGTGCCCAATGCATTAATCGTATGACCTCCTTCACTGTAGCCTTGTTCTAGTTTGGCTATGAGAGGGTCTATATCTGCAATCGTTAACTGCTTTAACATGGTGTCCTTAATTTGGTTTAACTGTTTGCTTACAAGGTCAGTTTCTAATGTTCTTGAACTAATAACAAGTGCTTTCAACCGTTTAACCATTGGCAATAATAAATCAAGTTTCGCGATCGCCACTGGCAGTCGTTTAGTCCGCATGCACAGCCTAACTTCCCTAGTTCCTAGCCGCTTGGGTATTTTCTCTCTTATGTAAAAGGTAGACTTTCGTTTGTATAGGTACTTAATACCCGTTATGCCGTGCATGTTTCACACTCAACTCAGGCCAAGCACCCATCTCAATTACCGTGTATCTCATTTTTCGATGAAGCTAGTTTTCGATATTGAAATGCTATCAGGATAAAATTTATCACTAAATCAATTCCTTAGAGACGTTAAAGCTAAATACAATTGAGTCTCTGAAAGAGATAAAACGAATTGACCGTGTAACATTTAGTGTATCGGAATAGCGAGTGAATTAAATTTAGATGGGGATTTTAGCAAACCGCTTGACAGATCAAGCGGTTACTAAAATTTCTGAGTCAGCCTGTAAGCCGGGTTCTGTCCCTCTTGCGAGGTGATAATCATTCGTCTAGGCCTAGCATCGCTAATAGGCTCAAGCAACCTACCCGGTTCCGATGTGGGCCACACCATAAGGAACCCTATTTGGTCTTGCTCCGGGTGGAGTTTACCTTGCAACCAACTGTTACCAGTGGCCCGGTGCGCTCTTACCGCACCCTTTCACCCTTACCAACCGAAGTTGGCGGTCTTCTCTCTGCTGCACTTGTCGTAGGCTCACGCCCCCCAGCTGTTAGCTGGCACCCTGCCCTGTGGAGCCCGGACTTTCCTCCCCCCGATCATTTTCGTCACAGGCAGCGATTATCCGGCTGACTCAGGCGGGCGATTATACGCAAGATACAGTAAAATCACACGCTTTTTTAAAGTTAATCGTCTTTATCAGCAATGACCGCCTTATATAACGCATTTTTCTTAAGGCCAAAGTACTCAGCAACCACACCACAGGCTTTTTTCAGTGGCATTTCAGACTCAAGTAAACTCAACATTTTTCGTGCATCAGCTGGTATTTCTTCTTGTTGTTTAGCTTTTCCAGGCAGCATTAACACCAGCTCACCACGTTGCTTCTCTGGCTCATTAGTTAAATACTCAAGTACCTCGCTCACTGAACCACTAAAGAAAGTTTCGTATGTTTTAGTCAGCTCTTTCGCAAACACCACTTGTTGCGCTGCACCTAACGCAGTTTGCATATCTTCGAGGCTAGCCATGATGCGGTGAGTACTTTCATACATAATACTGGTAATACCGCTTTCAAACGCATCAATAAAGAACTGCTGACGAGCTTGGCTTTTCGCTGGCGTAAAGCCAATAAACTGAAATCTATCTGTCGGTAACCCCGAACAACATAATGCCGTGATGGCTGCACAAGCACCTGGTACAGGTGTAACATCAGCTCCTTCATTACGACATAGATTTACAACTGCATAACCAGGATCGCTAATAAGAGGGGTGCCCGCGTCTGACACTAATGCAATATTAAGCCCTTCATTAAGCCAGTCTAAAATCTGTTGTGCTTTTTGTTTCTCGTTATGATCATGCAGCGCAAAGGTTTTCGCTTTGATATTGAAATGGCTCAACAGCTTACCCGTGTGACGTGTATCTTCAGCGGCAATTAAGTCAACCTCTGCTAAAGTTGTTAAAGCACGCTCACTGATATCGGCCAAGTTGCCAATCGGCGTTGCGACTACATAAAGGGTACCAATTTTGTCTGTATTCTGTGCTTTTGTCATTGAGCTCTCCAGTTTCAGTCAGTAAGATATCCCTTTGAGGAATGTTTATCGTTAGGAAGTTGCGGTGCGACTGAAAGTAATTTGTCTTGTAATAGGTGTATTGTCGGGTTTATCGGCTTGTAGCACAACCGAAAAATCACTAGCCCAACCCAGTGCTGTGCAAAATCAGCCGCAAACTCTAGTCCCTGAAGTCCTCAATGCGGAAGGACTGCTTAACAGAGCACTTGCCAAGCAAGGAGCATCTCGTATTCAGTTACTTTATAGTGCACGAGAAAATGCCATAATAGAGCAAAACTGGCCTGTTTTAGAACAAGCCTGCCTCGCATTAGAGCGCAACGAAACTGTCGATTATGTGCAAAATAAACTTTATATCGCACTAGCTAGAACAGAGCTTAATAATTACAGCACAGCACTAAACATTCTTAAGACCTTAAAAGTTCGCTTGTCTTTATCTGAGCATAAAGCGTGGCATCAGTATTTAATGGGCCGTATTTATGCTTCTCAAGGTATGCCAAAAAAAGCGCTTTCCTATTATTTTCAAGCAGCCGATTTAAGTTTTTCTAATGAAGTAGAAGTAGCAAGTTTAAATGATGAAATTTGGCAGGCATTACAGCAGTTGTCATCCTATGCGTTAGAACGCTTCGACCGAGGAACTGTGATCCAGAGAGGCTGGATAAAATTAGCCAAATACCAGCAGATTTATATTGGTTCTGGCATACAACTTCATCAGGCACTTAACAACTGGCAACGTCGCTTTGTTAATCATCCTGCGACTTACATTTTGCCGAAGAAAGTTCAAAATGCGATAAATCTTGCCCCCTATCAGGTTAAACGTATCGCCGTTCTGCTACCACAAAGTGGCAGTAGCAAACGGCTAGGTAGTGCCCTAAAAAATGGTTTTTTAGCAGCAATGGATCACAGTGATGTTGAAGAAATCACTTTCATTGATGAACAGCTCAGTGCAGAAGACATAGACAAACAACTTGCCAGTCAGCAATTTGACTTCATCATTGGTCCATTACTCAAAGATAACATTGAGAAAGTGAGTAACAGCAGCGCCATCCAAAGCACGCCGACTCTTCACCTAAATACTGCTGAAACGTCTAATTTAAATGCAGAACAATACTTTTTCGCTTTAAACCCAGAGCATGAAGTTGAGCAAGCCATGGTGCATTTTTTATCGCAGAAATTTCAAAAGCCTATGTTATTGGCAGCAGATACGCTCTCGGGTTTGAGGCTCGTTAATCATTTCAAAAACGAATGGCAGAACTATAGCCTTATTGAACCAGAAGTAGGTTTATACACAGATAGCAAAGATATGGCGAAAGTTGTAGCAAACCTACTTGAGGTAGACGCCTCTAAAGAGCGGATCAAAGTAGTTAGGAGCTTATTCAGAAAAGAGGTTGAAAGCGAAACACGGTCTCGCATGGATATTGATGTTATTTACATTCTTGGCGATGCCATTGAAACACGTTTATTAAAGCCTTATCTTGACGTCAATGTCAGTACTTTTGCCAAACGTATTCCCCTATATGCAAGCTCTAGGAGCTATTCTAAGCGTATGGATCACACTGACAAAGGCGACCTTGAAGGTTTATTTTTTACTGAGCAGCCTTGGATGCTAAACAAATCAGTTGATAAGTTTAATCTCAGAACACAATACGATGCACTGTGGCCAGAGCAAGCAGATATAGAGCAACGCTTATTCGCTATGGCCTTTGACGCTGTTAACCTGATCCCTGAGCTCAAGCAATTAGTCAAGATCCCTGGTAAAGCGTATTCAGGTCTAACGGGTAAGCTGAGTATTAAAAGCAATAATACCGTTCAAAGGCGATTAGACTGGGCACAATACAAACAAAAAAAAATCCAGCTAGTGCAACTTGAAGAACAAAAGCCAACACCGCTGTTTATGCAAAATCATAATCGTTTCCAAGAAAGCTTTAGGGATTAATTTAATAAATAAGGGATCGTATGTTAAAAGGATTATTTGCCAATACGCGTGCAAAAGGCATGCACTATGAACAATTAGCGGAGCAATATTTACAGACGCAAGGGCTAAGTGCCGTTTCTCGCAATTATGATTGCAAATACGGTGAGATAGACCTCATCATGAGGGATCAAAATACCCTTGTTTTTGTTGAAGTAAAATATAGAAAAAGCAAAAGCTATGGCGGTGCTATTTCAGCTTTAAGCCCAAGTAAGCTTCAAAAGCTACAGAGAAGTATTTATCATTACTTAGAGTGCAAAAAACTAAAGAATTTACCAATACGGATAGACTTTATTGCTATCGAAGGGGTGAGTTCAGATAATATAAAGTGGATTAAAAACATATCTTAATTATGCAAGAATCAATAAAAACAATTTTCACTGAGAGTATTCAAGCACAAATTGCAGCCGGCGAAGTCCTCCCTGATGTTCTTGAAGCTGCTGCAATGACAATCGTGCAAGGTTTAATTAATGGTAATAAAGTAATCTGCTGTGGTGAGTCTAGCTGCAATATGCTTGCCGAGCACTTTGCAGGTCTGCTTGTAAACCACTATGAAACAGAGCGACCTTGCCTGCCAGCTATCGCTTTATCTCAAAATCATATTCACTTGGACATGAACAATACTGAGCATGATAGTGACAAATTCTCACGCCAAGTTCGTGCCTTTGCACAACAGGGCGATCTGCTTGTTGCATTTGCTATTGATGGCAATGAAAAGAATATTGTTTCTGCAGTGGAAGCTGCGCTTACCAAAGACATGAAAGTCATTGCGCTAGTGGGTGATGAAGGGGGTGAGTTAATTGGCCTACTAGGCCCTAATGACGTTGAAGTATTGACTCCGAGTAAGCGACCTAGCCGTATTATCGAATCTCACTTATTCAATGTACACTGCCTTAGCCAATTGATTGATAATACCTTGTTCCCACAGGATGATCAGTAATGCAATTCAAACACCTAACAATTATAGCCATTCTTATCCTCCTTCAAGGCTGCGCTGCTGCAGTTGTAGCTGGTACAGCCGGTGCGGTATCTGCAGCCAATGATCGACGCACCATTGGTTCGCAAATTGACGATAATAACATTGAGATTAAAGCGACTTTAGCACTTAAAAAAGTGCCTAACCTAAGCGAGCAAGCTAACATCAGTGTAGTCAGTGTCAATGGCACCATTTTGCTTGTAGGCCAAGTACCATCAAACAACCTAATGTCGCAAGCTGCACAAGCTGTCAGAAATGCTGTCACCGTAAAGAACATCCATAACCAACTTCGCATTGGTACACGCATTGGTATCGCGACACAAACCCATGACACTTGGCTTACCTCAAAAGTTAAAACCAAATTACTCACCGCAGAGACTATCACAGGTAACAATATCAAAGTTGTTACAGAAAACAGTGAGGTATTTTTAATGGGCTTAGTGTCAGAAGAAGAAGCTGATATGGCGGTTGAGATTGCTCGTCATGTCAACGGTGTAAAAAGAGTCGTAAAAGCTTTTGAATATTTATAGTTGGGTGCAAAGGGTTAATGACAAGTGCGTAGCACTTCATTTCCTTTGCGCAAGGTGAACTGATTTCGTGATGAAGTCTCGCTAGCCGTCTCAGATTGCGAACTTACGTGCAAAAGTTACCGACTGCGAACGACTGAGTACGATTCTTTTGCGCTAAGTGAGTTTGATTTCTTAATGAAGTCACGCTAGATACTATAACGTGTGCCCCTAATGTATGATTCCACACTTTGTAATAGCACATATACCTTTTACAGTTCAATTAGCTCACTCGCTCACTACTTCAGACCTCAACATTTATTAGAGTGGCTCATTTCATCTTGGCAAACAGCGCATGCTCCGTACTCTGGTTTGCACTGCATACAAAAAAACCCGCCGTAGCGAGTTTTCAAAATACAAATAAGCGACTTTAAAGCCCTTATTTAACAACGCGAAGATGAGCGCCTTTTTTCTTTTCAGGCTCTTGAGGCTTCTCTTCAGTGGCTTCAACAACCTCTTCTGGTTCAACCTGCGGCTCTTCTTCATACTCAGGAAATGTTTCTTGAGTAAAAACGGTGCCTTCACCGTTCTCACGCGCATATATTGCCAGCACAGCACCCATAGGCACATACACCTGCATAGGTTGACCAGAAAAACGGGCATTAAAGCTTAGCTGCTGGTTATCCATATCAAAGTGGGTCACTGCACTTGGACTAATGTTTAAGACGATTTGACCATCTTGTACAAACTGCACTGGTACTTGAACCGCTGGAAATTCAGCGTTCACAACCAAATGCGGTGTGCATTCATTATCGACAATCCAATCGTAAAACGCTCTGAGCAAATATGGGCGATTTGGCGTCATTATGCTCTGATCTCACGCTCAGCTTCTGTTAAAGATGCTTGGAATGAATCACGCTCAAATAAACGTAGCATGTATTCTTTAAGCTCTTTTGCTCCGGCACCATTCAAATCAATACCCATTTCTGGTAGACGCCATAACAGAGGTGCTAAATAGCAATCTACTAGGCTGAACTCTTCACTCATGAAATAAGGTGCTTCAGTAAAGATTGGCGCAATTGCAAGTAGGGCCTCAGTTAACTCTTTACGAGCCTGATCTGCATCGCTGCCGCCTTGCTTAATTTTAGCTGCTAATGTGTACCAATCAGTTTCGATACGATGCATCATTAGACGGCTTCGACCACGCATTACTGGATATACAGGCATTAATGGTGGGTGCGGGAAACGCTCATCTAAATATTCCATGATGATGTCAGCTTCATATAAACCAAGCTCACGGTCGATCAATGTCGGTACTGTGCCATATGGGTTGATTTCGTGTAGCGCTTCAGGCAGGTTATCTTTTTCTGCTAAGTGGATATCTACACTCACACCTTTTTCAGCTAGAACGATGCGTACTTGATGGCTATACATACAGTTAGCACCTGAGAAAAGCGTCATTACAGGGCGTTTATTGGCAGCTACGGCCATGCCTACCTC
This sequence comes from uncultured Pseudoalteromonas sp., assembly GCA_964479805.1. GTDB lineage: Bacteria > Pseudomonadota > Gammaproteobacteria > Enterobacterales > Alteromonadaceae > Pseudoalteromonas. The sequence goes on along the minus strand of CAYZOE010000031.1, from coordinate 16,334 downwards.
CATTAAAATTACAATAAGTAATAAATCATTATAAACAGCAATAGGGGCATACGCCCCTATTACAAAATTACTTTAAAAATGTGTCACTGTATTAGTGAACATCTCTCCAGTACTCTTTCTTCAAGAAGAAGGCCAAGATAAATAAGATTACTAAGAACCCTAATACCTTATAACCTAACGCTTCTGATTTTAAGCGAGTTGGTTCACCAACATAAGCCAAAAAGTTAGTTAAGTCACGTACTGCTTGATCATACTCGTCAGTACTCATCTCACCAGAACCATCTGTTGTGATCTCAACAACTTTTTGAACTTTAACACCATGCTCCTCAACTTCTTCAAAACGCGCAGTAGGCACACCTTGAAGTTCTTGAAGTACGTGTGGCATACCCACTGAAGGGAATACTGAGTTGTTTACACCAAATGGTCGATTTTCATCTACATAGAAAGACTTCAAATAAGTGTAAATCCAATCTGCGCCACGTACACGTGCAACTAATGTCAGATCTGGCGGCGGCGCGCCAAACCAAGTTGCAGCATCTTCAATCTTAATCGCATTTTTGATATGACTACCAACTTTAGATCCATCAAAGATAAGTGTTTCTTGACCGATTTCTACTGGAATACCAATGTCACGAAAAGTACGCTCATAACGTTGATACTGCATTTGGTGACAACCAAGGCAATAATTCATGAACAACTTAGCACCACGTTGTAAAGACGCATTATCTGTTAAGTCATGCTTTGACTCTAGTAGTGGTACCGACGGACCGGCTGCCATTGCAAAAGTAGGCAGCAATGCGAATAAACCAATAATTAGCTTCTTCATCATTTCGTTAACCTCTCAGGCAATGGTTTAGTCTGCTCATTCTTCGAGTATACGAATAGTAGTACGAAGAACATGAAATAAGTCACTGTCGTGATTCTCGATAGCACTGTAGATAAATCAGTCTGTGGTGTTGCACCAGCCCAACCAAGGATGATGAATGTCACTACGAACTGAGCAATATTTAGCTTGTGCCACTTACTACGGTAACGAATTGAGCGGACTTTACCACGGTCTAACCATGGAAGTAACGCCAGTAATACTATCGATGCACCCATTGCAATTACACCCATTAACTTATCAGGGATAGCACGTAGGATTGCGTAAAATGGCGTGAAGTACCAAACAGGGAATATATGCTCTGGTGTCTTTAGCGGATTTGCCGCTTCAAAGTTTGGCGCTTCTAGGAAGAAGCCACCCATCTCTGGCGCAAAGAACACAACCCAACAGAAAAAGATTAAGAAACCAGCAACACCTAATACATCTTTAACTGTGTAGTAAGGGTGGAACGGGATCGCATCAACAATGTCTTTCTTGTTTGTATAATACTCATGGAATTGGAACTTTGGCTTATCGTCTTCAGCCACAGAACCTTTCTTACGCTTAATATCAACACCATCAGGGTTGTTTGAACCCACTTCATGAAGCGCAACAATGTGAAGGAATACTAAAATAACGAGTACCAGTGGTAGTGCAATTACGTGCAGTGCAAAGAAGCGGTTAAGCGTCGCACCTGAAATTACATAGTCACCACGGATCCACTGTGTTAGGTCATCACCAATTACTGGAATAGCACCGAATAGTGAAATGATTACCTGGGCACCCCAGAATGACATCTGACCCCAAGGCAATAAGTAACCCATGAATGCTTCAGCCATTAATGCTAAGAAAATTAGCATACCGAACAGCCATAGAAGTTCACGCGGTTTTTGGTACGAGCCATAAATCATGCCGCGGAACATATGTAAATATACAACCACGAAGAATGCCGAGGCCCCCGTTGAATGCATATATCTCAATAACCAACCGTACTCAACATCACGCATGATGTATTCGATTGAAGCAAATGCGCCTTCAGCTGAAGGAACATAGCTCATTGTTAGCCAGATACCAGTCAGAATTTGGTTAACTAGTACTAAAATTGCTAGAGAACCAAACAAGTACCAGAAGTTAAAGTTTTTAGGCGCAGGATATTGCGCGATGTGCATGTTCCAAACACGCGTCATCGGGATACGATCATCAACCCAGTTGATGACGTTACCAACAACACCAGTTGAAGCGTTATCTTGTTTACCAGCCATTATGCAACCCCTTCTTCACCAACCAAAATGGTTGTTTCATCAATAAAGGTGTAAGGTGGAATTTCTAAGTTTAGAGGTGCAGGCACCGCTTGGAACACTCGGCCGGCCATGTCAAACTTAGAACCGTGACAAGGACAGAAGAAACCAGATTCAGTACCTTCAACAAACTCACCGAAACCGCCATTAAAAAAGCTAGGTGAACAGCCTAAGTGAGTACAGATACCAACCGCCACAAAAATCTCAGGGCGCTTAGAGCGGTATTCATTCTTAGCTGAATCTAATTGTTGAGGCTCTTCAGACTGAGGATCACGAAGTTGACCTTCGTGAGCTTTCATCTGCTCTAGCATTTTTGGTGTACGATTGATAACCCATACTGGTTTACCTCGCCACTCAACACGAATTAATTGTCCAGGCTCAAGTTTGCTGATATCTACTTCTACAGGCGCACCCGCAGATTTAGCTCGCTCACTTGGATTCCAAGACGCAATAAAAGGAACAGCAGCTCCAGCCGCACCAACACCACCTACAACAGAGGTAGCTATGGTCAAAAAGCGACGTCGGCTGTTGTCTACAGGCACATTGCTCATCCACTTATCTCCACTATGATCCCCAACACTTGCTATATTGAGAACATCAGTTACAGCAGGTTAAATTAATAAACTACAAAATAGACGCGATCATAAATAATTACCTTGATGAAAACAAGGTTATTACTCGTATCAAGACTAATAATGTGTGGATTTTACTACCCATTTTAGTCGTAGTCTCGAAAGCTAATTAGCTATGATAACGTTTTTATAACCATAATATACTGACCAAGATCAAACCCCATCTATGAGCAGACGAGGGTACCCACAAGGGCATCAAACCTTACTCACTTTACTTGCCTAGCAATTGTATCAAAAAAAAACGCTGATTTATCGTCAGATCTTCACTAATTACAATAAATATTGAAAATATTAGACAAACAATAAGTCGAACACAGATTCGATTGAGGTGATTTTGTATCAGATGTGAGGAATATCTATATTTCTAAAACAAAAAACCCAGCAAAAGCTGGGTTTTTGAATTCTTGTAAACGTAAAAAATTAACGCTTCGAGAATTGAGTGTTCTTACGTGCTTTCTTAAGACCCACTTTCTTACGCTCAACTTTACGAGCGTCGCGAGTAACAAAGCCAGCTTTACGTAGAGTAGGACGTAGTGACTCGTCAAACTCCATAAGCGCACGAGTGATGCCGTGACGAATTGCACCAGCTTGACCAGTTGAACCACCACCAGCAACAGTGATGTATAGGTCAAACTTTTCAGTCATTTCAACTAGCTCTAGAGGCTGACGAACAACCATGCGAGAAGTTTCACGACCGAAGTATTCTTCGATAGAACGTTGATTAATTACGATGTTGCCAGTACCTGGGCGTAAGAATACGCGAGCACTTGAACTTTTACGACGACCTGTACCGTAGTATTGATTTGCCATGAGTTAGCTCCTTAAATGTCCAGTACTTGAGGCTGTTGAGCTGCATGAGCGTGCTCAGAACCTGCATATACTTTTAGTTTGCGGTACATTTCACGACCTAGAGGGCCTTTTGGTAACATACCTTTAACTGCTTTTTCGATAATCATTTCAGGCTTTTTAGCTTGAAGCTTATCGAAAGTGATAGACTTAAGGCCACCTGGGAAACCAGAGTGAGCGTAGTACACTTTGTCCGTTGTTTTGTTACCAGTAACAGTAACTTTCTCGGCATTGATTACGATGATGTAATCACCAGTGTCAACATGAGGTGTGTACTCAGCTTTATGCTTACCGCGCAGGCGACGAGCGATTTCAGTAGCGATACGACCTAAAGTTTTACCTTCAGCGTCAACTACGTACCAGTCACGTTTTACAGATTCTGGCTTAGCAACAAACGTTTTCATTAAATAAAATCCAATGTTTCAAATTAAAACCACAGGTAACAAAAAGTTACCGCTTTACTATGAGTGCTTGAACCCCTTCGAGTTTAAGACTTTTATGCCGCTCAAATCGGTGGCTAAGCCGACGAGGGCTATAGAACGCAACGTGGCAGGCCGCGGATTATAGCAACACAGAAGAGGCTTTTCCAGTGTGCGACTGTTTTTTCTACAAAAAAAATAATCGCGTTGACTTGAGTGAAAATTTGCACCAATCAGAACAAGTAAATAACCTCTTTAGTGGAGGAGTTACTGCTGATTGGTACTAATTTAGGCGAGATGTTCTCTTGCGAGGTATTCGTGCGACTGCATCTCTTGTAAACGGCTGATGCAGCGCCTAAATTCAAAATTAAGTGTGCCGTCAGTATATAGTTCAGTGATCGGCGATGCAGCAGAGATAATAAGCGTCACATTACGCTCATAAAATTCATCAACTAAAGCGATGAAACGTCTAGCAGCATCATCATTCTGTTGCCCCATCTGTTTTACATTTGACAAAATCACAGTATTGTAAATACGGCTGATCTCCATGTAGTCTACTTGCGAACGTGCCGTCTCACAAATTTGTGTGAAGTCGAACATCACAATGCTATCGGCAACCTTTCGGGTTTTAATCAAACGTCCTTCAATTTCGATGGCTTCATCAAGTTTTCCCTGTTCAGGTGACAGCTTATCAAAATATTCAAACAGATTTTTATCAGCTTGTTCGTCAAGCGGGCTGTGGAAAATCTCGGCCTGCTCTAAGGTTCTCAAGCGATAATCTATGCCAGAATCCACGTTGACTATTTCAGTGTTTTCTTTTACTAGGGCGATGGCTGGTAAGAAACGAGCACGCTGCAAACCATTTCGATAAAGTTCATCAGGGACAATATTTGAAGTCGCCACTAAAATAATATCACGCGCAAACAGCGCCTGCATCAGACCACCTAGCAACATGGCATCCGTAATATCTTGTACAAAAAACTCGTCAAAACAAATAATGTCAGTTTCTTTTTTGAAAATATTGGCCACAGTCTCAAGAGGATCTTTAACTTCCTTTAACTTTTTCAACTCATCATGAACACGATGCATAAAACGGTGGAAATGCACACGCATTTTCCTATCAGTCGGTAGAGCTTCATAGAAAGTATCAACTAAATACGTTTTGCCACGCCCTACGCCGCCCCAAAAGTATAACCCGGTAATTTTTTGCTTTGGCTGTCGATTAAATAAACGAGAAAAAAAACCTTGGGGCTGCTCAGGTTGATTGACTACATCATCATACAAACGCTGTAAGTGCCTTACTGCGTTTTCTTGTGCCGCATCATATTGAAAGTCATCTCGTTGAAGGTCTTGTTGATATTTTTCCCAAGGTGTCATCATTTTTCACAAACTAAGCGTTTTTATTTATGGCACATATTAACACGCATCAAAACTCCGCGTATATTTAGCTGATAGTTTGAATTACATTTTTTATTACGTGGCCGCATAATTGCCTACACTTATAGAGCGCGTATTTTTAAGGAGACTCTCTATGACAACATTTGCTTGGTTAGGATTAATAGTAGTAGTTGCTATTGCTGCATTTTTCTTAGGTTCAATGTTCACCAAGAAACAACTTAAACATGAAGATTTAGAGCAACAAGTAGAATCTGCGAAGCACGAATTAGAGCAATATCGCCAAGAAGTAGCCGACCATCTTGCAAGCACTAAGAAATTAATGACTAAAATGCAAGACAGTTACTCTCAGCTTTTGGTTCACGTAGAAGAAACAGATAAAGTACTACTTACTGTTAAACCGACTATGCCTGATGAACCTTTCTTCTCAAAAGAAACCACGGAACAACTTCAAGCCTCACTTCAAAGCCGTCCTGAGCGCCGCCGAGAAGCGAAAAACGATACATTGTCATCCCAACCTAGTGATTATGCCGAAGGCGAAACTGGTATTTTCTCTGGAGAAAGTTCGGAAGTTGAGCAATCAAAAGCATCTTGATGAACTTTTTTTAGCCCCCATAGTCAGTAAGTACAGTTACCAAAATGACGAATAGGCAAGTAAGTCATAAATTTACTTACCTATCATCAATGATATGTGCCCACTTTTTTTAGTGATTAATAGAAAGTTGGCGTTATTATTTTTCGGAGTACTTATTGACTATGAAACTAAAACTATCGTTATTATCTACTGCTATTTTTTCAACTGCTCTTTTCCTTTCTCCTACAGCAGTTGAAGCCAAACTTCCCGTTGCTGTAGACGGTCAATCATTACCTACCTTAGCGCCTATGCTTGAACGCGTTACGCCTGGCGTTGTCAGTATTCAGGTTTCTGGCGCAAAAGAGGTTCGCCGTCGTGTCGACCCTTTTGACTACTTCTTTGGCAACCCTCAACCTCGTAATCAAAAACGCCCTTTTAGTGGTTTAGGGTCTGGTGTCATTATTGATGCGAATGAAGGGTACGTGGTAACGAATAGTCATGTTATCGACGAAGCTGACAAAATTATCGTTACTTTAAAAGATGGACGAGAGTTTGATGCCAAACTGGTTGGCCGCGATAAAGAGTCTGATATCGCATTACTTGAAATTGACGCGGACAATCTCACAGAGGTAAAACTGGCTAACTCTGACAAGCTACGAGTTGGAGATTTCTCGGTTGCCATTGGTAATCCGTTCGGTCTTAGTCACACTGTAACATCGGGTATTGTTAGTGCACTGGGCCGCAGCGGATTAAATATTGAAGGCTATGAGGACTTCATTCAAACCGATGCGGCTATAAACCAAGGTAATTCAGGTGGCGCCTTAGTGAATCTAAACGGTGAGCTCATCGGCATTAACACTGCAATTCTTGGCGCTTCGGGCGGTAATGTAGGTATCGGTTTTGCCATCCCTTCAAACATGATGAAAAACCTCGTTGATCAAATTATCGAATTTGGTCAAGTACGCCGAGGCTCTTTAGGGATTATTGGCCGTACACTAGATGCAGGCCTTGCTAAGGCACAAGATTTAGAAGTTCAGCAAGGTGCCTTTGTTATGCAAGTTGTAAAAGACTCAGCTGCAAGTGAAGCGGGTATTCAAGCCAACGATGTGATTGTCAGTTTAAATGGTGATGATATCCAAAGCTTCGAAGAGCTTAGAGGTAAAATCGCTACCATAGGTGAAGGTAGAACCATTGAACTAGGTGTGTTCCGCGATGGTAGAAAGCGTACCATAGAAGTAACACTCAAAGGTCAAGGCGAACTTCAAGCTCAAGCTGATAAAGTTCATCCTATGCTACGTGGTGCAGTGCTTGAAAGTGGCGAGCGCAATGGCAACCAAGGGGTTATTGTATCTAGCATTGAAGAGCGCTCACCGGCTTCGCGAGTCGGCCTTGAAGAAGGTGATGTGATCATGCAAGTTAACCGTCAGCGCGTAAAGAACATTCGCGATATGAGTAATCTAATCGAAGATATTCAAGGTAACATCGTATTGGGTATTAAACGAGGAAGAGACTCCGTATTTATTCTAATTCAATAAGCTATTTTAAATTTTAGCTAATAAAATGCAGCGTCTTATTGTCGCTGCATTTTTATTTATGCCATCATTACTATTCTGCTTTCAATAAGATAAAATAATTGATTGTTGTGTTATGAATAAAAATGAGCGATGGCGTGCTAAAACTTTTTAAATTTATTCTTCCCCCTCTTTTTGTCGGTCTTGGGATCGCATTCTTAGTGGTTTGGTTCTCACCTAATCTAAAAAGCGCTGTTTTACCAAAACTCACTATGCCAAGTCATTACACCAGCAGCCATATGAGCTTTGCCGACTCAGTCGCTAAAGCCTCACCTGCCGTGGTGACGATTTTTTCAGAAAGTATTTCATCTATACCTCGCTACCAAAGGCGAAACACGACACAAGAACTAGGGTCTGGTGTGATTATGTCAAGCGATGGTTATATTTTGACTAACTACCATGTGGTTAATAACGCGGACCAAATTATGGTTATCTTGACTGATGGTAGACGCTTTTATGATGTACAAGTTATCGGTTTTGATACCATCACCGATCTAGCTCTGCTAAAAATCCCAGGTCAACATCTGCCTGTTATCCCAACCGATGATGAGTTTAATCCTCGCGTTGGTGATGTGGTTTTAGCGATTGGTAACCCTCTTAATTTAGGCCAAACCATTACCCAAGGCGTAATTAGTGCAACAGGTAAGCAAACACTCACTGATAGTCAATATAATAATCTGCTTCAAATGGACGCCGCTGTGAATGTAGGTAACTCAGGGGGCGCTCTAGTAAACTCAAACGGTATTCTTGTTGGCATTACCTCAGCCCAATTTAGAACACGTCTAAACATAGACATACAAGGGATCTCGTTCGCTGTGCCTTATCAGTTAGCTAAGCAAGTCATGCAAAGACTCATTGCCGATGGCCGAGTAGTTCGCGGGTACTTAGGTTTTAGAGGCACAGCAGTTGACAGCTCAGGCAATGAAGTGACCGACTTATACACTCCGATAGTTGGTTTGCTGATCAGTGAACTTGATCCATTAGGCCCTGCGTGGCAAGCAGGTATGCAAGACAGAGATATCATTGTGAAGGTTGCAGGCCAATCTATTTCCAACCCACAAAAAACTTTGCAGTTTATTGGCAATACCAAGCCGGGAACTGAATTAGAGTTTGAGGTGCTGAGAAATGGTGAACATCGAACTATTTCTTTGAATGTTGCTGAGCTAGAAACTAACGCGAACTAATTCATTAACTTATTCAAATAGCTCAGAATAACATACGTAAAAAAAGCGACCTTTCTAACTAGATCGCTTTTTAAATTCGTAATAGTTTGGCTTAATTAATTGTGACGGCGTTTTATATTCGCACCCAATTTACTTAGCTTGTCTTCGATCCGTTGATACCCTCTATCGACATGATATATACGATCAACCACAGTCTCGCCTTGCGCAACTATTCCGGTCAAAATTAAACTTGCTGATGCTCTTAAATCAGTCGCCATAACTTGTGCGCCCGATAGCTTTTCAGTGTCACCGCAAATCGCCGTATTGCCTTCTAAACGAATATTCGCACCCATTCGCTGTAGCTCTGGGACATGCATAAAACGATTTTCAAAAATTGTTTCTGTAATAGTTGCGCTGCCATTTGCTACCACATTCATAGCAGTAAACTGCGCCTGCATATCAGTTGGAAATCCAGGATGAGGCATCGTTTTGATATTCACAGCTTTCAACTCTCGTTGACGCATATCAATATAGATGCTGTCTTGTTGCACTTCAACTAAGACGTTAGCATCTCGCAACTTTTCAAGCACAGGCTCTAGACTGTGGTAATCGGTGTTCTTACATAATACCTCACCTTTCGCCATTGCTGCAGCCACTAAGAAAGTGCCTGTTTCAATACGGTCTGGTAAAATTTTATGCTCGCACCCAGATAGCTGCTCGACACCTTCTATCTCAATACGATGAGTGCCTGCACCTGATATTTTTGCACCCATTGCCACAAGGCATTCAGCAAGATTGACAATTTCTGGTTCACGCGCAGCGTTTTCTAAAACAGTTTTACCTTCAGCAAGCGTTGCCGCCATCAGTAAGTTTTCGGTCGCGCCCACACTCACGGTTTCCATGTATATATCGGCACCTTGCAACCGACCCGAAGACGTCGCATTGATATAGCCATTTTCGACATGGATAGTTGCGCCCATTTTTTCAAGGCCGCGAATATGTAAATCTACTGGGCGCGCACCAATAGCACAACCACCAGGCAAGGAAACTTGGGCTTGACCAAAACGAGCTAATAAAGGCCCTAATGCCAATACGGATGCACGCATTTGCTTCACAAGTTCATAGGGTGCGAGCACTTTATCAACGGTACTTCCGTCGACTTCAAGATTATCACCATGCCATTTAACTGCTGCGCCAAGCGTCTTTAGCAGTGCTTCGGTTGTGCCTATGTCGCGAAGCTGAGGTACATTCGAGAAAATACTCTTGCCGTTACCAAGTAAGGCAGCAAAAAGAATAGGAAGGGCAGCATTTTTAGCGCCCGAAATTGTGACTTCACCAGCTAGGGTGGTGCCACCTTGGATAACAAACTGATCCATTGTGGCTCCGTTATTGAGGAAGGATGAATTTACGTTCTCTTTGCCACTCTGTTGGCGTGAAGGCTTTAATGCTTAAAGCGTGAATGGTGCCGTCTTTGATCACATCCATCAAAGGCCCGTATACAAGTTGCTGCTTCTTAACTCGACTCGCCCCGTCAAAACATTCACCAACTGCAATCACCTCATAGTGACTACCATTGGCTTTAACTATGACTTCTTCTAGTGACAATGCTTCTTGTAATACAGCTTCGACTTGGTTTGTTTCCATTAGATTCACTCAAATAAGTTAGATACCTGACCCAACTCCATCAGTTTATGAAGCTGCTCAGGTATATTTTTCAGCTCAAGGCGCTTACCTTGGCGTTGCAAAAGACCTAGAGAGTGAATTAACCAAGCTAAGCCCGCCGTGTCAACCCTAGAAACCTCAGAAAGGTCAAAATAAAGGACTGACTGCGTACTTTGTAACTGTTGGTTAAGAAGGCGTTCATCTATTAAGCTATTTCGAGTTAATTCTCCCTTGATAGCGACCACACCTTCTTGTTGTGGTGAAAACTGCAAATTAGTTGCCATCATCACCTCTGAATTGAACTGGTAAACGGCTCTTTTTATCTAAAAGGTCGATTACATGTTCGATACCTTGTTGACGAAGCACACCATGCAATTCAGTTTGTTTCGCATCAAGTAATGAAATACCTTCTGCCATCATGTCATATGCACGCCACTCATTGCCTTTGCCTTTGCGTACTTTGAAGTCAATCTTAATGTCAGGTTTACCTGGCTCAACAATGCGAGTTTTTACAACCGCCACATCATCACCTTCAAAGTTACGAGCTTCACCAAACTCTACTTTTTGATTTTTATACTGTGTAAATACACCAGCATACGTCGCGACTAAATAACGCTGAAACACATCAATAAATGTTTTAATATGCTCAACAGCCTGCTTTTTCTCTGCAGGATCAGTCATTGTTCGTACTTTTTGAATATAACTACCAAGCACACGATAAGCCGCATACTTGTAATCTACATAAGGCATCAGCTCTTGCTCGACAATAACGCGTAAGTGCTCTTTATCGGTCGAAATAATACCTTGATCTTTTGCAACGCGTTTAAATGTATTATCAGCAACCTGCTCAACCATTTTATACGGGTCTGTTAAATCCACCTGTGGTGCTGCCTGCACCTGAATAGACATCACTAAGCCTGCGGCAGCCATTAAAAACGTCTTAAACATGATTATTCCCCACCTTGGTTAAACAGGAATTGGCCAATTAGCTCCTCGAGCACCAATGCTGATTTAGTATCAGTCAGCATGTCACCATTTTTAAGTGCGACACTTTCAACACCGAATAGGTCATCCAACTCTGAGCCTGCATTACTTGTAACCTCATTTCCTAAACAGCTTTGCTTCGCTGATTCAGCTGCGATGACAGGAGAAAGACCGAGGTACTGCTCACCTAAAATACCTGATGTTAAAATAGAGACCGAGGTTGTATCAGAAAACTGACACTCGTAGCTCGCATCAATACTCATATTCACTACAGGTAAGAACTCTTGTGGATGAATATAAATACTTTCAACACGACCGATCACAACACCACCAACTTTAATAGGCGCGCGTGTTTTTAAAGAGCCAATATTTTCAAATTTAGCACTCAGCGTGTATGTATCACCACTACCGCTGATCCCTGAGTTTGCGACTTTAAGCGCTAAAATAGCAAATGCTGCCACACCAAGTGCGACAAATAAGCCAACTAAAATTTCAATTTTCCGTGTATTCATAATTTCTCAAAACCCTTAACTTGAAAACATCACCGCTGTTAATAAAAAGTCGAAACCTAAAACGGCCAGCGACGAATGAACAACTGTTTCTGTAGTCGCTTTACTGATCCCTTCTGATGTAGGAACACAGTCGTACCCTTTGTAAAGCGCAATCCATGTCACAATCAGTGCAAAAACGAAGCTCTTGATCATGCCATTTAAAATATCTTGCTGAAACGATACCTGAGACTGCATGATTGACCAGAAGCTGCCAGAGTCAACACCTAACCAATCAACGCCCACTAAATGCGCTCCAATAATTGCTACCGCTGAGAATATCAATGCCAATAGCGGCATACTGATAAAACCAGCCCAAAAACGAGGCGACACCACCCTTTTAAGCGGATCAATTGCCATCATTTCTAGACTTGATAACTGCTCAGTTGCTTTCATCAAACCAATCTCAGCGGTTAATGCACTGCCCGCTCGACCAGCAAATAATAATGCTGTGACAACCGGGCCTAGTTCACGTAGTAAACTCAATGCAACCAGAGGACCTAAGCTGTCTTCAGCTCCGTACCCCACTAACACGGTATAACCTTGTAAAGCCAAAACCATACCGATGAATAAGCCCGACACCATGATGATCAATAATGATTGATAACCAACCATGTAAAGTTGCTTGATTAGTAAAGGCGTGCCTTTTCTAAAATTAGGCATGCTAAGTAAGGCGCCCAATAACATATGTGTTGCTCGTCCCAATGAGGCAAAACGGCTCAGAGCTTTATGCCCTAGTACTTGTAAAAAATCCATTATTGCTGGGCTCCTAATAACAATTCATCTTTGTAAGGCGCAGCTTTGAAGTGAAAAGGTACAGGGCCGTCTGATAACCCTTTTAAGAATTGCTGCACCAATGGTGAACTATGTTGCAACATCTGCTCTGGCGTACCCGTACCAATCACGCCTTGCTCAGCAATAATCACAACATGATCGGCAATACTCAATACTTCTGTTACATCGTGCGTTACGATTAAAGAAGACAAACCTAGAACTTGATTAAGCGACTTGATCAGGCGTACTAACACACCCATTGAGATTGGGTCTTGTCCAGCAAACGGTTCATCGTACATTATTAGCTCAGGATCTAAGGCAATTGAGCGTGCTAATGCAGCACGTCTTGCCATACCACCGGAGAGTTCTGAAGGCATTAAATCTCTTGCACCACGAAGTCCTACAGCTTGTAGCTTCATAAGAACAACAAGACGAATTAGTTCTTCACTCAACTGCGTATGTTCTCTAAGAGGAAAAGCGATGTTGTCGAATACCGACATATCTGTGAAAAGCGCACCGCTTTGAAAAAGCATACTCATTCTAGTACGGGCTTCATAAAGCTGTGCACGAGTCATACCCGGTACACTTTGCCCTTCAAATGTAATATCGCCACTATCAGGCTTTAATTGACCGCCAATAAGGCGCAACATAGTAGTTTTACCAATGCCACTTGGGCCCATAATTGCGGTTATCTTCCCCTTTGGTACCGAGAAACTCATGTTTTTATAGATGGTCCTATCACCTCTGGAGAAAGTTACATCCTTGATTTCTATAATTGATTGCGACAAGTCGCGCTCCACATTCTGGTTCACCAATTTGCATATCATACTTTTTTTTGGTTTTAGTGTGAAAAGAGAATTCGTAAAATTTTGTAAGCGATAAATACAGCTCAGCTTTTGTATTCGCTCGTTTCTATGAATAAAGCTTTTTACCTCGCGTTTTGTTTATACTTTTTTTTATGCTTTTGATACTATTTGCCGCAATTTTGTTTTCGGTGTTGGCATTTTCTTTTTATGATTTTATCTTTCATCATTTTGATACTTGGTTTTGCCGCGTTAGTTTGGAGTGCGGACCGCTTTGTTTTTGGCGCGGCAGCATTAGCAAGAAATTTCGGTGTACCTACATTAATCGTAGGTCTAACCATAGTAGCAATGGGCTCATCGGCTCCGGAAATGATGGTGGCAGCACAAGCTGCTTTTGCAGATAAAACTGATACCGCAGTGGGTAATGCGGTGGGCTCTAACATCGCCAATATATTACTGGTATTAGGTATTACCGCACTATTGCGCCCACTCTCAGTTGGCTCTAGCATCTTAAAGCGTGAAATGCCATTGCTTGTGATCGTATCTTTGGGTGCTTGGTTCATTGTCAGTGACAATCACTTTAGCCGCACTGAAGGCCTCGTTTTATTTGCAGGCTTTATCACCTTTCTCGCCACCTTACTCATTTTAACTAAACGCGCAGGCAACCAAGAAGACGATCCTCTAGTCGCTGAAGCATGCGATGAGGTGCCTAATGATGTGCCAACTAGTAAAGCAGTTTTATGGTTAGTCGTGGGTATGATCATGCTTCCTGTTAGCTCTGGTTACCTTATTGATGCAGCCGTTGATATTGCCAAATACTTTGGTATGAGCGACTTATTAATTGGCCTGACAATTATTGCTGTTGGTACTAGCCTCCCAGAACTAGCTGCTTGTATCGCTGGCGTATTAAAAAATGAAGATGACCTAGCTATGGGTAACATTATTGGCTCAAATATTTTTAATATTCTTGCTGTTCTCTCGATTGCCGGGATTTTAAACCCAGCTGATATTGATGCAAACATCGCACAACGCGACATTTATATTATGTTAGGCGCGACATTTATCTTAATCGCCATGAGCCTAAGCCTTAAAGGCACTCGCCGTATCAACCGCGTTGAAGGGGGCCTTCTTCTTGCCGCATTCATCTGGTACATGTATTACATTATTTAGTTGTTGGAGTGAATATGACTGCTGAACAATTTACTAAAACGGCTTTAAATGTCATCGATATTGAAAAACAAGCCATCGATGAAATTGCACAATACATTGATGAAAGTTTTGTTAATGCGTGCCAAGCTGTTTTTGACTGTCAGGGCCGAACCATAGTCATTGGCATGGGTAAATCTGGACACATAGGCAACAAAATAGCAGCGACGCTCGCCAGCACAGGCACCCCCGCTTTTTTTGTTCACCCAGGAGAAGCAAGCCATGGTGACCTAGGTATGATCACCAATGAAGATGTGGTTTTACTGATCTCAAACTCTGGAGAAACCAGTGAAGTCGTCAATATTATTCCTGTTATTAAGCGCATTGGTGCAAAAACCATTGCCATGACAGGCAATCAGAACTCTTCAATGGCTCACCTCTCGGACATACATTTATGTATCGCCGTCACGAAAGAAGCCTGCCCACTGGGATTAGCACCAACAGCGAGCACGACAGCCACATTGGTCATGGGTGATGCACTTGCAGTTGCCCTGCTTGAAGCCCGCGGCTTTACTGCCGATGATTTTGCACTCTCCCACCCTGGAGGCTCACTCGGTCGACGTTTATTACTTACTTTAGAGGACATAATGCATCAAGGTGAGCAAATGCCGATCATCGAAACAGGCAAACTTATCAAAGATGCGTTATTCGAAATATCGAGCAAAGGCTTAGGTATGACGGCAATCGTCGATGAAAAGGGAATCTTAGCCGGTATTTTTACCGACGGAGACTTACGCCGTATTATTGAGCAAAAACTCGATTTGCACAGCGCAAAAATTGATGATGCAATGACAGTCAAATGTACAACCGCAAAAGCTGATATGCTTGCGGCTGAGGCGTTAAACATCATGGAAAACAAACGCATTAATGGGTTAATCGTGGTTGATGAAACTAATCGCCCAATTGGCGCTCTGAACATGCAAGACTTATTAAAAGCAGGAGTCATTTAAATGCAATTTGCCGACTTATATCAGCCTATTAGTCAGGATGTAGTAACCAGAGCAAAGCAAATTAAGTTACTTATTTGTGATATTGACGGCGTATTCTCTGACGGCCGTATTTACCTTGGCAATAATGGCGAAGAATTAAAGGCATTTAACACCAAAGATGGCTTCGGTATAAAAGCACTGATCAACTCAGGCGTTGAAGTTGCCGTCATCACCGGTCGCCATTCACAGATTGTTCAGCAACGTATGACTAGCTTAACAGTAAAACATATTTACCAAGGGCAAGAAGACAAGTTGCAAGCTTACGAAGAGCTGAAAGCCAACCTAAACCTGACAGATATCGAAATTGCTTATATTGGTGACGACGGTCCTGATTTGCCAGTCATGGAGCAAGTGGGTTTTGCAGTGGCCGTAAATGATGCACACCCAATCATTCGCAATTTTTCACACTACACGACTTTACTGCCTGGTGGATTTGGCGCAGTGAGAGAACTAACTGACTTACTCATGTTGTGCCAGGGTCATACACTCGGCACATCAGGAACAAGCGCATGACGGTCAACCGCGTCATATTATTAATTATTTTTGCACTGACCATGTATTGGATATGGTCACCTTATTTTGATCAGCCTAAAAAGCAAAGTTCGACC
>CAYZOE010000030.1:0-44767 GCA_964479805.1 uncultured Pseudoalteromonas sp. | reverse complement strand
GCCCGATTCGAAAGAGTCGGGCTTTTTTGCGTTTAAGGTGCAGAATTTTCGCATCACGAAGTGATAAAGCGGAAACTTCTGCGCAAGGTGAAGTGAGCGACCTTCACAGTAGTTATTCTCTTCACTTTGAAACTATGTTTATAATAGTGAGTTAAAACACCCTCAATTCCAGCTAAACTAGCGCACTCACTGCGTTCGCTGACACTAATTTTGCACTATAGCGTCGATGATAGTGTGGGCGCGGCCAGCTTGGCTTCCCATGTGAAAGTAGAACATCGCCAGCAAAGGTTCCCCCGGGCAATTAAAGAAACCCGTTGCAGCAATACAGCGGGTTTTTTGTTATTCGTGCACAATTTTCGTATCACGAAGTGATAAAACGGAAACTTCTGCGCAAGGTGAAGTGAGCAGCCTTTACAGTAGTTACTCTCTTCACTTTGAAACTACTTTCGTAATAGTTAGTTAAAACACCCTCAATTCCAGCTAAACTGGCTCATTTCACCTTGCGCAAAGCAAATGCACTCGCTTTGCTCGCTGTCATTAACTTTGCACTATACTTGCGTAAAAAGAGCGTGTTCACTTCGTTCACTGTCGCTAACCTTTTACACCTTTTTTGCGAAAAATAACCGCACCTCTACGCTCGCTGTCGGTAACCTTTTGCACTTTACTTTAATATTTAAAAAATTAATTTATAATTGATTTTCAATTAGTTTTTCATATCAATCTATTTTTCAGGAATTTTAATGAGCAGTCTCATCCATTGGTTCGATTTACTCGGTGTAATGGTTTTTGCTATTTCTGGGACCCTTATTGCCCATAAGAAGCATTTAGATGGTTTTGGTGTTGTCGTGTTGGCTGCAGTAACCGGTATCGGTGGTGGAACGCTTAGAGATATTATTTTAGACGAGCCGGTTTTTTGGTTGCATGATCCAAGTTATTTCATTGCTATTTTTAGTGCAGTATTAATCAGTATTGTTGTTTTGAACCAGCAAAAGCAAATACCGAGTAAATTTTTACAAGTGGCAGACGCGTTCGGGTTAGCTCTTTTTGCTGTGATGGGTACACAAAAAGCCATGTCTATAGGTATGCCTGCTACAACGTCAGTGATTATGGGGGTGTTAACTGGATGTTTTGGTGGTGTGATCCGTGATGTGCTCGCAGGTGATATTCCCCTACTTCTAAAAGGGCAACTCTATGCTATTACCTGTATTTTAGGTGGGATCGTCTATACTCAGTTAATGTCTTTTTCTATAGCGATAGAAGTAAGTTTGTTGCTTAGCATGTTAACCACCTTAGTTGTTCGACTAATGGCGATGCGTTATAACTGGGTGATACACGTTTTTAAATATTAACTAATAGGGACAAGGATATGTCTTTAGCAAAAATTCTGACCCGTGCACAAGTTGGTGTCAAAGCACCTGAAGTGACAGTTGAAGTTCATCTAAGCAATGGGCTTCCTGCTTTTGTCATCGTTGGTCTACCTGAAACTTCAGTCAAAGAATCTAAAGAACGAGTTCGCTCTGCACTAGTTAATTCTGGTTTTTTGTTCCCAGAGCAACGAATAACAGTAAATTTAGCCCCTGCAGATTTACCAAAAGAAGGCGGGCGATATGATCTTGCGATTGCCGTTGGGATTTTGGTTGCTTCTGGTCAAGTACAAAATACAGAGATAAATAACTTTGAATTTTTTGGGGAGCTTGCCTTAAGTGGTGAACTTTCTGCCATTACTGCAATTTTGCCTTCGGTTATGGCTGCTGCAGATGAAGATCATGTTGCTTATATCCCAAGTGGTAACGATCAGCTTGCAAGCTTAGTATCTCAGTCAAATAGAAAAGCGGTCACTAGCTTGCAAGAGATTTGGTTAGATCTGCAAGGGCAGCAATCACTCTCTTTGAATATTACTTACGATCAAGTTGTAGAACAGTCTTTTGAGCAATTAGATATGAGTGATGTCAAAGGACAACGTATTGCAAAGAGAGTGCTAGAAATCGCTGCAGCAGGGGGTCACAATCTACTTTTCTTGGGACCGCCAGGCACTGGTAAATCTATGTTGGCTCAACGTATTCCAACTATTATGCCTCAAATGACAACGCAACAAGCACTTGAAACTGCTGCTGTTTATTCTTTGGTCGGGCAGTCGGTCACACATCAAAACTGGTTGAATCGTCCATTTAGAGCACCACACCATACTTGCTCTGCAGTGGCATTGGTTGGTGGGTCATCAAATCCTAAGCCGGGAGAAATATCATTAGCGCATAATGGTATTTTGTTTTTAGATGAGTTACCCGAATTCGATAGAAAGGTATTAGATTCATTGAGAACGCCTATGGAGACGGGGCAAGTTACCATTTCTCGTGCCGCTAGGCAGGTCGATTTTCCTGCAAACTTCCAGTTGGTTGCTGCACTTAACCCAAGCCCCACAGGGCATCACAGTGATAAAAGAGCGACACCAGATCAAGTGTTAAAATATTTATCAAAAGTGTCTGGTCCATTTTTGGATAGAATCGATTTGCAAGTTGAATTACCAAGGCTAACAACTGAAGAGCTTCAGTCTACTCAGCTTGAAGAATCGAGCGCTGAAATCCGTATGCGAGTAGAAAAAGCGGTTCGGTTTGCCTATCAACGACAAGAAAAAAACAACGCAGAATTATCAACCAAAGAGCTGCAATTACATTGTGCATTATCCAAAGCAGACGCTATGTTTCTGGGGAAAGCTGCCGAAAAGTTGGCTTTGTCACCACGCTCATATCATAAGGTTTTGAAGGTGGCACGTACTATTGCGGATTTAAACTTGCAAGAAAGTATAGATTTAGCCTGTCTTAAAGAGGCATTAAGTTATCGCGCTTTTGAGCGACTACTCGCTCAGTTAACCGGGTATTAAGTAGATAGCATGTAGCCTTTACCGCGAACAGTAACGATGCGTTTTTGTTCTTTTTCATCACCTAGCTTTTTACGCAAGCGACCAATGAGCACGTCAACCGTTCTGTCACTCGGGCTCCAGTCTGGTTGGCCGATATCCTCAGAAATTTTTTCTCGAGAAGTCGCTTTCCCAGCATTTGCGATTAAACAGATAAGTACTTTGTGCTCAGCTTCAGTTAATCGTGATTCTTCAGCGGCGCCATTAATCAGGGTGCGATTGTCAGGGTGAAGTTTGAAGTCAGAGTATTCAATAAACTCTTCAGACTCATCGTCATCACTTGCAATTGTTAAACGCTTACACAAAGCGCGCATTCTTAATTCAAGCTCGAGTAGGTCAACTGGCTTACAAACATAGTCATCAGCACCTTGTGCTAAGCCTGCGATTCTATCTGCTTGAGAGTCTCTGCTAGATAGCATGATGACGCCAATATCTGTCAAGGTATTGAGTTCTTTCGCTAATGCTAAACCGTCAGTGGCAGGTAAAACAATGTCGACGATAGCAAGTACAAATCGTTCTTGAGCTTGCGTTGCTTGTTGCACTTTGGCTAATGCAGTTGCACCGGTACTATCAACTTCGATGCTAAATTCTGTTTCAGCAAAATGGCTCATAATGCGTTTTGCTAAAAGTTCATCATCTTCTACTAATAATACTTTGATACTCATAGGTCAGCTATCTATTCAATAATTATGTATATATTAGCACTGTGAAAACATTGCTGAGAAGTGAATAATGACAATTTGTAACAATTGCATAAACAATTTATACAATTGGATCTGTTAGGCGGGATTAAAATGGTCCACCTTAGGGGGTAGACCCTAAGATGGACAGAGTTTATGCATACTTATTTATAAATATACTGCCACCATTGTGGCTGGTCCTTTAAGTGCATATCAAAATAAGCCAACATGGTATCCCACCAGTGGAAGCGACGATCGCGGGCAAAAACTTGGTGATCTGTACCTTTATACTCAATTAATTCAACGTCTTTGCCAAGCAACTTAAGTGCTGTGTACATGTTGTGGCTTTCACCTGGAGGCACGTTGGTGTCAGCGTCACCATGGATCAGTAAAAGCGGTGAGTTTACTTTGTCAGCATGGAAAACAGGGCTGTGATCAGAGTAAAGTTTTGGGTTATTCCATGGGAAACTGTTTTTCGAAGCTTCGCCAGAGTATAGGTAGCCCCACCAACCTTGACCCCAATAAGAAGTAATGTTTGATATACCAGCGTGAGAAATCGACGCGCTGAATAAATCCGTTTTAGTTGCAAGTAGCATAGTCATAAAGCCGCCGTAAGATGCTCCTAAATTACCTACTTTGTCTTTATTTACAAAAGGGTGTGCATCTAAGAACTTTTTCGTGCCTTCGACAATATCGTTTGCAGTGTACTCACCCCATGCATTCACATGCTTTGCTGAGAACTCCTGACCAAAGCCTGTTGCCCCAGTTGGTTGTAGAACATATACAACATAGCCTTGTGCTGCCCATAGATTAAACGGATACCGACCAGTAAAGCCTCGAGAAACGGGTGATGTACCGCCATAATAGTAGACTAGAGCAGGATATTGCTTACTTTCATCTAGGTTATTAGGCGTGTATACACGACCCTTAATCTCAACGCCTTCTTTATTGGTGAAGTTAAACTCAGATAGAGTTGCGATTTCGCTATTGCCATAAGCCAGTGCTTTTGAATCCCACAGCGTATTAGCGCGGTTTTTAGAAATATCTAAGCGTTTCAATTGCTGTGGGTGAGATGCTTGTGTGCCAGTCACGATTAAATCTGGGTTGCGCTCGTCAGAAATACTGAATCTGCCAACGACATCAAAGCCTGTTTTTAGTTTAGTGAAACGGGCTTTGCTTTCATCGTATAAATACAGTTGTTGCGTATCGCGCTCAGTCACTTTGATTACAACATCATCATTGCGTAATACTTGCATTGAACCAATAGCGGGGTCGAATGATTTACTTAATGCCTGTGCATTTTTACCTTGACGGTTTAGCTTATACAACTGGCCATCGTAGTTGTTCGCAAGCATATTCTTAGGAATAGCACGGCCTAAACCATTCGCAAAGTCAGGGCCAGCAACAATATAAATACCGTCATCGGCATATTTTGCTGAGCTAAATGTACGGTATTGACCAAGCACAGTTTGTTGATTGTCTTTTAAATTAACTTCTACAAGTTCTGTTAGCATGTGAGGCGGTTTAGCGTAATCGCTAGGGTTACGCGTTACCAAAATTTTGCCAGTTTCATTATCAAAGTCGGCCAATGAGTGACTTAATTTCCCTTCAGTGATTGGATTAATGAAACCAGAGTTAATGTCCAACATGAAGATTTGACTGTTATTTCGTGCATAAGACCAGCGATCTTCTAACCCTCTGAAGTGTTTAACTAATGTGTGCTTACTTTTATCTGATTTAGACCAAGCAAAAACGAGCGTGTTGTTGTCAAAGTACTCGAAGCCATATGCGCCATCTAGTTGTTCAGCGACCACTCTCTCTTCTAAGTCTTTGAGGTTTAGAACCGTAACAGCTTTATTGCGAACAAACACAACCTGTTTGCTATCTGCGCGCCATTTAATTTGATTTGCAGATAAGCCATCAAAGCGATAAATCACTTTTCCTTTTTCATCGGTTAATGTTGTTTTGTTGATGGCTTTATTGCCATGATTACTCTGGTAATGACGCTCAGTAACAACATAGTACTCGCCGTTTGGAGAAATCGATACAGAGCTGATTGTTGGGGCATCAAAAAGTTGCTTGGCAGAAAGTGCACGAGTTTCTTTTGTTGTCAGTGTGATAACGTCATGCTCTGCTTTCGGTAGGAACTCTAGCGAGACTTTTTTCCAGTCATCAGCTTGTTCTACCACAATGACAACTTGGTGGTCGCCCGTAACCGCATTGATGTCGTATTCTTTACTACCAGATAAGTTTTCACCATTTAAAAATACATGAGCTTTTTCGATACCATTAAGCTTTAACTTACCTTGCACAAAACGCTCAGCAGAGAATTGAAACTTAATCGCTTGCAGGCCCGCAATCGTAAGGTCATTCACTTCACCAAGTGGTTGCCAAGCCACTTTACTACCTAATACTGTAAGTGTTTTTGAATCACTTTGTAATTTAGGTAATAAGTTATTAATTATGGTAGTTTGGTAAGGCGTGTTATTTGGCTTGATTGTTGCTGTGTCAGCTAGGGGTCCAATAAACTTTACTTTATTTGCGTCTAGCTCTGCAGCGACAAGTTGCGTAGAGAGTGCCGAAAATAGTAAAGTGGCGACCGTTGTTAATTTCATTGATGCACCTATTGTAGGGAAAGTAATTGCCCCAATATAGCACATCAAATTAAATCTTCAGCAGAGTTGCGATTAAGTCTCGAGAGTCTGCGAAATTAAGGAGTTTAGGGTGTTTCTGTTATTCAGTTACATGTTTTTGGCCATTGCCATTTCATTTCTATGTTCGGTGATGGAGGCGGTGTTACTCAGTATTACACCAAGTCATGTAGCGATATTAAAAAAAGATAAACCAGTACTCGCACAGCGAGTTCAGAGTTTAAAAGACAATATTGATAAGCCCCTATCGGCTATCCTGACCTTAAACACGGTTGCGCATACAGCGGGGGCTGCGGGTGTTGGTGCGCAAGCGGCCGCAGTATTTGGTGATGCTGCTGTGGGTATTGCGTCTGCTGTGATGACGTTACTGGTATTGGTGCTTTCAGAAATTATTCCTAAAACATTAGGCGCAACTTATTGGCGTGTACTCACGCCAATCGTGTCACTGGCTTTAACTTGGATGATTCGAATTCTTAAACCATTCGTGTGGATGTCAGATCAGCTCACTAAACTGATTGGCTCAAAACAAGACGAAGCGCACTTTATTCGTCAAGAAATTGAGGCTATGGCTGAAATGGGTAGCGAGGCAGGCGCGCTGCAACAAGAAGAAAGTGAGACTATTCGAAGCTTATTACAGTTTAGGCATGCCAAGCTTGAAAATGTCATGACGCCAAGGACCGTGCTTTTTAAAGTACACAAAGATATGACAGTGAACGAGTATTTATCTGAGCATGGCTCAGTATCGTTTTCTCGTATTTTAGTTTTTGACGAAGATACTGATGATATTATTGGTTTTGTGCATAAGAACGACCTCATGCTGGCATTCCACCGTTTAGGGGAAGATTATAAGATTGGCAAATTAGTAAAGCCGATTTATACCGTGCCAGAAACATTGGGCGCACCAGAGTTGTTCCAGGCATTGCTTGAAAAACGTATTCATATCTCACTGATCATCGATGAATATGGTGATGTGCAAGGTATCGTCACCCTTGAAGATTTGATTGAGTCTTTAATGGGCATGGATATTGTTGATGAGCGTGAGCAATCGACCAATATGCAGCAAGCCGCAAAACAAAAATGGCGCGATCGTGTCGACGGGCACTCTCATTTAATAGAAGCTGATACAGAAGAGGATCAGCCTAAGAATTAAAGTTTGTCATTCTAAGCCAAGAGTGTATCCAGCGAATTAGTTCATTCTTGGCTTTCGGGCGACTGATCAAAACACCTTGCATCAATAAGTCGTGTTTGTATCGCTCTAAGTACTGCAGCTCTTCTATTCTTTCAACCCCCTCAGCCACTAGTTTAAAACCTTCTTTGATTGCTAAATCAACCAAGCTTTTGGTGATAACTTGTGAAAAGTAATCAGAATCTATATGGGTGATTAGAGAGCGATCTATTTTAATCTCTGTAAATGGTAGAGACTTTAACTGGTTAATATTAGTAAAGCCGATGCCAAAGTCATCGAGAGAAATTTCGAACCCTTTCATTCTTAGCCTATTTAGCGTTTCAAGTTGATTGGCGCTTGCAAGTGGTTTTTGTTCGGTGATCTCTAAGATGATATCGCTAGGCTGAAGGTGATTTAACTCCAGTAATAAAGACAGTTTTGCTGGGCAATTTATGTCTTCTAATTGGACCGGAGATAAATTGAATGCCAATTTACATGGGTGAGGCAGCTCTTCTTTCAAAGCTTCATATTCAGCCGTAGCTTTTTCAAACAACTGAAATGTCACTAAGTTTATTAAATCTAAATCATCTGCAACATCAATAAATCGTGCCGGTAAAATAGTAAAACCATGCTGCTCAGAGACAATGCGAGCCAGTACCTCAAGACTTTCGATATGCTGGGTTGCACGGTTTACCTTAGGTTGATAGAAAGGGGTGATCTCACTATTACTCAACGCATGTAACAATAAGTTTTCACTGATGCGTTGACCATCTTCGGTCTGAGGTCGAGAGAGCGTGCTGAGCTTTTTAAGCAGTCTTTCTACTTCAACGAGCTGTATTGGCTTGGCAATATTACCCAAGAGCAATGCGTGATTCTGTCTAGCTAGGTTAGACGCTAGTTCAATTATGCGAATGTCCAGTTCTGAGATAATAATCACACCGCCTTGATAGCCTTTTTGACCGAGTTGCCTGATCAGTTCCATGCCATCCATTTCAGGCATGTTTAAATCTGTAAAAATGGCATCAAAGGTTTTAGGCTGTTGTTTTACTAATGACAGTGCGGCTTCTGCTGACTCACAGCATGTAACGTGTTCAACGCCGAGCTCGGCCAAAATAGCCTGCATGACCATGAGTATGGCCTGTGAATCATCAACAACCAAAATATGCTGTGTTTTAAAATTCATAAATCACTCCCTGAAATTGGTTAAGATTTATAACTCTAGAACAGCGAAATAAAAATGACCAAATCGAGATCAAAAAAATGATGGTTTGTCACTGTTAGATTTTGTTGGGATAATAGAAAAAAAATTAGTTTTAGCGTCATGACTCGGATCGAACTTAACGTGGCTGGACAGCCTATTTCTGTGATTTTTAATCAACAACAACTCATTCAAGTTTTTCATCAACAACAAGCTTTAGTGCTTGAATCGGAATCTGAGCATCTTCAAAGTTGCCAGATAAGCGAAAATACAGTGAGCTTTAATACTTCTCAGCTTGCACAAGGGCTGTTAGGTGTTACTGTAAATGCACAGCCTCTCCAATGGCTAGAAGTACCGCATCAGCAAGTTGAAAGTAAGCGAGGCTGGTTAGGATTAGCGATGCTTAGCTTTAAAATTTTCAAGAGTGCTAAGGTGGTAAAAGCTGCACTTGCGGGGGCGTCAGTTGCAGGCTATGCATGGTTATTTTCGTTAGAGTTTGCCCTGATGATCATTGCCTGTTTGGTGGTACATGAGTACGGTCATGTGCGTGCGATGAAATATTTTGGTATCAAGACGAAGGGTATATATTTAATTCCTTTCGTTGGTGGTCTAGCTGTCAGTGATGAAAAAATTACAACACGTTGGCAAGATGTGGTGATCTCTTTAATGGGGCCTGCGTTTGGTTTAATCACTTCCGTGTTGGGAGTAGTACTTTATTACGCAACAGATATGGAGATCTTTGCGGGTGTCGCAGTCCTTAGTGCACTTCTTAACTTATTTAATTTATTACCTATTTTACCTCTAGATGGTGGTCATGTACTAAAAAGTATAAGTTTTTCTATGCGTTCTTGGGTGGGCCTTTTAGCCTGTTTTGGTGGTGTATTACTAGGGCTCTACATCAGTTGGACTTTTGGCTTGATGTTACTGGTGTTTTTTATCTTTATAGGCAGTTTAGAGATTGTTTTTGAGTGGCGTGAGCGCCATATTTCCCATCTTTTACCCCTTGATAGATATGGTCAGATTGTCTCTGCTCTAATGTATGTGGTGGTAGCGGTAGGGCACATTGCAGTTATGGTGCATTTTGCAGATTCAGACAATGTGATTTTAAGCCTACCGATGAAGATCTTATCGAGTTAAATCGGTATGTCGCCGTTTATGATTTTAACGGCGACATTTTTCATTTCCACAGTAATTTCTAAGCGAAGGTCAGAATGGCAGCAATGATAATTCCACTTACTGTTAACTGAATAAGACAAAAACCCATAATATCTTTGGCTTTTAAGCCTGCTATTGCTAACACAGGCAATGCCCAAAATGGTTGAATGAGGTTAGTCCAAGCGTCACCCCATGCAACAGCCATCGCTACGCGGTTTAGTTCTGCGCCGAGCTCTATCGCCGCAGGTAAAACAATCGGGGCTTGCACAGCCCATTGACCGCCACCTGAAGGGACAAAAATATTCACCAAGCCGGCACTAATAAAGCTCCAAAACGGCAGCGTGTCAGCACTACTCATTGAAACAAAGACATTGGAAATTTGTTGGGCGAGACCAGAATCTTTCATGATTGCCATGATCCCTGCATAAAACGGAAATTGTATAATAATACCTGCACCGCCGCTCACAGCTTCTTGCAAGCTTTTAAGTAGATTAGCAGGCGTTTGATGAAGCAAAATAGCTAAAAACAAGAATAAGCCGATCACACTATTTAGATTGAGCCCACCATCGAGCGCAATAAAGTAATAGCCCATATAACCACTGCCTAAGGTGCCAATGAGTATGCCGAGTAATCTACTTTGTTCTAATTTTTCAGCTGGGGTATTGATGCTAACAACTGCAGCCTTTTTTTCTTCAAGCTTTTCTTTCTCAACAATGATTTGTTGGTCTTTAGGCGGAAGTAGTAAAGCATTTAGAAGAGGAAGTACAATGAGTAAAGCAGTTATTAAAATTAAATTAAAATGTGTAAACAGGGTATCTTGCGTTGTAACAACCCCAATAGTGTCGCTAGAAAAGTGGCCATCTGTCGCAATGGTCAAAGGCACTGAACCCGATAATCCACCATGCCAAACAATAAAGCCAGAATAGGCACTGGCGACTAATACGCGGTAATCGACTTGTACATGGCGAGCGAGCGCTTTGGCAAATAATGCCCCAACAACCAACCCAAACCCCCAGTTTATCCAGCTGGCAAGCATAGATACTAAGGTCACCATGACAATTGCCGTAGAACCTGAGTTGGCTTTTTGCGCGAGTTTATCAAGCAGCGACTTACAAACAGGCGTACTAGCCAGCATAAAGCCCGATACGAGTACTAGTAACATCTGCATCGCAAAGGTTAGCAATGCCCAAAAGCCTTGGCCCCAAGACGTAACGGTTTGCTCAAATGAAAAAGGGGTTAAGGTAATGCTGAGTGATAAAACAACCAGTGTTAATAAAAGTACGATAACGTAGGGGTCGGGTAAGTAACGTTCGACCAATTTAGTCACGGGCTGAGAGAGTTTATAAAGCATGATGAAATCCTGTTATTATTTTTTCAGCTATCAAGATATTAATCTTGTGCTTTGTTATCTATTAAGCATAACTAAATATCGAATGGACTGCCTTACTATTTATATCTAAAATTCAGTATGTTAAAAGGCGGCCAATAAAATGAGTAAAAATACTAACAAGTGGTAGATTAAACCACTTTTGTATCTTTAAAATAGAATGTGATTTACTTAAATGTCTGATTTTTATGATTTAATGTTTTTTGGTACGATTTCTGTTTAGTTAATAACAGAAATCTTAAATAAGAGAGGTTACCATGGCAGAACAAGGTTCAGGCGGTAATGTAATCGCCGCAATTTGTAATATATTTTTTCCTGGTTTAGGCCAGCTGGTACAAGGTCGTATTATTCCAGCACTTATTTTTGCAATCATTGTGTTTGGTGGGTATGCGCTTTGGTTTTTAGTACTTCCAGCGATTATTGCAGCGGTTGCACACTTATGGGCAATCGTAGATGCAGCGAAATACACTAGTTATCGTTCACGGTACGAGCGCTAGCAACCACACACTTAAAGTAAAGACGCTGAGCAGTGTTGATAATACAACACTGCTGGCAGCAACATCTTGTTTTACTGATAATTGCCTTGCAACTAAATAAGCATTCACACCCATTGGTGATGCAGCCATCAGAGTGACAACGGCAACATGCGCTGCTGGTAGGTTAAACACCCAAGTCGCAAAAGAAAAGACAGCGGCGGGTAGCAGGCCGAGTTTAATAACGCTGATTATTAATGCGCCTTTCCAAGCTTCTTTCACCGAATATTGATTTAAACTTGCACCTAACACAAATAACGCCCCAGCGATTGCTGGCTCGCTTAGTAAATCTAGCCCATTGATGAGTGTTGTAGGAAGTGGAACTGACATGGCATTTGCCACAATACCTAAGCTTATACTTAGTACGACAGGATTGAGCAGTAAAGGCTTTAATAACTCACCCAAGCTCCCTTTCACATTACTACTTAAAGCAAAGGTCAATGCAAATAAGAGTGCACTATGAAAAGTGATCACCATAAACACCAATGCGCCATAATGCTCACCAAGTGCCATGATTATGATGGGCAAGCCAACTAATACCGTATTTGAATAACACCCAGAAAGCGAAAGAACCGCAGATTCAGCCAGTGATAGCTTACCAAGCGCTTTAAAAGCAATGCATACTGCAAAATACACAAGCACCACAGGTAGATAAAAGCTGAGTAGTAGGTTGAGTGACAATGCCTGTTGTAAATCGGCTTTGTACATACTGAGGAAAAGAAAAATGGGAATAGCCAAATTGAAAATAAAGGTGCGCAGCCCTTCAAAATGGGTAGAGGATAAAAATTGTATTTTGGCACAAATAAACCCAGCGGTGACCACGAAGATCAGCGGGAACAGAATATCAATTGGGTTCATATCTACTCGAAATGGTGTCGGAGTGTGAATTATCCTGTTTACGCGATGAAAGCTCAAGTCGCTGGGCAGTTTATGCCATGCAAAGTATAATATTCTTGGTTTATAAGTTTATTAATTTTGAGAGACAGTCGTATGGAGTATCAATTTATTCGTGACCCAATCAGTGGTTTCAGGGTCAAGATCAGTGACGAGCAAGCTTTGATTGGTCGCTGGTTTAACGAAGAGCTGGCTCACAATGAAGTTAAAGACTTACTTGCGCAATGTCGTGATATTAAGTCATTAAACACGCCTTTGGTCAGGCTGGGCAAAGAAGTACGCTTTAAGTTGTGTGAGCAAGAGGCGTTATTTGAAGCGCATAGCTTATTTAATAACAACGATGACTTAGCGCAATATCAAGATGACGCACTTGAACTCGACGAGCATGGCTTAATGGCAGTTTGTGGTTTTGAAGATTTTGTTGAGCTGTTAGCTGCTTGGAGTGACTTTATTGGAAGAGGCCGCTAGGGCTTCTTCTAATTGAAGTTTACATCGCTGCCTGCTCTGGTGGCGCCCCGTAGATTTGCTCAGCTCTGTTAAATAGCACCCAAGAAGTCAATATATACTTATCGTTCGAAACTGGAATGCAGCCTCTGTGCGTGTGTGTGAAATAAGCCGGTGCGACGACCATAGAGCCTTTTTTAGGGGCTATTTTTTTATTCTGATAGTGAAATTCAGTTTCTCCACCTTCTTCAACATCATTCAAATAAAACATAAATAACAGCACGCGATGAAGAGCTTCATTATGACCGACTTGTGGGTAAACCTCGCTGTGCCAGTATGGATAACCGCCTTTTCCTGCTAGGTATTTTTGCGCTTGAATGTTGCCCAACCTAAATAGCTGCTGCGTCAGCACGTGAATTTGTGGTTTCCCGACCTCTTCGAAATTATCAACGGTTAGGTCCACAGGTTGCCCAGTTTTTGGGTGATACACCTTTAAGCCAAATGCACCGATCATCATAAAGAAGTGCTCTTCAATATACTTGAACACATGTTGTGCGGTGACTTGTTGAATGTGTTGTAGTGTCTGAGCGTACTCAGGGTGCGCATTTAAATACAGATCGTGACTAATTTTTTTGCTTAGATCGACACCACCAGACGTGACCCCTTGCTTTAGGTGAGGGCTTTGGTCAAACTGCTGCACAAATTTATCGCAAAAGTCAGTTGAGAGTGCGTTATCGTAAACGCGAATAAAATCTGTCATCTGAGTACCTATAGGATATTAGAATTATTATGTTGTCAGAAAAACTCATGCCGCGTTTTAGTGAAACCGACGTGCTCGGACACATCAACAATACCGCACTACCGGTTTGGTTTGAAGCCGCGCGTGTGCCTATTTTTAAGATTTTTACTCCTGATCTTGATCCAAAACAGTGGAAGTTAATTGTGGCCAAAGTGGAAGTGACTTTTAAAGGGGAGCTGTTTTATGGTCAGGAAGTCGAAGTGAAAACTGCCATTGAGCGCTTAGGGTCAAGCTCATTTGTGATTTTACAGCAAGCCTGGCAGCACGGAGAGTGCTGCGCTGAGGGTAAAACCGTGATGGTACGTTATGATTTTGCTAATAAAAGCTCACAACCATTAAGTGAAGAAGAAAAACAGCAGCTTACTGCTTTTCTTCTGTAGGAATTGAAGCCGAAGATTTAAATTGGTGGCCAATGGCCACCGAAATACATGGTTTGACTTCGTATTTATAAGTACGCTCTTGCTCGGACAGTTGCGTGATCTCTAAAATCTCATAATCATTTAGCTCTACCATGCGACTCCCCACAGTGACCTGACAGCGAGAATAGCTATCGGCTTCTAGCTCGTAGATAAAATAAGCGAGAATGGTTTTGATTTTATTATCGTATGCTTCGGCACGTTCAGAGAGTGAAATGGTTGCCGGGTCACCTTCTCCAATATTCAAAGATAAAATTGGACTTTGATCTTGTTGCGCTTGCTCGACTTGTTCAGCATCCACTTCTTTTGGCTTCGCTGGTTCAGACGGTTCGTTGTCAACTTCCTCGGTTACATTTGTGCTTACTGTGGTATTACTAAAACTTTCGATTACATTCGTGAACATGGTACTCATGCCACCAAACATACCCGACGTAAATGTAAACATAAGTACAAAAACAAAGAGCATGACACACAGTGTCATACGCACAAAGCTGGTAATAATTGGAAATCGGTATTCTGGTGGGTGCCACATTGTGTGTAAACCAAAAGGGCGCATGAATAACAACAGCAAGACATAGAAGGGCTGTAACAGTGGCACTAACAGTAAAATAGTCAGTGTGCTGATGAAGAACCAAGACGGTAAAGACAGCATTAAACTGAGGTTATGGGTATACGGGAAGTGGTCAGCACTGACTCCCGTAATATCATTAATTGCACCAGCCGCATAAGCTAACGCATAGTTGGCGATAAATGCGTAGAAAATCAATATGACGGCTTTGCCAGGTAAACTGTCCCAGAACTTCATTAACTTTGGCCAAAGCTCATTGAGTAGCGCAGAAATAATAATGGTGACCAATAAAAAACTTGAAGGTGAGAACATATCTTCCATCATTTGTGCATTTTCAGATACACCTGGTGGTGGGGTTGTTTCGCCGTTAATTTGATAGATGAAAAAAACAATAGCTGTTAGGTATAGGCGTTGAGAAAACGTCAGTGATCGCCAGAACGTGAGCCACCGCGTTTTTAAGCTATAGTAAAAACCTGATAGGTGCTTGGGAGAAGGGAGCTTTTCCATGAGTTGGTCCGTTTTCTTATTATTCATCATTGTGAGCACATCTTTATTCTTAACTAATATAGCGCTTTAGCTTGGCTAGACAAATGAAGTTTTATACCGGGTGAGATACAAGGCTTCACTTCAAAGTGATAGGCTTTTTCTTTACCTTCTACTGGCCAGATTTCCAGAATATCGTAATCATTGAGTTCTACAACACGTCTTCCTGGTGTGACCTGACATCGAGAGTAGCTATCGGCTTCTAGTTCATAAATAAAGTAAGCAAGAATTTGCTTTATACGGTTGTCGTAGTTGTTGACACGTTCATAGTATTCATGGTCAGTATTTTTTTGTGTATTTACTTCAGTAATATTGTTTTTTGATTTGGTTGCAGTTGTGGATATCGTCAAAGCATCTTTGTTTGATGTTTCATCAGCATCTTTAGATGTGCCATAGGCAAGATTTATAGAAGAGAAGTTACCAATAACGGTACTGAAAATGGTTTTCATACTACCAGAAACTCCAGATAAAACAGTAATCAAAAAAAATGCTAATGCAATAATGGTACAGAGGGACATACGGATAAAGCTGGTAATAATTGGGAAGCGATAATCAGGTTTATGCCAACGGTATTGAAGGCCAAAAGGTTTTAATAGCAAGAGAAAAACCATATATACTGGCTGTAATAAGGGGGTTAGTATAAGCACGATAAAAGTACTGATCATAAACCAAGTTGGAATTGACAACATAAGACTTAGGTTATGTGTATATGGGAAGTGATCAGCGCTGACCCCAGTGATTTGGTTGATAGTACCAGCGGCATAAGCTAGCGCATAGTTTGCTAAGAAAGCATAAAAAATAAAAATGATCGCTTTACCAATGGTATGTTCCCAAAATTTTATTAATTTAGGCCATAGTTCAATTACCAGAGCCGTAAGCACGCACAGTATGTATAACACTCCAAAAATTCCAATTGAATCTGAATCATCAAACTTTTTCATTGAGCCATGCATATTTTCTACGCTAGCGTCATGAAGCATTGCTGCTTTACTCAAGGAAGCAATAAACGCAATTAAGTAAAGTCTTTGTGCGAGAGTTAAAGAGCACCAAAAATGTGTGATTCTTTCGGCAAAACGCCTAAAAAAACGTGATAATTTTTTGACATGAGTAGTAGCTTGCATGAATACATCCGTTATTCGTTTTATTATTTTTATTCTGGCTTTTCAATCTTTCAAAGATAAGAAAAAGGCTTGCCCCTATTATGAATGCAAGCCTTAAAAAATTAAATAAAATTTAACACTATGCTAATTAGAGCGGAACCGCTAAAGCAAGGGTTTTAAGTATCTACCTGTGTGAGATGCGTCACATTCAGCTACCACTTCAGGTGTACCCGAGATAAGAATTTGACCACCGCCAGCGCCACCTTCAGGGCCTAAGTCGACAATCCAATCTGCGGTTTTTATCACATCTAAATTGTGTTCAATCACTACAATAGTGTTGCCATGGTCGCGTAAGCGATGCAGTACTGCCAGTAATTGCTGAATATCATGGAAGTGCAAACCTGTGGTCGGCTCGTCCAAAATATATAGAGTTTTACCGGTGTCGCGTTTAGATAATTCTCTAGCGAGTTTTACACGCTGTGCTTCACCACCAGAAAGGGTGGTAGCAGCTTGACCTAAACGAATATAGGTTAAGCCTACATCCATTAGTGTTTGCAGTTTGCGGCTGATCGCCGGAATTTTATCGAAGAATTCACGGGCATCTTCAACCGTCATCTCTAGTACTTCATGGATGTTTTTACCTTTATAAAGTACTTCTAAGGTTTCACGGTTATAACGCTTACCCGCACACACATCACATGGTACGTATACATCAGGTAAGAAGTGCATTTCTACTTTGATAACACCGTCACCCTGACATGCTTCACAACGACCACCTTTTACGTTAAAACTAAAACGGCCGACTTTATAGCCACGGGAGCGCGCTTCTTGTGTGCCCGCAAACAGTTCACGAATGGCCGTGAAGATACCAGTATAGGTTGCAGGGTTTGAACGAGGAGTACGACCTATTGGGCTTTGATCAATGTCGATCACTTTATCGAAATGTTCAAGGCCTTGAATATCTTTGTGTGGTGCAGGCTCAGCCGTGGTCGCTCCATTCAGTGCTGTGTGAGCTAGCTTAAATAGTGTGTCATTAATGAGGGTTGATTTACCAGAGCCCGACACACCTGTGATACAGGTCATTAAGCCAAATGGAATACGTAGGTCGACATTTTTTAAGTTATTACCTGTGGCGCCAAATAGTTCTAGCCATTTATCTTCTGGCTGGTGGCGTTGTTCTGGAACGACAATGGCTTTTGCGCCACTTAAGTACTGACCTGTTAAAGATTCAGTTGATTTAAGAATGTCTTCACGAGAACCCTCTGCAACGACATGGCCACCGTGTACACCTGCACCTGGGCCGATATCGATAATATGATCAGCTGCGCGAATTGCATCTTCATCGTGCTCAACCACAATCACGGTGTTACCTAAGTCACGTAAATGAGTTAACGTGCTAAGCAAGCGGTCGTTATCACGTTGATGAAGACCAATTGAAGGTTCATCAAGCACATACATAACGCCGACGAGGCCAGCACCAATTTGACTGGCAAGACGAATACGCTGCGCTTCACCGCCTGAAAGGGTATCAGCACTGCGCTCTAGTGATAAATAATTCAAACCAACATTGATTAAGAAAGATAATCGGTCGCGGATCTCTTTTAAGATTTTTTCAGCGATTTGTGCACGTTGCCCAGTGAGCTCTAACTCATCGAAGAATGTCATCGCGTCGCCGATGCTCATAAGCGTTACATCTGGCAGCGTTGTTTTACCTATAAACACATGACGGGCTTCTTCACGTAAACGTGAGCCATTACAGCTAGGACACGCTTGATTGGTTTGATACTTGGCAAGCTCTTCTCGAACAGAGCTGGATTCAGTTTCACGATAACGGCGACTCATATTATTTAGCACTCCTTCAAATTCGTGATTACGAGTGATCACATCTCCGCGGTCATTGCGATAGTTAAAGGCAATCTTAGTTCTACCTGAGCCTTCTAGTACAACTTTTTGCGCATCTTTAGATAACTTCTTAAAAGGCATTTCTAAATCAAATTCATAATGCTCAGCCACAGATTGCAGCATTTGGAAGTAATAGAAACTTCGTTTATCCCAGCCTTTAATTGCACCGCCACTTAAACTAAGTTCAGGGTTTTGTACCACGCGACTTGGGTCAAAATATTGTCTCACACCTAAGCCATCACAGCTTTGACAAGCGCCTGCCGGGTTATTGAACGAGAATAAACGCGGCTCAAGCTCAGTCATGGCATAGCCACAAGTTGGGCAGGCAAAGTTGGCTGAGAAAGTCAGCTCAGCTTGTTCTGTATCGTCCATATTCGCAACAACGGCGACCCCACCCGATAACTCTAATGCAGTTTCGAATGACTCTGCCAAACGTTGTTGCAAGCCATCTTTCACTTTAAAGCGGTCAACAACTACTTCAATTGTGTGCTTTTTATGTAACTCTAATGTTGGTGGGTCGCTTAGATCACATACTTCACCATCAACACGGGCGCGAATGTAGCCTTGTGCACTTAATTGCTCGAATAGTTTGACATGTTCACCCTTACGATTTTTTACCACAGGCGCTAATAGCATTAGCTTGCTACCTTCGGGCTGTTCCAAAACGGTATCTACCATTTGGCTAATGGTTTGTGCTGCTAAAGGCAAATCATGAGTTGGACAGCGAGGCTCACCAACACGAGCAAATAACAAGCGTAGATAATCGTAAATCTCGGTAATAGTACCGACAGTAGAGCGAGGGTTGTGTGACGTTGATTTTTGCTCAATAGAAATAGCAGGTGACAGACCTTCAATGTGGTCTACATCAGGTTTTTCCATCAAAGATAAAAACTGGCGCGCATAAGCCGAAAGCGATTCGACATAACGACGCTGGCCTTCCGCATATAAAGTATCGAACGCGAGAGAGGATTTACCTGAACCAGACAGTCCTGTAATAACAATCAGCTTATCACGAGGAATGGTCAATGAAATATTCTTCAGATTATGGGTGCGGGCGCCTCTTACTTCTATATTATCCATGATGCTCCAGTAACTGCTTGAGGGTGGAATCAAACTTCGCCACAGTATCGCACATTTCTGTGAAAATTATCGCTTCTTTGTAAAAGCATCTACACTGAATAAGTGATAGAAATGTGGCTTATAAATTTTGAAAAGATCATACGTATCCGTTCTCTTTTTGGTTTTCAGTCTCAATGTGCATGCGATTACGGGCATGCTCGTTAACTCTGACTGTCATTTGGTGGTACGCTTTGAAAATTTTGCTCGTTACAGCAGCCAAG
This sequence comes from uncultured Pseudoalteromonas sp., assembly GCA_964479805.1. GTDB lineage: Bacteria > Pseudomonadota > Gammaproteobacteria > Enterobacterales > Alteromonadaceae > Pseudoalteromonas. The sequence continues at coordinate 25,078 of CAYZOE010000030.1, read as the reverse complement.
TCGATGTTTTGAGCTGGCATGGTCTGGATGTTGATTTTGCTAAAGCACTCTTAGAAGAAGCAAAATGCAGCTATAAATTTGTGAGTTTACCTTGGGGCCGCTCAATTAAAATGCTTGAAACGGGTGAGATAGCTATGATGTTGAGTATGTCGCCAACCAAGCAACGCGAACGGTTTGCTTATTTTATTGGTCCACAACGCAACGAAACCATTGTGTTTGTCACTCATAAATCTCGTCCTTACATACTTAAGAGTTATCAAGACTTACTCACATTGCCAGCACCTGTGGCAATTCATCGAGACGCAGTCTATGGACCTGAAGTCGACTCACTTCTAAAGAACACCCTGAATGTAGAAGAGCGTTTTACGTTTGTAACCAATAATAAACTACGAGTTAGTATGCTCAAGCATGGTCGTATTTCAGGTTTTTTTGCCGAAAAATATAATATGCTTTATCAATCTGAAAATAATCCAGACTATATGCAAGTCGAAATAAACCCTTTTATCATAAATCGAGAGCCAGTTTACATCGCATTAAGCAAACAAAGTGTCTCGCCTAAAATAAAGCAACGATTAGAAGTCGCTTTGATGCGGCTTAAACATAGCGGGAAAATTCAAAATATTTTAAAAAAATACAAATTAGATTAAGTTTTTTGTAAAGCCTTTTTTTTGTTAAACTATTGCGCGCATTTGCGAGTCAGTTATAACGAGAACTATGTCAAACCAATCATTAAACGCCTTAGAAAAACGCGCTGCTTTTTCGCTAGCCAGTGTATTCGCATTCAGAATGCTCGGTTTATTTATGCTGATGCCAGTATTGGCCATTTATGGTCAGTCATTTGAGCATGTCTCGCCAATGTGGATCGGTCTGGCCATAGGTGCGTACGGTTTAACGCAAGCTTTATTACAGATCCCAATGGGCTGGTTATCCGATAAGGTGGGCAGAAAACCGGTGATTATTGGCGGTTTAGTTGTGTTTGCGATAGGCTCTGTGATTGCTGCAGTCGCAGATTCGATTTATTGGGTAACGGCAGGTCGAGCATTGCAGGGCATGGGGGCAATTGCCAGTGCTTTATTAGCTTTAGCGGCAGATTTGAGTCGAGACGAACAACGCCCTAAAGTGATGGCCGTGATAGGTATGTGTATCGGTCTTAGCTTTGCGGTTGCTATGTTACTTGGGCCGATAGTGGCGGCATCATTTGGAATTTCTGGGGTATTCTGGTTAACGGCTGGTTTGGCAATTTTAGGCATTGTGATTGTGTCTTCTGTGGTTCCCAATGCATTAAATCGTGCTCCAAAAGGTGATACAGTTGCGTCTGTGGCTGAGATCAAACGACTGGCAAAGCATCCGCAATTACTTCGCTTAGATATTGGCGTGATGTTACTTCACCTTACGCTCACAACCCTATTTGTGGTTTTGCCGGGTCAATTAATAACTGGCGGTTTAGCGGCTGAAAGTCACTGGCAGCTTTATATTCCTGTTTTATTTGCCGCATTTATTTTAATGGCGCCTTTAATGATCATTGCCATCAAAAAACAAAAAGAAAAACAGGTCTTTTTACTTTCTATTTTAGTGCTAATTTTAAGTGCATTAGGTCTTATTTTATTGCCAACTTCAATCATGAGCATTGCCTTATGTATGTTGTTTTATTTTATTGCTTTCAACTTCCTTGAAGCGACGATGCCGGCCTTGGTGTCGCGTATAGCACCTGCTAATCAAAAGGGCTCTGCAATGGGCGTTTTCTCATCGGGTCAATTCTTCGGTGCATTTTTAGGTGGTATTTTAGGGGGTTACCTAGCGCAAATTGGTGAAGCGAATACAGTGTTTGCGGCTGCAGCAGGAGTTGGGGTAATATGGCTATTAATTGCATGGCAAATGCAGATCCCTCCTAAAAGTAAAGTGATCAGTTTAATGACTGATTTATCTGACCCACATAGAGCCGAGCAATTAGCCGAGCAATTGGTGGCGTTACCGGGAGTGATTGAAGCAACAATGGTGAACGACGAGAATCGTAGTTACCTTAAAGTAAATGATAAAGAATTTGATATAAACCAAGCAAAGCAAATACTTGGCTTGAATTAGTGTGAGGAGAGTGCGTCATGGCACGCGGTGTAAACAAAGTAATTTTGGTTGGTAACTTAGGTCAAGACCCTGAAGTTCGTTACATGCCAAATGGTAACGGCGTAGCAAATATCAGCATTGCTACAACAGATAGCTGGAAAGATAAAAACACAGGGCAAATGCAAGAGCGTACTGAGTGGCACCGTGTTGTGTTGTTCGGTAAACTAGCTGAAGTTGCAGGTGAATACTTACGAAAGGGCTCACAAGTTTATATCGAAGGTCGCTTACAGACACGTAAATGGACAGACCAAAGCGGACAAGAAAAGTATACAACAGAAATCGTTGTAGACATGGGCGGTCAGATGCAAATGTTAGGTGGTCGTGGCGAACAACAAGGTGGTGGACAGTATCAAGGTCAGCAGTCTGGTGGTTTTAACAATCAACAGTCTCAGTATAACCAAGCACCACAGCAACAGCAGGCTCCACAACAGCAAGGCGGTTTCACGCCGCAGCAACCAGCGCAACAACAAGGTGGTTTTGCACCGCAACAACAAGGTGGTTTTGCACCGCAACAGCAATCTGGCCAGCAGCAAGGTGGATTTGCTCCTAAACCACAATCAGCGCCACAAGGCGGTGCTTCAAACCCGATGGAACCACCAATCGACTTTGATGACGATATTCCGTTCTAACATGTAACTCGTTTATAAAACGAAATAGCTTTAATAAAACCCTGCTTTTGCAGGGTTTTATTTTTTTATCTTATTTAAAATTATTTACAAGTAACCGAAGACAAAGCTTTCCTTGCGCTAAACTTGAGTTTTTAAGACTTGTGAACAACACTTAGTCAATGTTGATTGAGGTGTTGTATGGTGATGAAGCCGCTATTTAAACGCGTAACAGATACATTGTCTAAGTGGTATTTAGCGATTACCTCGATATTGCTTGTAAGCTTTCTAAATGCTCTGCTCATTCACTTATTCCACCTTCAGACCCATCAAAGAGGCATGCAATTTGTTCAGCAAGTGAGTTTACTATCTGAGCCAGAACGAACAAACGATAAGCTTGACATATTGGCGCGACAACTTAACTTGCAGTTTGTCTCATTCGGTATAAAGCCAAGTTCCAATATAAAAAACCTAGACACATTTGAGTTTGCGGGCTCAATAATTTATGTACAACACCCAAAAGTGTTGCAGGAATATGCAACCACTTTATTGATGTTCAACTTATTGTTTATAGGCCTAATTGTATTCGGCTATCGCTGGTGGCTAGTTTATCGCGTCAGACCTAAACCGTTTCTTCGCCACGAACTGAAACCTTTACCCATAGAAAAAGAAAATGTGTTGCCTTCAATTCAGCAGCCAAGAAGTACAGACGAGAGTCTATTTAGTATTTTTGCGTTGATCAAATGGAGCTATCACTTAGAGGAAGGTATCGACGCACAGCAGCATTTTGCAATTCAACTTCACAAGCATTTTTCTAAATATGCCAAATGTTCAGTTAAATATTTAAACTCAGGTGCTTTGGCAGTCACTATTGAACAAGTTGCTTGGGGAGATGTCTCTGCAGTGAGTAAAAAAATGCATGAGGTTGTGCATCAAATCCTGTTTGCAATTAGAGGCGACCTTTCACGCAAAGTAGTTAAATTAGGCGCTTGTTATTACCAGTCAAAATGTGATCAAACTCAGGTTTATCAGCTTGCACGTTCAGCATTGAGTGTTGCAACTAACAACGTATGGCAGCATGTTCACCTTACGCCACTCAATAAAACACACGAAATATCTATGCAAAACTCAGAATTAGACTTCATTAAGTATATTGAAAATGGTCAATTTATTCTCTTTTTCCAACCCTTATTTTGTTTTGCCACTCAAGAAATTACTCAGAGTGAAGCATTGTTGAGAGTGAGGCATGAAAAGCTCGGTTTAATCGCGGCTAAGCAATTTGTTCCTCAGTTACATAGTAAAGAAAGCTTGTGGACATTAGACACGTTTATTGTTGAGCACACTTTTAAGGTGTTGTGCAAAGATAAAAGCCATCTGCTTGTGAGTGTTAACATTCATACTATTAATTGGTGCGACCCAAAATTTGCAAATTGGCTTTTGGAAAAGTTAGCACAAAGCCAATTAGCAAAACGAGTGCTATTTGAAATGACCTTAGATGATTTTTGCCAGCAACGAGTATTGCTTGAAAATATTATGTTCAAACTAGAGATTGTTGGTACGGGGTTAGTGCTTGACCAAGTATCTGAGTCATTTAACGTAAAAGATTTAAGGCAGATTAAATGTATAAAAGCATTAAAGCTGTCCTTTGATCTTGTGCATAATGTTAATGAATCACATACGCAGCAAAAAGTTGTACGTCATATCGTTAGGCAGGGTAAACAACTTGGGCTACCTGTTTATGCTGTGGGGGTTGAAACGCAAACCGAACTTGAATGTTTACAGCGCTTGGGCGTAAAAGGGGCTCAAGGGTATTATTTTTCGGAACCTCTTCAGCAGTTAGAGCTTGCGGGGTATTAAGCCTCGATATCTCAAACCGTCAAGACCTTGAAGACCGCCAGTGTGAATGACAATGATACTACTGCCTTGAGGGAAATAATCTCGACTTATGAGTTGCCATACAGCAAACAGCATTTTACCTGTATAAATAGGCTCTAAAGGCAGTTGATATGTTTGCTTCATAAGCTGACAGAATGTCCAAACATCGTCTGTGAATTTACCATAACCACCATAGTGATGATCTGTTAACAATTGCCAAGGTGCTCCACGGTGGTTATCTGTTAGTAGTTGCGCGATATCTTGATTAAGATAGCTGGCTTGCTTTAAGACAGCGATGCCGATAACTTGGGTATTGTGTGGACACCCTTTGGCAAGCCCTGCAATTGTGCCGCCACTGCCTGTTGCACAGATCACATAGTCTGACTGAGGTAAACTTTTCGCTAATTCAACCACACCGCTCAGTGCTGCTTTGTTGGTACCCCCCTCGGGTATGATGGCGCTGTTCGGAAATTCAGTTTGTAGGTTTTTCAAAAAAGCTGGTTCATGGCGTAACTTATATGTTTTGCGGTTTACCGCATATAAGTTCATACCACAGGCATGCGCCATCTTAATGGTTGGGTTATTTTCATCAATGTGTGGCCCTCGAATAATTGCGTGGCCAGTTAAGTTAAACGTTTTACATGCCATTGCACTGGCATATAGATGATTCGAAAAAGCACCGCCAAAGGTGACGAAAGAGTCACAGCCTTTGCTCTTCATATTGATCAAGTTGTATTTGAGCTTGCGCCATTTATTTCCTGAAATGACAGGATGCAGTAAGTCATCCCGTTTAATTGCGAGCTTGATCTTTTTTTGTTCAAGTAACGGATGTTGAATTTCTTGAACTGGAGATTCAGGCAATGCAAACTGATTATTATCCATACTAATGATGATTGAGTGTAAAACCTCAGTCTAACAGCTGAGATCTTGAGATGAAAATATTTCTAGAAAGGTAGCAAGCGGGTGGATAATAGTTGTAAACTCACATATTAGTGTGTTCAAAGCTTGTGTTTTACTGTTTAAGTACATAGCATAAAGCATTAATTATAAAAAATAACAAAGACCAAATAATCGCCGCTTTTGGGAATGGAAAATATGCGAATCGCTCCTTTATCTCTCTTGATATCTGCTACGTTACTGGCAGCCAATGTATTTGCACAAGATACCGCGACCGTCACAGCAATTGAAGCTGAATTGTCAGTCAAGCAAAACGAATTAGAAAACTATACTCAGATTTTAGATAAGCATCTCAGTGAAGAGACACGTTTAGTGTCACAACTAGACTTACTTAGAAACCGTTCTACCGAGCTAGATAAAGAAAAAAACCAAGCGCTCGATGCAATGAATGAGTTATATCGCAGGCTAATCGATGATCCTTCTCTAAACATTTCAGCAGCTCAAACACGTTATCAAGAAGCGGTTGCTTTACACAAACAAAATAAAGAAGATATCACCATGCAATTGGCGGCGATTGCATCACATCGACAAGATATTAAGCAGATTCGCATTACCAAACATACCTTAGTTAATACCCTTGAAAGCTTAAAAGACCAATTAAGCACAGCCCGAGTCGAGCGCTTAAGAAATGAATTTAGCCGTGAAGGCACGTTAGAAATCGAGCATACTATTAACTGTAAGCGTACAGAAACGCTAGCGGCATGTGAGCAACGTGGTCAGCAGATGGGTCTGCAAAAGTCGACACAACGCTTTATTGATCAGCTATTTGCAAACTTGACTGAGCAGCGTTTAGTTGAGCCAAAACGCAACCTTGCGGGTGCACAAGTGAAGGTGGTGAGTAGTCATGTCACCGCAAGCTCTTTCAGTGGCCAAGGTAATTACAGTGTAAACTTGAGTGTAACTATGCGAGGCGATGTAAATGCTAGTCGCTTATGTGGCCTGCTGAGCGTCGATAACCGCTTCTGTTCAGAATACGGCACGCCATTATCAGGTGGTATTGGGTATCAGAATAATTACCCCACAACGTTTACTGACACCCAGTTTAATTACACAGAAGATAATGCTGTGGCGCAACCGCGCGCGATTATGCCAATAGTCGAGCGAGCGCCAACATCTGTTGCATCAACACCGGTTCAGAAACAAACAGATAAACTGGTTGAGCTGACGCTGCGCTCTAACGTTTACGACGATGAAGTATTCATTAATGGTGTGAGCTACGGCTCAACAAAACTGAATCTACAAATCCCGGTTGGCATGCATGAAATTGAAGTACGTAAGCTGGGCTATGAGCCTTATAAAACGCGTGTGAATATTCGCCGTGCACAAACTATTCATGCGCAGCTTGTAAAAAAGTCTAGAGCGGCAAAGGTAGCTCAACCTTTGTCGTCGAACCCAAAAGTCGAGACTAAAAAGGTAGAGCAACCTGTAGTAAGCCTAGTTTCAGAATCGCCAGCTACATCTCAAGCCGTGAGTTTGGTTAACCAGTCAGTGAACAACCAAATTAGTATTATTCCTGCGGGTTCATTTAAGATGGGTGACCTGACAGGTAATGGCTTGGCGAATGAAAGGCCCGTTGTAGAGAAGGTGCTGAGCAACTCATACGCGATGCAAAGCAAAGAAGTGACGGTTTCTGAATTTCGACGCTTTGTACAAAGCACGGGTTTTACAAGCGATGCCGAAAAAGCAAAAGGATGCGCTTTCTATCGAAATGGTGAGCCAGTATGGGAGTTAGACTATAACTGGCAAAATCCAGGTTACGATCAAAGTGAGAACTTTCCGGTTGTTTGCGTGTCATACGAAGACGCAAAAGCCTATGCTAACTGGCTATCAGGTGAAGAAGGCAAACAGTATCGTTTACCAAATGAGGTTGAGTGGGAGTACGCGGCGCGTGCAGGCACAACGTCAGAATACCCTTGGGGAAATGAGATTGGTAAAAACCTTGCGAACTGTGGCTGGTGTGGCAGTGAATGGTCAAATAAGAGTGCAGCACCTGTTGGTGAGTTTGCACCAAATAACTATGGCCTGTATGACACGGTAGGGAACGTGTGGGAGTGGACGCAAAAGCGTGCTTCTCAGAATGATGTTACTGTGCGTGGTGGTGCTTGGAACTTTGCACCAAGCCTTGCGCGTGTGTCGACACGTTTGGCATTAGCACCCGATTTCAGAGCTAATTATATCGGCTTTCGTTTAGTACGAGAGCGCTAAAAATTATTAGTGGCAGCCTAGTTGGCTGCCACTGTGTTTAAAAGAATTCTTTAAGGTTATTTAACCTCATGTTTAAAAAATTACGCGGATTATTCTCCAACGACCTATCAATCGATTTAGGTACGGCAAACACCCTTATTTATGTTAAAGAAGAAGGTATTGTGTTAAACGAACCTTCAGTTGTAGCCATTCGTCAAGAACGTGCTGGTGGCCCGAAAAGTGTGGCATCAGTTGGAACTGCTGCAAAGCAAATGCTAGGTCGTACACCTGGTAATATTAAAGCGATCCGCCCAATGAAAGATGGGGTGATTGCTGACTTCTATGTGACTGAAAAAATGCTACAGCACTTCATCAAACAAGTGCACAATAATAATTTTATGCGTCCGAGCCCACGTGTACTTATTTGTGTACCTTGTGGTGCAACACAAGTTGAAAAGCGTGCTATTCGTGAATCAGCAATGGGTGCTGGCGCCCGTGAAGTATATCTGATTGAAGAGCCGATGGCTGCAGCGATTGGTGCAGGCTTACCAGTATCTGAAGCAACCGGTTCTATGGTTGTTGATATCGGTGGTGGTACAACAGAAGTTGCGATTATCTCGTTAAACGGTGTGGTTTATTCGTCATCTGTGCGTATCGGTGGTGATAAGTTTGATGAAGCGATTATCAACTATGTTCGCCGTAACTTTGGTAGCTTAATCGGTGAAGCAACTGCCGAGACGATAAAGCATGAAATTGGTTCGGCATTTAAGAGCGAAGAGCCAATTGAAATTGAAGTTCGTGGCCGTAACCTTGCTGAGGGGGTACCTCGTTCATTTACCTTAAACTCGCACGAAATTTTAGAGGCGCTACAAGAGCCACTAATGGGTATCGTGAGTGCGGTGATGGTTGCACTTGAGCAATCTCCACCAGAGCTTGCTTCTGATATCTCAGCGCACGGTATGGTACTGACTGGTGGTGGTGCGCTACTAAAAGACCTTGATCGACTACTTATGGAAGAAACAGGTATTCCAGTTGTAGTGGCTGACGACCCACTGACTTGTGTTGCTCGTGGTGGGGGTAAAGCACTGGAAATGATTGATATGCACGGTGGTGATGTATTTAGTTACGACTAATGAACTTATTATTTGGCCGTACGATATCACTACAATTTAGGCTGACCGTAGCGGTCATTTTGAGTGTCTTACTGATACTTGGTGATCGCTATACGAGCGGTGGTACAGCGTTGCGTACCAGCTTGCATACACTGGTAAGCCCATTGTTGTACTTTGCTAATGTGCCTTATGAGGTGCTCAGCCTAGGTGCGCGCAGCTTACAAACTCGAGATCAATTGCTTGACGAAAACCAGGCGCTCAGAGAGAAACAGTTACTTCAGAGTGAACAACTGCAACAACTACAATTCCTAAAAAAAGAAAATCAAGAGCTGAGAGCGCTTTTAAATGCCTCTTCGCGAGAGAAAAGCACACGTCTTATTGGTCAAGTACTCTCTGTGCATTCAAATCGATATAGTCATCAAGTGGTAATAAACCGAGGCGCTATCGATGGTTTGCAAGTAGGGCAAGCGGTTATTGACGAGCTTGGTATTGTCGGTCAAGTGACGCATACCGGCACTACAACTTCTCGCGTATTACTTGTAACAGACACCACACACGCAACGCCAGTACGTATTTTAAGAAATGATGTGCGTACGGTCGTTGAGGGTATGGGTAAATTAAATCAGTTAACCCTGTCACATGTACCCCATAGTTTAGATGTAAGAATTGGTGATGTGTTGGTGACATCCGGACTAGGTGGCACTTTTCCAGAGGGCTATCCAGTAGCTGTTGTAACCTCTGTTGACCGTGATGAAAGTGTGCCTTTTTCGAAGGTATATGCGGAGCCAATAGCACAATTAGACCGAGTCCGTTTATTGGTGGTATTGGGCAAACAAAGCTTGGAAAATCGTAATGATTAAAGGTCATTATTTATTGATTTGTTTTTCACTTTTTTTAGCATTGGTCATGGCACTCATGCCATTACCTTTGTCTACCGATATCTTTCGACCTGATTGGGTACTGTTAGTACTCATGTATTGGTCATTGGCTTTACCACACCGAGTCAATATTGGCTGGGCATGGGTAACAGGGCTTATTATTGACTTAGCAACCGGCTCGCCGCTCGGTGTTAACTCGTTGTGTTACTCAATATGTATTTACATTACCGTGAGTAACTTTCAAAAAATTCGTAACTTTTCGATTTGGCAACAAGCAGTATTAGTCGGTTTGTTTTTAGCCTTATATCATTTGCTACAATTTTGGTTGAATCACTTCTTACTCGATATTTATTTTAATCCCGAGTATTTATGGCCTGCTCTGACGGGGATGTTTTGTTGGCCGTGGATCTTTTTACTACTGCGTAAATATCGAAGACAATTTAGGATCAGATAATGACCACGCTTTACCTCGCTTCAGCTTCAGCAAGACGTAAACAATTGCTTGCGCAATTGGGCTATGAGTTTACCCAATTTTCAGTCGATGCAGATGAATCGCAACTCGCTGGAGAAACACCATTACAATTAGTTGAACGTTTGGCGCGCCTTAAGGCTCAAACAGGTGTGGCTATGGGTTATGATGACAAACCAGTGCTAGGCAGTGATACTGTGGTTGTAGTAGATAATTTAGCGCTGGGTAAACCAGTCGATGAAGCCGACTTTGTCGCCATGATGCAGCGTTTATCGGGCCGAACTCATCAAGTTTTAACCGCCATTGCCGTTGCCGATAAACACAAGGTATTGAGTCAAGTTGTGGCGACTGATGTGACGTTTAAAGCGCTTACAGATAAAGAAATTATCGCTTACTGGCAATCTGGCGAGCCGCAGGATAAAGCCGGTGGTTATGGGATCCAAGGTCTTGGTGGTCGTTTTGTTATCCAGATGTCGGGTAGCTATTTTGCCGTAGTCGGCTTACCTTTATATGAGACAGATGAATTAATAAAAGCATTTATAGCGGGGACGCATGAGTAGTGAATTATTAATTAATGTGACACCAAGTGAAAGTCGTGTTGCATTAATCGAAAATGGCGTGCTGCAAGAAATACAAGTTGAGCGAGTGGGTAACCTAGGTATTGTAGGCAACATTTATTTGGGTAAAGTAAGCCGAGTGTTACCGGGTATGCAGGCTGCCTTTGTAGATATTGGCCTAGAAAAAGCCGCATTTTTACACGCTTCTGATATCGTCAACAGTGCATCTGTTGACGAAGGCGTCGACGAACAGCCTGTTAAAAAAGTACAAGATATTCGTGAGTTGGTTAAGCAAGGCCAATACATTATGGTACAAGTGGTAAAAGATCCACTCGGTACCAAAGGGGCACGTTTAACCACAGACATTACCATTCCTTCGCGTTATTTAGTGTTTATGCCAGATGCCACGCATGTTGGTGTAAGTCAGCGTATTGAAACTGAAGAAGAACGCAGCCGTCTTAAGAAGATCGTGGCGCAATATAACGATGAGAATGGTGGCTTTATCGTTCGTACTGCAGCCGAAGGCGCGACCGAGGCTGAACTGCAACATGATGCCGAGTTTTTGAAAAAACTATGGCAAAAAATCATTGGCCGTCGTCGAAAAACCAGCAAAGCTGCCATTTTGCATGAAGATCTAACTTTGGCATTTAGAACATTGCGTGATTATGTTGGTGAAGATATGGAGCGCATCCGTGTTGATTCAAAGCTGACTTATCAAGAGCTTAAAACCTTCACAGAAGAGTTCGTTCCTCTGTTGTCTAATGCCTTAGAGTACTATCCGGGTGAGCGGCCAATCTTCGATTTATTTGACGTTGAGAGTGAGATTCAAAAAGCACTTCATCGAAAAGTAGAATTAAAATCTGGCGGTTATCTGATTATAGATCAAACTGAAGCGATGACGACGGTTGACGTAAACACAGGAGCGTTTGTTGGACACCGCAATTTAGAAGAAACTATTTTTAATACCAATGTTGAGGCTACATCAGCAATTGCTCGTCAGCTCAGGCTGCGTAACCTAGGTGGTATTATTATTATCGACTTTATTGATATGGTGTCAGATGAGCACAAACGTCGAGTATTACATTCACTAGAAACGGCACTTTCTAAAGACAGAGCAAAAGCCAATATTAATGGCTTATCAGCTTTGGGCTTAGTAGAGATGACGCGTAAGCGAACGCGAGAGAGTTTAGAGCACATCTTATGTGATGTATGTCCATCTTGTTCAGGCCGCGGCTCATTAAAAACTGTTGAGACAGTCTGCTACGAGATCCTACGGGAAATTGTGCGAGTAAACCGCGCTTATGATGCTGATAAATTCATGGTTTATGCATCGGCAGCAGTGAGTGAGGCATTAATTAACGACGAATATCACAATCTTGCAGAGCTTGAATTGTTTATTGGTAAACAAGTTAGTATTCAAACAGAAAACTTGTACAGCCAAGAGCAGTTTGACGTTGTCATGATGTAAGGCGGTTAAGCATTCATGCAAGTCAAAGCGGTTTGTTTTTTCTGTTTGCGAAAAGTGTGGCAACTGATTGCTGTCACGCTTGTTTTGCTTGCCGTTTTGGTCTCTGTGTTTCGTTATAGCCTGCCTTATGCGAATGACTATAAACACGACCTAGAAGTGCTCATCAATGAGCAATTCGACGTTGACTTGCGTATTGGTTCTATCACTGCAAGTTGGGAAGGCGTAGGTCCTGCCTTGGTGCTTGAAGACGTCACCTTTGACGATAATAATAACTCGCCAATTAGATTGCGTATCGACAACACTAGCCTGCAAATTAACGTTATTGAGTCTTTGCGCTTTTTGCAGCTGAGATCTGACTATTTTGTTTTAGAAGGCTTTGCTGCAGATGTCGATCTAAATGCATTAGATATCTCAACTCAACAAAGCAATACTGAATTTGAACAACAGGCCTTAATAGAAAGCTTATTTCTAGGTGAATCAGGGCACTTTGCAATTAAAAATAGTAGCCTTAACCTGACGATGCGAAATGGTAAAGAGCATACCTTACTTCTTGAGGATGTTATTTGGCAAAACAATGTATTGGCACACAGAGGTACAGGTGTTGTTGGGATCCCCGGACTCACAGAAGGGCAATTAAGTGCTGATTTACTCCTAACAGGTAAGACATTGGCTGAATTAGCTGGAGAGGTTTACTTTCAAGCTTCCCAAGTTGATCTGCAAGATTGGCTATCACCTTATTTAGACGAAAATAAAAAAGACCTACACACCGATATTAATGGTCAAATGTGGATGTCATTGGCACATGGTAAGGTCAAAAACATCCAGTTGAATATGCAGCCGAGCCATATTCATTGGCAACAAGACAATCAGGCCCAGCAACTTAGCTTAATGCATGCAAAAGGCTTGATGTTGCCAAGTAAATCAGGGTGGTCGTTACAAAGCTCAGGGATTAACTTCACTCGTAATAATCTTGCTTACACTGACATTGCAATAGTTGCTGAATTGGCAGAGCGCCAATCCGTATGGTTTAAGGGGCTGGATTTACCACTTATTTCAGAGTTCATACAATTAACCAATTTACCAAATACGGACTTAATTGCTGAGTTAGCCCCTGAGGGAGCACTTCAAGGCAAGTTAGAATTTGAAACCAATACTGCACCTAAAATATGGCTCTACTCTGACAAACTAAAATGGCAGTATGCCCGAGGTATTCCAGCCACTGAGCCACTGCGATTAGAAGTGAAAGCGATAGGTGAGCAGGCAGTCATAGAGCTCTACTCGCAACAAGGGCAATTACATACTGCGGATATGTTTGCCAAACCGATTGCTTATGAGCAGTTAACAGGGCGTTTTGATATAGATAAGCTTAATGGTTATTGGCGTGTTACCAGTGACTCTATCTGGCTAGACAATCAAGACCTAACCCTTGCAGCAGAAATTCAGTTGCGCTTACTTGAACAACCTGAACTTGATTTATACGCAGAAGTAAAAGGTGGCAATGGGCAAATTGCGAAGAACTACTTTCCACAGACTTTAATGGCTGAGTCACTCATCAACTATTTAAACGAGGCGATTAAAGCGGGTCAGCATCTAGGTTCTCAAGTGTTACTTTCAGGTAAACTAGCTGACTTCCCACATATAGACAAAACAGGTCGATTCGAAGTCTTATCTGAACTCACCCAGACAGAGTTTGTATTTGCGCCCGAGTGGCCTGCAGTCAAAGAAGCGACCGCGACCTTGCATTTTGTTAACGAGCGCATGGATATTTATGTTGATGAGGGTAAGCTGATAAATCAGTCTATTGATGGCGGTGTGCAAGTGAGACTGGCAAATTTGGAACAGGCAAATAACCTCACTGTTGATATAAAACAAACAACGCAAGCACAAAGCTTAGGTACATTTTTCGCCAAAACGCCTTTAAAAGATCCCTTAACAAATGTCTTTGATGTTGTACAAGCACAAGGTTCGGTGACAGGAGATGTGTCACTTGATATCGACCTAAAAACTCTCGCCGTAAACGCCACAGGTCGAGTGCTATTGGATGACAACTCAGTCTATTTGGCTCAACCTGGTATGCAGCTAAATCAGGTGAGTGGCATATTCACTTTTAATGACGAAATCATAGATTTAAAAGCGGCGACTGCGACTTGGTTAGAGATGCCACTAACCTTATCGGTACATGGCGCATCGCAGGCACAAGTTTACAAAGTTAAAATAGATACGTTACTTAAAGCGAGCACAGACAAGTTATTACCCTACGGGCATGGCATCATGGACGGTTACCTAGAAGGAACAACCGACTTTAACACGCAAGTTACATTAGACTTCGCACCACAAGGTTTTACATATAACGCTAACTTCACATCGGACTTGGTCGGCTTAGAAAGTAGTCTGCCTTGGCCTTACAGCAAAAATGCTGAAACCAATTGGCCTTTATCTGGTCAAGTACGTGGTGATGATATTTCAAACCTTATCACGGCGAGTATTCAAGAAAAGCTATTCTTTAATGCCATCTTAGAGAATGAAACTGGTCGCTTTAGCAATACTCACATCATTGCAGCACGACAAGACCGAGGTTTAGCACAACAAGATTTTCAGGTATCTATTGAGCTACCTGAGATCGCATTGGTACCGTGGGTAGATTTTTTTGATCGATTAATCCAGATCAGCACCAAGCCCTCAGACAATCCAAGTATGTTGCCAAAACTCCACGAAATTACCGCGCAAGTTGATGCGTTAACAATTTCAGGCTTACCGTTTAACGATTTCGAAATGCGTTTAGAGCCAGTTGCAACAGGTACACAAATCCGTGTTAATGCCAAAGAGTTACGTGCGACGGTCGCGATACCTGAAGGTGGCTCAAGTCGACCTATCCAGATAGACAGTGATTATTTACGTTTAAACGTTCCTGAAGCCAAACCGGATGCTGCCCCCTCAAGGCCTGACAGCGCTGAGTCGTTACAATGGCTCACCCGCATGCCAGCCATTGAAATGTTGTGTGCTGATTGCAAAGTGAAAACCTACCAACTAGATAAAGTGTCCTTGTCTATGTTCGGTGATGGTGAGAAGTTTAATATTTCAGAGTTAGTCGTTGATAAGCAAGATCATGTATTTCGAGGTCAAGGTAGTTGGCAAGGCGGCATGACGGAGATCAGCGGCATCATGAATAGCCGTGATATTGGTGAGTTACTTTCTGAGTTCGACTTAACCTCGTCAATAAAAGATTCAAAAGCTAACATGCACTATCAATTAAGTTGGCAAGGTGCACCCTATAAAGTTCATGTGCCGAGTTTAGCTGGTGACATTCAATGGGAATTGGGCGAAGGTCATCTATCAGAGATCAGTGACAAAGGCGCACGGGTGTTCTCATTGCTGAGTTTAGATTCGCTAGTACGTAAACTAAAACTCGATTTTCGTGATGTCTTCTCGAAAGGCTTCTTTTATAACAGTATGGAAGGCAGCATACAAATCGCAGAAGGGATTGCGTACACCAAAGACACGAAAATGGATGGAGTCCCTGCTGATTTGACCATTCAAGGTTTTGCCAATTTAGATACACAAGAAATTAACTATGATTTAGCCGTCGCGCCTCAGGTGACGTCGAGTTTACCTGTGATTGTGGGGTGGATGGTGAACCCCGTAACGGGAATTGCCGCTTTGGCACTTGACCAGGTATTGCATTCGGCAAGAGTGATTTCTGAAATTAAGTTCAAAGTCACAGGCACGATGCAGGAGCCAGTGGTGACCGAGATTGACAGAAAGAGTCGTGAAATCGAGATCCCTAAACCCGCACAAAGTGAACCCCCAGTACCGAGTAAGCAACCAATATCTCAGCCAGTTGTTGAAGGTGAGGCTGTAAGCCAGCCGTCTTCGGATTCCAACCTGGCTCAGGATATGAAGTTAGAGATGGATCAAACCTCAGTAAAAAAACAACAAAACGCACAAAGTAAAAATAAAGATAAAGCGAACGAAGGAAGAAATTAATGCATCCTCAGGCCTTTATTGTGCAGATGCGCTCAACCATGAGCGCTGAGCAAAACTTTAGCTACTTACAACAGCAACTCACGGATGCCAAGCTCAGTAAACCGACACTCGTTTGCTTGCCAGAAACTTGGTTATATTTTAACAAAGACGGTGCAACAACGCTTGAACAGAGTAAAAGTAACCACCTTTGGGTTGAGAAGTTAGCGCAACTGTGCCGCCAATTCAGCATTTGGCTTGCTGCAGGCACTATTGCATTACCCTCTGAAAATACTGGTAAATACTATGCTGCCAGCCTACTCTTTAATGAGCAGGGTGAGGTTGTTGCGCAATATAACAAGATCCATTTATTTGATGCACAAGTACAAGATGGTAGTAGCGGCTATCAAGAGTCTAAGTTTACCCAAGCGGGCAGTGATGTAGTGGTAGTCGATTCGCCCTTTGGCAGAATTGGTTTAAGTGTGTGTTATGATGTGCGTTTTGCATGCCTTTATCAAAAAATGGTGGCACTTGGTGCAGAGGTTATTTTAGTACCTAGTGCATTTACCACAGTCACTGGGGAAGCGCATTGGTTGCCCCTACTACAAGCCAGAGCCATTGAAACACAATGCTATGTGCTGGCGGCAGCACAAGTAGGGCAGCATGAGAATGGCAGAGCGACTTACGGTCATAGTGTCGCTATCTCACCTTGGGGTGCGGTATTAGAGAATGCCAAGACTAAGCTGACAAACATAGAGTGTCAGTTAGATTTATCAGAACTCCAACAAGTTCGTGCCAGTTTACCTGTGCACCAACATAACCGATTTAAGAGCACGTTTTATGAATAATGTTGAGCAGAACTTATTAACGGATAGCCAGCTTACCAGAGAACAACTGGAGCAAACTCTGAGCTATATTCATCAACATCAAGTTGATTACGCAGATTTATACTTTCAATCGAGTTATAACGAGACTTGGGTACTAGAAGATGGTCTCGTGAAAGAAGGCAGTTATAATATCGAGCGTGGTGTAGGTGTGCGTGCGGTATCAGGTGAAAAAACTGGTTTTTCATACTCAGATGCCATCAACATTGAAGCATTAAATAAAGCGGCAATGGCTGCACGAAGTATTGCCCAAGCGGGCGAAAGTAAAACAGTGCAAGTATTTAGTGATGTCTCGGCTAAGCAGCAATTTGCGCCACTGCAACCAATCACCAGCATGAGTGATAACGATAAAGTTGCACTATTAAAAGAGATCGAAAACTACATTCGTGAGCTTGCGCCTGATGCACAGCAGGTTGTCAGCTCGATGTCTGCTGTTTACGAAGAAGTCTTAGTAGCAGCCAGTGATGGTACTTTTGCAACCGACATTCGTCCGCTGATCCGTCTTAACTGCTCTGTATTGCTGGAGAAAAATGGTCGCCGCGAACGCGGCGGTGCTGGTGGCGGTGCACGTTTAGATTATGGCTATTTTAAAGAGTTAGTCGATGGCAAGCCTCGCTGGATGGAATATGCCAAAGAAGCAGTGCGCATGGCAAAGGTAAACTTGGAAGCAATTGACGCGCCAGCAGGTGCTATGCCAATTGTGTTAGGGGCAGGTTGGCCTGGTGTGTTGTTACATGAAGCGGTAGGTCATGGCTTAGAAGGTGACTTTAACCGTAAAGGCGCATCGGCATTTAGCGGTAAAGTGGGCGAGCAAGTAGCCTCCAACTTATGTACGGTTGTTGATGATGGCACTATGGTAGACCGTCGCGGTTCTTTGAACGTTGATGATGAAGGTACGCCAGCGGGTTACAATGTGCTTATTGAGAACGGTATTCTGAAAGGCTATATGCAAGATAAGATGAATGCGCGACTGATG
The DNA here is from genome assembly GCA_964479805.1 of uncultured Pseudoalteromonas sp. GTDB lineage: Bacteria > Pseudomonadota > Gammaproteobacteria > Enterobacterales > Alteromonadaceae > Pseudoalteromonas. Next base: position 7,032 of record CAYZOE010000030.1, on the reverse strand, counting down.
GGCGTAGCCCCAACCGGTAATGGTCGTCGCGAGTCTTATGCGCACTTACCTATGCCAAGAATGACCAATACCTATATGCTACCAGGTGAACACAGCCAAGAAGAGATCATTAGCACCGTGAAAAAAGGCGTGTTTGCATCAAACTTTGGTGGTGGTCAGGTTGATATTACTTCGGGTAAGTTTGTATTCTCAGCCTCCGAAGCGTACTTAATTGAAGATGGCAAAATCACGCAACCGATTAAAGGTGCAACCTTAATCGGTAATGGACCAGATGTGATGCATAAGATCTCTATGGTCGGTAACGATTTAGAGCTAGATCGCGGTGTTGGCGTATGTGGTAAAGATGGTCAAAGTGTCCCTGTTGGTGTAGGCCAACCAAGTTTGAAGATCGACGAAATCACAGTCGGCGGCACAGCTTAAGTATCAGTTTAACTTCGAATTAAAGACATAAAAAAACCGATATCTTTGATATCGGTTTTTTTGTAAAAGCAGTGTCTTATTGAAGACCTAGCTTTTTCTCTAGATAATGAATGTTTGTGCCACCATTTTGGAAGTGCTCATCCGCAAGGATGTCTTTATGTAATGGTGTGTTGGTTTTAATACCATCGATCACTAATTCATTTAATGCATTACGTGCACGTGCAATTGCAACATCACGGTTCTCGCCATAAGTGATAAGCTTACCGATCATTGAGTCGTAGTGTGGTGGTACAGTGTAGTCAGCATAAATGTGGCTGTCCCAACGAATACCTAAGCCGCCAGCAGGGTGGAAGCGTGTGATTTTACCCGGCGAAGGAATAAAGCTCACAGGATCTTCTGCGTTAATACGACACTCAATCGCGTGACCCTTGATCACAACGTCATCTTGTGTGATTGACAGAGGTTGACCTGCAGCGATTTTCAGCTGCTCTTTGATTAGGTCAACACCAGTAACCATTTCAGTTACAGGGTGCTCTACCTGAATACGAGTATTCATTTCGATGAAGTAGAATTCGCCATTTTCGTATAGGAATTCGAACGTACCTGCACCGCGATAACCGATTTCGATACATGCACGTGTACAACGATCACCGATGAATTTACGCATTTCAGCTGTGATTCCTGGTGCTGGTGCTTCTTCAACGACTTTTTGGTGACGACGCTGCATTGAACAGTCACGCTCACCTAAGTGAATTGCATTACCTTGACCATCAGCTAAAACCTGAACTTCGATGTGACGAGGGTTTTCAAGGAATTTTTCCATGTAAACCATGCCATTACCAAAGAACTGCTTTGCTTCAGTTTGAGTTAGGGCAATTGAATCTAGTAGCTCCTGCTCTGAACGAACAACACGCATACCTCGACCACCACCGCCACCTGCTGCTTTGATGATTACCGGGTAACCAATACGCTTAGCGATTTGAACGTTACGTTCGTTGTCATCAGTCAGTGGGCCGTCTGAACCAGGTACACACGGTACACCCGCTTTACGCATTGCATCGATGGCTGAAACCTTGTCACCCATTAGGCGAATTGTATCGCCTTTAGGACCGATGAATACGAAGCCACTTTGCTCAACTTGATCTGCAAAATCAGCATTTTCAGATAAGAAACCATAGCCCGGGTGAATAGCAACTGCGTCAGTTACTTCAGCCGCAGCAATAATACGAGGAATATCTAAGTAACTTTCAGCAGCAGCTGGTTTACCGATACAAATCGTTTCGTCTGCAAGTAGCACGTGCTTTAAGTCACGGTCAGCTGTTGAATGCACAGCAACCGTTTTAATACCTAGCTCTTTACAGGCACGCAATACGCGAAGTGCAATTTCACCTCGGTTCGCAATGACTACTTTGTCTAACATAGCATTTGCCTTCTATTGCGTAATTATTCGATGATAAATAGTGGTTGGTCGAACTCTACTGGCTCACCGTTTTCAACTAGGATAGCTTTAACTACACCCGCTTTGTCAGCTTCGATTTGGTTCATCATCTTCATCGCTTCAACGATACATAGTGTGTCGCCAACGTTTACAGAATGACCAACTTCAACGTACTTAGGTGCTTCAGGAGAAGCCGCTGCGTAGAAAGTACCAACCATTGGAGAAAGTACTTTATGACCCGCAGGCTCTGCCGCTGCTGCTGGAGCCGCTTCAGCTGCTGGTGCAGGTGCAGCCGTAGGTGCAGCTACAGGAGCTGGTGCTGCAGCATAATGCTGTGGTTGTGCTGCAATAACTGGAGCGCTACTATGACGGTTAATACGTACCGACTCTTCACCTTCAGTGATCTCTAGCTCTGCAATACCTGATTCTTCTACTAATTCGATAAGTTTTTTAATTTTGCGAATGTCCATGATGGCCCGCCTGTTAGTTAATTTGCGTTATTTTTGTTGTGCAGTAGATGATGTGCGGCATTTAATGCTGCCTCATAACCTAGTGCGCCTAATCCACATATCACCCCTTCGGCCACGTCAGAAAAATAAGACTTATGACGAAAAGGTTCGCGTGCATGTACGTTAGATAAATGCACTTCGAAAAACGGTATGCTGACACTTAACAACGCATCGCGCAGTGCGATACTGGTATGAGTAAAAGCAGCAGGGTTAATGACAATGGCGTCGATAGTTTGCCATGCATCATGAATTGTATTTATTAGCTCTGCTTCACTGTTACTTTGTACATGTGTCAGCGTGATATTCAGTTGCTCAGCCTGCTTTTCAAGGTTGTTCACAATATCAGACAAAGTCTGTGAGCCATATTTCTCAGGCTCTCTACGGCCTAACATATTCAAGTTTGGGCCATTGAGTACTAAAATCTTAAATTTTGCAGACATAATTCGCGAAATTCCTTAAAAGCTATAACAAACTAAAAATTCACTCTATTCAGTTCGTTAAACTAAGCCGTTAGATTGAAAATAGCAACTTTTTCTCACGTTCGCAGACTATTATAGAGAGTTCGTGTTAAATAGCAGCAAAATACTGGTCTAATCAGCAAGGTGATGAGGTAGGTAAATAGCATAGGCTGCTTGCTGGATTTATCAGCTCACAGCCTAAGTTTTGTATGCTTATTGTAAGGTTTGGCGTACTTTTTCTAGGTGGGCGGTAAATTCTTCGGCGCTTTGAAAGCCGGTGATCCGTAAATTGCTCAGCTCATTGCCTTGCGCATCAAAAAATAAGATGGCAGGTAAACCAACCACATTAAAGGTTTGGTAAATCTCTTTGCTCACCTCATTGGTCACGGTCAGATCGAACTTTAATAAAGAAAAGTCTTTGAATGCTTGCTTTACTTTGTTGTCAGAGAAGGTGTATTTCTCAAACTCTTTACAGGCGACACACCAATCAGCGTATAAATCGACCATGGCAATTTTGCCTTGTTGGTTAGCTTGGGCGACTTCTTCACGCAGTGCAGCTAAATCCGGCAGTAGTTTAAACTTACCATCAGATGCGGTAGCAACCGCAGTTACTTTGGCTGGTGGCATTAATACATGCTTTGCCGTTAATACACCACCTATCATGAATAACACGGCAGCAGCCCAAAGTGTTGTTTTAAGCTTACTGGCTTGCTCTTGACTTTGCCAATGGTGCAAAAATAGTGCAGTAATAATCAGCCATACGCTGCTTAGTAAAAGAATGGTATTCCAGTCAAGAATACGTTCCAACAAAACTAAAGGCACAACCAGCATGACGAAGCCAAACAGCATCTTCACTTGTTCCATCCAAGCGCCAGCTTTAGGTAGCAATTTACCACCAGAGGTACCCAATAGTAACAGTGGTAGACCCATGCCTAGGCTTAACACATAAAGTGTCAAACCACCCACCAGATAATCGCCACTTTGCGCAACATAAAGAAGTGCAGCAGAAAGCGGAGCAGTTGTACATGGAGAGGCAATTAAACCAGACAGCACACCCATAAAGAATACGCCTGTATAGTTGCCTCCTTTTTGTTGGTTGCTGACGTTAGTTAGACGTGTCATAAACTTCTCTGGCAGTTTAATCTCGTACCAACCAAACATGGCAAAAGCTAATAAGACGAACAGTAAGCTAAAGCTAATAAGTACAGCTGGACTTTGTAAGTAACCTTGAATTTGTCCACCAACCGCAGCAACAACCAAACCTAGTGCTGCGTAAGTAACGGCCATGCCTTGTACATAGACAAATGACAGTGCGAATGCTTTTTTAGTCGATAGCTTTGACTGACCAGCAATCAAGCTCGACAAGATTGGGAACATAGGGAACACACATGGTGTAAATGCTAGCAGCACGCCAACCCCAAAAAACACAGCTAGGTTGGTTAAAAAGTCTTGTTCTGCGAGTTTATTGACGAAGTCGTTACTATTATTACCTGCCGACGCAGCCGTTTCAGCTGCTTTATTTGGCTTATCTGACACTTTGTTCAGCATAGAAAGCGGAATAGTGATCACTTCAGGAGGATAACAGAGTCCAGCTTCGGCGCAGCCTTGGTAGCGAATTTTAACAACGGCATCTTCACTAATATCACTTAGCCTAGAAACAACAACCAGCTCATCAAAGTACACTTCGGTCTTACCAAAGAACTCATCTTCTATTTCAACACCAGGGTCGAGTTCCGGCACTTTGATTTTGGCGTTCTTCGCAATGATCTCGAGTTTATGCTTATAAATGTAGTAGCCAGGCGCAATTTCCCAGCCAGTGAATAAAATAGTACCTTGCTGATCGAAATCGAACTGAAAAGCTTCGTTTACCGGTAAGAAGGTTTGTTGTTTTGGGGCTAAAAGGCTATTTAACACCGTGTTGTTCGCTGCCTGTGCGGGAAGCATAAACAGCAAGCAAAACAAAAATGCCACTATGCGCATTAACTCAGTACCTCATTTATCCAATTAAAATAGTCAGGGTTGCCAGTCGATACATCAAGAACTTGGATCTCTGGCACATCATAGCTGTGGTGGCATTTAATGCATGCCATTAATTCTTCCAAGCGTTGTACGTTGGTCTTAATGAAAAGTTTACTTTCTGTTTGCTGTTCAACTTTTCCTTGCCATACATACACAGACTCCACTTCGGGCAAAATGTTTACACAGGCAGCTAATTTTTTTTCAACGAGTATCGCGGCAAGCCTGCGTGCGTCATTTTTAGTCTCACATGTGGTGAGTACAATTTTATAATCGCTTGTCATAAGATGCTTTTCTCTAAAACCGGTTCACCGAAACGAGGCATCATACCAATCCTCTTAATTAAGTGATGTATTTTGAGGATTGGTGTCATACTAGCGCAATGAATACGCTAGCCCAAACGCTCATTTACGCTAACTTACAATATAATTGACGTATAAAGGTGTATTTTGCGCCAGATTACTTGAAAATAGACCGAACTAGCCATATTTCTCTTTCATAGATTTTAGGAGACCCTATGTTCCGTATTTTATTTTTGCTTTTTATTGTGGTTCCCATCATTGAGATTGCGCTACTTATTCAAGTAAGTGATGTGATTGGTGGGTTTGCGACCATCGCATTAGTCATTATTACCGCCATCATTGGTGCTAAATGTGTTAAACAACAAGGTTTAGGTGCGTATACCAATGTGCAGCAGCAAATGGCACAAGGTCAGTTACCGGGCGAGCATATTTTTACCGGTCTGTGTGTGATCATCGCCGGTGTACTATTGATGACACCGGGTATCATGACTGACGTACTTGGTTTTCTTTTATTAACCCCAGCTGTGCGCCGCTCATTATCTAAGACGTTATTGGCACAAGCATCAGTAAAAGTACAAACTGGTTTTGGCGCAGGCTTTGGTCAAAGCGGTCAACAAAGTACGCAGCAAAACAATCCTTTTGAGCAGCAAGCAAGTCGTCCGTTTGAAGACGCGCAACCTCGTCAACCAGAGCGTAACGTTGACGGCTCGAACACCTTTGAAGGTGAATATAAGCGTAAAGATTAAAAATTTTTAATTTTTTCTCTTGGGTTTTGAAAAATACATCCCCATAAAGAGTTGCAACATAGATTTAAAGTTTTTAGCCCAAGGCAATTGGGCTAATTGGTAGAAAATTAATATTCTGTCATTGTTCAAATTGTTAGGAGAACGACACACATGAACATTCGTCCTTTACATGATCGCGTCATTGTTAAGCGTCTAGAAGAAGAAACAAAGTCTGCTGGCGGCATCGTACTAACTGGTTCTGCAGCAGAAAAATCAACTCGTGGTGAAATCGTTGCTGTTGGTAACGGTCGCGTGTTGGACAATGGTGAAGAGAGAGCACTTCAAGTAAAAGCAGGCGACACAGTACTGTTTGGCTCATACATTGAGAAAACAGAGAAAATCGAAGGTCAAGAGTACCTGATCATGCGCGAAGACAATATCTTAGGTATTGTTGAATAAGTCGAACTTACGGTTTTTACATACAGAATTTAGAGGAATATAAGACATGGCAGCTAAAGAAGTATTATTCGCAGGTGACGCACGCACAAAAATGTTAGCGGGCGTAAACGTACTAGCAAACGCAGTAAAAGTAACTTTAGGTCCAAAAGGCCGTAACGTAGTACTAGACAAGTCATTCGGCGCACCAACTATCACTAAAGATGGTGTATCTGTAGCGAAAGAAATCGAACTTGAAGACAAGTTTGAAAACATGGGCGCACAGATGGTTAAAGAAGTAGCGTCTAAAGCAAATGATGCTGCCGGTGACGGTACTACAACGGCAACAGTACTAGCACAAGCTATCGTAAACGAAGGCCTTAAAGCAGTTGCTGCGGGTATGAACCCAATGGACCTTAAGCGTGGTATCGACAAAGCCGTAGTTGCTGCAGTTGAAGAACTAAAAGCGCTTTCAGTACCATGTGCAGACGCAACTGCAATCGCGCAGGTAGGTACTATCTCAGCTAACTCAGACAAAGAAATCGGCGACATCATTGCAGAAGCAATGGAAAAAGTAGGTCGTGAGTCTGGCGTTATCACAGTTGAAGAAGGTCAGTCTCTAGAAAACGAACTAGACGTAGTAGAAGGTATGCAGTTTGACCGCGGTTACCTATCTCCGTACTTCATCAACAACGCTGAAAAAGGCCAAGTTGAACTAGATAACCCACA
>CAYZOE010000029.1:0-45405 GCA_964479805.1 uncultured Pseudoalteromonas sp. | reverse complement strand
ACATCGCCAGGGCCTAATTAAAGAAACCCGTTGCAGTAATGCAGCGGGTTTTTTGCTTTTAAATCCCTCTGTAATTGCTAAAGCAGCTCACTTCACCTTGTGCAAAAGAAGCGTACTCACTGCGTTCACTGTCGCTAGCCTTTTACACCATAAACCCGATTCTATCCTTGTTTTCACTGAGTTCGAATTTATAGCTCAGGCATAGTAATAACATCCAATAAAACAAGGAAACAGTGATGAATATAGACTTCGACATGCTGCGTCATATTATGCCTCAGGCTAAAGAAAATGATATTCAGCATTACTTATCTGCTATCCAAACTAGATTAGCTACTTTTGATATTAATACTCCATTACGTGTTGCACATTTTATAGCGCAAGTTGCTCATGAAAGTGGTCAGTTCAAATATAAAGTTGAAAATTTAAACTACAGTGCGAGAGCATTGAGACTGGTGTTTGGTAAATACTTCCATACTGATGATATTGCAGAACAATATGCGCGAAACCCTGAGAAAATTGCCAATGTTGTTTATGCTAATCGCATGGGTAACGGTGATATAGGCTCCGGTGATGGTTGGAAATATCGAGGGCGAGGCTTAATACAGCTAACTGGCAAAGAAAATTATCGTACTTGTGGCAATGCCATAGGTTTACCACTTGTAGATCAACCTGATGGTCTCGAAAAAGATCCAAATGTAGCGGTGATGACAGCATGCTATTTCTGGCATAGTCGTCACCTAAATCAATATGCAGATCAGGATGACCTTAAGTCGATTACTAAGCGCATTAATGGTGGTTACAATGGCCTTGAAGAGCGGGCTAAGTTTCTTAATAGAGCAAAACAGTATCTTGAGATTGAAGGAGCAGATGTATGAGTAACTTCACTCTAGATGACTTGGAAAAAGCACAATCTCTTGTATTCTGTAAAAACAATCTTCGCACTTGGCAACAGTTAAAAGAGTTACTGACTGCTCAGCTAGATACTGTAAAAAAAGAGCCAGATCCATTTACTACTTGGTGGAATACTAACTTTGCGCTCTTTAGTTCAGTCCAAGTACAGATTAGTGCCGTAAATGCCGGTTTTGCGTCTTTCGAAGAAGAGTACATTGAAATAAGTAACTTAGGGCCTTCTATTATCGATTTATCTGGCTGGCGATTGAATGCTGGCTCTGAAGGGCAAGACTATGATTTCAACAACCACACTTTGTTATTTCCTCAAGATGTTATCCGTGTTTATACACACCGTGAAAATGCCTATAGCTTTGATAGTCGTCGCCCAATTCTAAATAATAAAGGAGATAAGGTTTCTCTTTATGATAACCAAAGTAATTTGGTGAGCTGTTTTGCGTATGGTCAAGATGCGCATCAGGATGTCGGCATCACACATATCTTTTTTGACGGTAGTGACCCTAAGAAAGAATCTGACGAATATATAGAGATCGGTAATTTAGGTAATTACATTATCGATCTGAGCCTCTGGGAGATTACTTCAAATGGAGGGCAGAAATTTCAATTTCCAGTGGGTACCAAGCTAATGCCACACTCAGAGTTTAGGGTGTATACCAACCACATTGATGAGTCTACAGGCGGCTACTTGTTTAATAGCAATAGAGCCATTTGGAATAATAAAGGTGACATTGGCAAGCTATTCGATTACCAGAAAGTATTGGTATCAGAATATGCGTATACATAGAGGGAGGGGCTAACAACCCCTTAATTTATTAATGCGAAAGAAAAAATCAGAGCAAACAGTGAATAAACCCAGCCAAGATATTGTTACCCTGGTCGACGATGCATTGCAGTTAATCAATTATATGTCTCGAGAGGGAGCTATTCAGCTAGATGAGAGCATTGCCAAAAATGTTGTTGAAGCTAAGTTTAAGGTCCAGAGCGGAGCTTGGCAGGTTGAGGACGAAACTTTATTCCTTTTGAACTATGATGCATTATCAAAAGCTGCACACCCAGTAACAGTTGAAAGTATTCTATCTGTTATACCAAATGAAAGAGCTGAAAAAAGAACACCTACAAAAGCAGAAAGTGCGGTTGCTTGGTATCGTCGTTATGCTTTATTAGCACTTGTTTTTTTGCTAATTATTCAGGTGTACTATTTATTTGGATCTAATTTAAATAGCAATTTAAAGCATGCCTTTTCAGAAAAAGCGCAACTGACACTTAAGTTAGAAACACTGCCAGCCAATAGTCTTGCTAATGAATACACACAACTTAATCAGGCACTCGAGACCCTTGAGCAGCAGTTTGATGCAAACTATAGTCTATTAAAGTCATGGAACCGTATTTGGATGCTGGGTTTAAGCTTTAACCCAGATTTACCTGATTACAATCAGTTATCTTTTCAACTTAGAGCAGAGCTGTTGAGCTTAGACGACCCTGAACTGAAGGTAAAACAACAGCAACTTCAGCTAGAGCAAGCCCATTACTTGTCTCAGCTAACTTTCTTCGAGCATGACTTATTTTCAGACTCTATTTTGAATGTGTTGCAAAGTTATATTTTGCCTTTGCTATATGGCTTACTTGGCGCATTTATCTTTGTGCTCAGAGATCTCCTTCGAGAGATCAAATCTCTGACATTCACTTATGATGATGAAATACGTTACCGTTTAAGGTTACCTCTTGGATCGTTGGCAGGCATGATTGTGGGGTGGTTTTTTAAACCCGAAGAGGCAGGTTTAGGTGCTTCGTTATCGCCTATGGCATTAGCTTTTTTGATGGGCTATCACGTGGAGATATTGTTTGCGATGATGGACAAAGCGATTGCTAATATTCGTAAACAACTCGAACCACAACAAACTATTCCTAAATCTAAGTAAAACAAGGTTTGGGTAAATGAATATTATCTAAACCCTACCATTTAAGCTTGCTACTTATCGAAGTGAGCGGCAAGTTGCTGGTTTAATTTATCTTGCTCTTGCTTCAGTTTTCCAAGCGTAACAATTCCAACTAATGATCCTTTTAAGCAAGCTTGTACTTTTTGTTTTTGACTAAACTGTTTGGCTTTGAACTTGGGTTTAATTTTCTTGGGTTTATATACTTTTAGTGTACAGATAATTGCGTTTATTAGTGCTTTCTGGCTCATCTTTATCTCCTTATTTTCCTCTCCAGCATGTCTGAAATAAATATTTAAAACACGGTTAATAACACGGTTCTATTTGCGTTAATGTCACCGAGTTTTCTGTTCCAGGGTGCTTTAAATTTAGGCTTCAAATTTACGTTCTATAAAAAGTAAGGAACATCATGGAACATGAAAATGATTTTGAGTCAGCGGGCTTTGAACAGCCAAATGTCTTGGATAAAAAAAGTGCAGACCTTCATGAGAAGCTACTCAAACAAGGCCAAGCTATGGCACATTTTGCTTTGCAAAAGGGTTTAGCTGTGTCAAGCAAGCTGGTAGAGCAGTTACAACATGACAAAACTCAAATAGACATTGCCAGTTTAACAAAAGCACATAATCAGTTAGCGGAACTAGTCGCTCCAGCAATGCCTGAAACAATTTTGATGATGGCCCAAGAGCAAGAAAAACAGACATGGTTCTTGTTTTTAGGCAGAGTGCCACTGATACGCAAGATGATGTTAGTCGCAATAGTCTCTTTGATTACGCTAATTAGCTTGAGCCTTTCATCATATATTAACAACGACAATATGGTTGCCAGCATGTTTGATATGGAAGGTGCTCGCCTTTTGTATGTGCAAGCGATATTACTTGCTTCAGCAGCCATTGGTGCTTCGTTTTCAGCTTTGTTTAAAGCAAACAGCTATGTCACTGCTGGATGTTTTGATGCCAAATACGAGAGCTCTTATTGGGTTCGATTTGTGGTTGGTCTAATCTCGGGCATTATTCTGACTCAGCTTATTCCTATTAATTTAGACGCTGTAGCCAAAACCGCAGAGCAGAGCACGGGCATGGGCGGCGGGATGAGTCATGCCGCTTTGAAAATTACCATGGCTTTGGTGGGAGGCTTTTCGGCAAACTTGGTTTATACCATCTTAGATAGAATTGTTGATACCGCACAGTCTTTTATCTCACCGCAACAGCCAGAAGATCTTGAAACCGTTAAACAGAGCTTATTGAATCAATTTAAGTCTGAACAGCTTGAATATGAAGCTCATCTTTCACAAGAACTTATGTCAATTCAGCAACAAGTTGCGAGTTCTCCTTCCATGTCAAGTGCAGATTTCCAGCTGCTACTCAGTCAGTATTTAGCCAAGATCATCCGTAATGAGGAGAAGTAATATGGTTACGCCTTGGTTAAAAATACTTTTGGTTATTAGCAGTTTGTTGATCCTTAGCTTGAGTTCAGGTTGTGCACTGCAAATGGTATCGAGTTTCGATATTCAAACTGAACAGCAGATCATGGATGTTGCAAAAACAGTCGATAAATTTTATGCACAGCTTAGTGAGCTGCCAAAAGAAAAGCGCACCTTTCACTTTAGTCAGAGTACTTATCTCAATATTGAAGTTGAGTTATCAGCCTTACTTATGCGTCAAAAAGTCAGAGAACTAAATGAGCTGACGATTAAACAGGTCGAAATTACTCAGAGCCTTTGGCTGCAAGATAAAAAGCAACATCAGCAAGCAAATAGTATTTCAGATTTTTTGATCAAAACGCGCAAGCAACAATATCAACGACTTTTCCTTGCCATGATCCGTGGCGAGCAAGCAAAACAGCAATAAAAGGATTACTTCATGGGTATAAATGACTTATACAAAGATATGTTAGACACAGCATTGAATGTCGTCGGTGACGAAGCACAGCAAATGTCAGGCCCTTTACAAAGGGCTTTGAATGCACAGAAAGCCTCGATTCAAGCTTTGGCTGAAGCAAAATTAAATGGGGAAATAAGTGAAAGTGAGTTCATAGCTGAGCTAGAACGAGAAAAAGCGATTTTGGAAGTTGAACTTATCACCTTAGAAATTATAGCGAAAGCAACAGTTCAAAAAGCCATCAACGCTGCCATGTCATGTTTGACTTCTGCACTAGCTCGTTAAACCATGATGTTGTATCCCATCGAAGTGTTGAACACTTCGATGGTGAGGAGCCCAAAATGACAGATAAAAAAAAGCGCCATCAAGTGACTAGAGTCAGGATCATACGGCCATTCAAGTTTGCGCCTATCAAAGTAGTAAAGGCAACCCAGCGACCCATAGCTAGTAAAGGCCAATCTTCTAGCCTTAAAAAAAACGATACATTAGAGGCAGTTGATACACATGTTGAAAGTGTTTTAGTAACACAATTACAAGATGATTTGGTGTCAGAAAAACAAAATGATATCAATGATGCTGAGCAATCAGTTGTAGCAGACGTATCGCTGGCACATTTTGACAGTGCTGCAAACCCTTATGCATTCTATGTTGCACAAATACCCACTATGCTGTCCAGTCTGCCCTCGGAGGCTATGAGCTCTGTTAGTAATATTGATGACGTCTTATCAGGCTCGTTAGCTGCTGAAATTCAAAATGCTGAGTGTAATCAAAAGCTAGTAAGGCCTGATATTGAAAATGAAGAGTTAATCGAACAAAGCCGGTTGGAAATACAAACATATAAATCTAAATTTGGAATGCCACAAAAAGATATTCAACAAGCACGCTTTGGTGGGCAACTATGTGAGAAACCAAGTAAAGGGTTAAAACACAAGCTTAATACTGATTATAATGCAGATTCAAAAGAGCAAATAAATACCACCACTCAGCTTATTGCAAAAAGGATGAATATAAGCCTTGGTGAGCTCATCTTTTGGTTAAGTAATCCGAGTGAGGTGCTTAACACCGTCATTAAAGCAGACCTCAATACGGTTTTACCTTTATTAAAACAAACCAGTAATATTCAATCTCTGACATTTGCTCATCTGTTAAATGCTTATCAACACGATATATTCAATGGGGCACATACATACGCCGTTGAAGAAGTAATAGCACGATTGATATCAAAGTTACCAAAAGAGCAGATTAGTTTGAGTACTTTGCTGGCATTAGCCGCACAAGCTAAAGACGAAGACTATGCCTTTGTGCAATGGATACAAAAGGGAAAAAGCAAATCGCTATTTAAGCCGTTGAGCGCTTTCACTCAAGCAGGCTATCTTGATGAATTGAAAGGCTTAGCTTCTAATCACCTATTCTATGCACCTTGCAACTTGTCATTTGCATTTTTAAATAAATGCTTAGTAGTGCATCAGCAGTGCTGGCGCACATTGCTCCATCAACCTTTAGTTAAAAGTGTAATTTAGCCTGAATAATTAGGCTTTTAACCCAAGTGACTTAGTTAAAATATCTTTAAACTCATTCAGACACTAATGACATATTAATCATGGAGTTTTCTGAATGACTAAACTAGTTTTTTGCTCTTGCGTTGCTGCAGATGGCCGCAAGTTCGCATTTTTAACCGACCAACCTGAGGTGGAAGAACTGTTTGATAATGGCTATAAGGTTGCCTACAAAGATAGAGATGGACGTGATACCCCAGAGCTATTAGCTCATTGGCGCAGTTCAATAACCGTAGAATCAAAAGAATTCTGTTTGCTACCTGAAGATGACCAAATTCCAGATAATGTGCAAGGTGCGTTTAACACCATGCTTTCTCACTTGGTTAAAGGGATTGATGTTTTTTTCTGTGATTACAATTTAGGCGTTGAAGGCGACTTACCTATGTGTAATCAAGTGATGGACGAGTTTAAGTCGACAGACTTTGTATTGTTCTCCTGTGCAGACATTGTTGGCAATGACCCCACAGTGCAGCCTTACATGGTGTCGTATTGTGCGCCACGTTACCAGCAAGGTAGCAAATTGGCACAGCAACATCGAATTTATTGTAAAACCGATCCATTTGCATTCTGCCAAGCAATAAATGCTATTGTAGTGCAACGCCAAAAAGATGACTTAACCGGTGGTCATATTCGTAGCGATCTAGATCCTTATATCAATGAGTCTCCAATAGATAAAGACACTGCAGATCAAGTGCTTAATAGATTTGTAGAATCACTGCGCAGTAGTAATACAGAAACTGTATCTATTGGATATAACGAGCAATAATAGCTAGTGCCGCCGAAACCTAAAAAGGATCTTTGAGCAAAAGGCGGCCTAAAAGGATTTTTATGGATCAGCAATTTCATTATTACGCAACGCTTATAGCTGGGATCATGGCGGGTATGCCTTCAAATGATGCCAAGGAACTAGCTTATTATTGTTACGGGACGAGTCAGCAATTTGCTCATAGAAAAAATACCAAAACATGGCATTTTGATGAATACGTTTTTAAGCCAATAGTCACTAGAAAAGGACACTCAAACTTACCGTATGGACCTAATAACTGTGCTTTAGCCTTTGAGTTGTTTCCGGCGATGGAAGCCTCTATGACAGAAGAGGGCTCTGCCATAAGTGAACACTCTTCATCGAGTAAAGTCACTTTGTGTAAACTAGACTCCAGCACTTCGGCAGATAACATAGCGCTACAAAATACGCAGTTTGCACAAACACAGTGTTTTTATAACCCGCTGACCGATGTAGATTGGCAAGGGGGAGGGGATTTAAAGTATCATTTCAAGCAGCGTTTGGCCCATAGAGCCATGCAGCAAACTCAGAGCAAGGTGTTCGAGTCAGAAGTGACTTCTGAACCTAGCGATAGGCTTGCATTATTGAAGCCACTTGAGAACAGTAGATTCATTCAAAAAGCCATTAATGATGTGATTTACAAACAGCGTTATCACGACTTAGTTCGTTCTGCGCCTTTGGCGTTACTTGGCTGTCGTTTGTTTGCACTGCAACAAAGTTGGTCCGCTCCTCATACAACCCAGTCACTCTTGGATGCTTGGCTAAGTACTTGGCTAACAATTTATAGTTTTAATCAAAAGCGGCCTATGCCGCAAATAGAGCCTTGGGCACTATTTAGCTCACAGATAGGAAACTGTCAGTTTTTTTCCCAGTTGAAGCAAAGCTTAGATAAATTAAGTCGAAAACGTTATGGTGAACCCGTTTGGCTAGAGCTGATCACTGCAGTGCTTTCATATCAGCAGCAAAGCACAAATTATGAAAAGTCGCCTCGGGTGTTGCTTTATGGTTTAGCTTTAAGGCCCGAGTATCTATTAGATCAAGCACATAGTTTTGCGGGCGATGACAGAGAGTTTGTTATTCATGACCTAAATGGCTTTAAGCAGAGCCAGTTCTATCAATTAAATATGGCAGCGCACTATCATTGTGATTGGTTAGCAAGGCAACTCGCCAGCAAAGGCTTAAGTGCCTTTAACACCCAGCAATCTTTAGGCAATTTAGAGCTTTGGAGAGAGAAATGAGATTATTTGAATTATTGATCCTGCTCTGGTTATTGTTTTTAACCCTTTATATGTTCGTACCGAGTTTTAAAGTGATGATTGATATGTTCTTAATTTAATGGGTAGTGTCATTTCGACACTACCCATTAAGAATTAAAGGCATGTGCCCGCTTCTACTAGAACCTTGTTTTTTGTGGTTTCACCAGTAATGACTGCTTGTCGATTAAAACAGGGAAAGTGTAACGTGCCAACTACCTTACCGTTTTCATCAACATAGTTATAGATGCGAAAATCCCAGTAGCCCGCTACGGCAGAAAATGAGAGGGCAATTGTTACGGTTGCAATAGAGGCTAAAACTAACTTCTTCATAAAATATCCTTTTATATTAGATTAATAGCAAGCTTGAATATGATCGGTAAAGCAAGGCTTGGCACTTAAGCAATCACGATATGTTTCTTGACCATGACAGTTGTATTCAAAGGTATTACAAAAGGTATAAAAGCTCGGTCTTACCCCTGCACCTTGCACTTGAGGCGTTTGCTGTAAATTAAGGGTGTTTGTTGTAGAGAGACTTTTGAGACTGGATTTTTTCAAACGAATTTTCATAACTTTCCTTATCTTCGTTAATTAAAAGTTAAAATTAACATTGGGCTTCAATGAGGTCAATTTTTGATCTGTAAAAGTTGTAGCTAACGGCTAGGAAGTTAGTCTGTAAATTCAATCATTTCTCCCGATTAATTCTGATGGCTTGAGTACACAATAGCATTCCAACCAGTTAAAGGAGTAGCGACATTCAGCACCAGCAGAATTCGTTCCACGCAAGGATGCGGCCTTTGTTTGTAATTCCCAAAACGCAGGTTTGACTGCTCTTCTGAGCGGTCTTTTTTCAAACTGCTTCAGTGTATTTATAAGGCATTTAATTCATGGTCGACGAAGAAATAATTAAACTAGGCTGGCCTAGGTTCGTGTCTGAGGCTTCAACAGCCGTATAAAATTTACTGTATAGAAACCTGAGGTATTGCCATAAAAACCACTTCTATCAGTCGAATTTAGTCAGAACACTACAAGGTCGTGTTTGATACTGATAAGCTGCAAATGCTCGAGCTCCATATTCCTTAAAATCTTTGGTATGACTAAAATCACTGGGGGCTGAGGGGTGGTAAGGTATGTTTTCTTGCATTCTCTCTCGACATTTTTTTACTACTTAAGATAGAGTAAAACAAGACCTGAAAAATATCTTAATCACAAAAACGAAATTACGACATAGTTTAGAGCAAATAAATGCTCATTTGGAAGATGCAAGTCAACAATCTTTGTTGTATGGGTTTTTTGTCAGCGAGTTATAAAGTTAGGACTCAAATAATCGCGATAAACGCTTAAGGTATGATACTTGTAATATCGAAACACAATTACATTAACTAAGAGAACAGCAGCTTGAGTACAATCCGTTTTTTACTCTGGAAGTTATTATATCGAACTTACTACTCCCTTTGATACTGATACAAGTACAAATTAGTGATCATCATAGTGTTGATATTCGCCTTGAGCAGTAACGATATTCAGAGCAATTTGAGTTACTAGTGTCTTCTACCAATATATTAAGTTACCGTTCACTAGTGCTATATTCTTTTGCGAATCAAGCTCTGGCCTTGATCATCACCGTTATGGTCAGCTCTGAACGCGTGCAAGTATTTGATATGGGCACTCAGCAAAACGTATTCAGCTCGAATCAAATTGTTTTGTCGATAATCGAAATCAAATAGCTATTTTAGATAAGCTAGAGTCAGTGGCTTCAAAGCATATAAAGTAATTTATAAGGTCAAGCTTTTAAAGAGTTTTCAAAGGCAACTGATTGCGGGAGAAAGTCTGTTTTAACACGACTGTGGATTCAATCGCTGCAATACAGCTGATTTGCCCCAAAGACTTCTTCACGAAGCTTTCGTAGTGGCTTAAATCTTTGGCAACAATTTTCAGTAAGTAATCATAACTACCAGTAATGACCGAGCATTCCATTACTTGTTCGAGCGCTTCGACTTCATTTTCAAATTCGTCGGCAAGTTTATCTGAATTTGCATTGAGTCTAACTAAGGCATAAACCAAAATAGATAAATCAAGTTTTTCGCGGTCCAGAACAGCTTGATAGCCTTTAATAATGCCCTCTTGTTCTAACTTTTTGATGCGCCTCAAACAAGGCGTATCAGATAAACTGACTTGTTGTGCAACTTCTGTGGTACTCATTCGACCACGATATTGCAGCAGGTCTAATATTGCCAAATCTTTATTATCTAAACTCATGTTGGAGTTATTCACTATTTTATCTGACTTATATACTGAATATCACCCATTTTGGGTTTAATAATCAAGTTTATTGGTGAATTTTTATCACACTCAAGTGCTAGTATTATTTTCAAATAATAAACAATGATGAAAAGAGTATGACAGCGTGTACACGTGAGTTCGATGCTTGGATCCGCAATTCATTTTGCGAGATAAATTCTCAACTCGAAGCCCTATATTGGCAACAAGAAGATAAAGCTAACGTTGAACATGTCGGTGAAACATTAAAGCAACAACTGCAATCCGAAGGCACTGAATTAATAAAAGCTTTGGTTGCTGAAGGCAACACCGATGAAGGTTTCGATAATGCTTTTGATTTACTCGGAAATGTTGGACTCTATATGGCAGCTTGCAGACGCCATGAAATAACAGAGCCAAGTCGAGAGCGTACCTCACCTCTTGTTGAAGCCTCTACGCTGGCAATGCACATTGGTGCGTCGATAGGGGTCACACCACGTTTTGCGACTGCGCATTTGACAACGCACAACACCGCCGTGAATGGAGTGTATAAACGTTTTACTGATCTTGATGATGAAAAAGTCTTCGTCGATTACAATACCAAGGGCATTTTGGCTTATAAACGTGCTGCCGATGCTTTGCTAAAAATCTTGCCGCTTGGTGTATCGCACCCTATTACGGGTGATTTATTAAAAGTTGCCAAATACGCGTTGCAAGACGTAATTGAATCTAATAATCAGCTCTTCAATAAGCTCGACACTGACCGCTTTTTTTACTGCGTGAGGCCTTATTACAAACCACACCGAGTTGGTAGCCAAGTGTATAGAGGTGCCAATGCCGGAGATTTCGCTGGTATTAATGTGATCGATATGCTGCTTGGGTTATGTGTTGCCAATGAGCCAAGTTACTCGCAAATGCTGGTGGATAAATTCTTATATATGATGCCAGAAGACCAACAAATTTTGCGCGATTGTATGCGACGCACGAGTTTGATGGATTCATTTTTGAGTCTTCAAACTAAACACAGTGCTTCATGGTATCAAGAAAACGTATCGTTATTCTTAGAAGTGTGTGAATTACACGGCGAAGGGGCTACCCAGCATCATAACCAATTGGTTGAAAAGTATATTGCGCAACCTTCAAATTCAATGGCTGAGCAACACCTTGATAAAGTAACTGCCAGTGGGCCACCATTAGAGGTGTTACTTGGTTCACTCGAAAAGCTACGTGATCGCCGTGCTGCCAATCACAGAGATGATATTTTTACTCGTTACCACGATATTCAAAAACTTAAAACCACGTTAAGTAGATAATCAGATGAAGCAAGATTTTGTATTACCGAGTGACACCTATTTATTGAATCACTCGGTTGGAAGACCACTAAAAAGCGCCGAGTTTCATTTTAAACAAAGCTATTTATCGCCTTGGCAAGATTCGGGTAGAGAACCTTGGCAAGCTTGGCTGGCAATCATTACTGAGTTTCAACAAGCGTTAGGACGACTGTTTAAATCATCATCTATGCAGTTTTGCCCGCAAGTTAATTTATCGAGTGGACTTACAAAACTCATTATGGCTTTGCCTGAGCTAAGCGAAAGCAGTGTTGTTTTAATGAGTGCGCAAGACTTCCCAAGTATGGGCTTTGCGATGCAAAAGGCACTGCCAGAAGGGGCGACAATTCGTTACATCCCCGAACAAGAAGACATCACACAAATTGACGTTTGGCAGCAACATTTAACTGCCGATGTCGATTTAGTTTTTGTTAGTCAAGCTTACTCAAATACAGGGCAACTCGCGCCAGTAAATGACATTGTTAAGTTTGCGAAAGCCAACCATACCTTGAGCATTATTGATGTTGCGCAATCAGCTGGGGTTATACCTTTAGATTTAAATGAGCTTGATGCTGATTTTATGATTGGCTCAAGTGTAAAGTGGCTATGTGGAGGCCCTGGGGCTGCCTATTTATGGCTTAATCAGAAGCATATTGAGCAATTAGTGCCAAAAGACGTGGGTTGGTTTTCTCATGAAAACCCGTTTGAGTTCGATATTCACCATTTTGCTTATCACGACAGTGCTTTAAAGTTTTGGGGCGGTACGCCCAGTGTTGCCCCTTACGCTTTTGCTTCGCACAGTATTGATTATTTTGCCCAGCTTGGCGATAAGCTTAGGGATCATAACCAAGACTTAATAGATTTACTGATTCAACATTTGGGCGAACAAGTGGTTTCACCTCACGATAGAAATAGGCGCAGCGGGACAGTGATTATAAATCCTAAAATGGGATTAGAAGCAGCAATGGCTGAATTTACTCAAGCGGGGATCAGCATAGATGCTAGAGCGCATGGGGTGCGAGTTTCACCACATATTTACAATGATGAGAGTGATGTATTAAAGCTGGTAGGCGTACTAAGATAACCTTGCCTAATCCTAAGTAACATTTTCATTAACTCAATAAGTATTGCTTGGGTTAATGAGAATAGTTGGTTAATCATTTATGTTTGAACATTCTTTGAATTTAAATATTTCTTGATAAAGCAAATAGATTAGCAAGAAATTGTAAATTTCTATCATAGGTACGCTTGCATCTAAATTGACCAAGATTTAATATTCAGACCAAAATAATAACAATACCTAATCATGTACCGCATTTTCCTCATTTTAATTTTTGTTTTGCTCACAAGCGGCTGTGCTAATGCGCCTAAAACTGATTCTAATCATTTAGCCACACAGGCTATATGTTGTGAAAATGTTACAAAAATAAACTTTGTACAGCAAAATAGAAAACAACAAGTTAAGTACGATTTAAAACAGCAAAGCGTTCGATCATTTGGGGCTTTTAATAGCCCGTTTGTAGCAATAGAAAAACCCGAAAACAGCCGTTTTGTGCAGGTATTTAGCTATGCCAATGGACTGTTTGTAAATAACGCCACCTTTGTTTATCCTTTAGTGCAAGTTTATGATAATGATAAAAAATTAATTTCGTCAGTTAAACCTTACGAAGCTTGGAAGAATGGCTTGCCAACGACGCTCGATATGCAAGGAAACTTGTTTTACAAAACACAGTTTACGCTACCGACAAATGCAGCTTACTTATTGTTTTATGTTGACAGTAGGTTAGTGGGTGAGTCAGTTACAATCAATTGGCGTTCGAATGTTGGTGGTAGCGACTATAGAACACTTCAATTTACGAATTATGCAAAGGTAGGGATAAACTTCCTTTAGCCTTAAATACTTAAAATAATGAGTCAGGAAACCATGAGACTATTACTATCTTTTATATTTGTGTTGTTTTTAGCAGGCTGTAAATCAAGTCCAACATACTTAAATACAGTTCAACTAAAACAGCAATATCAAACTATCGGCTATGCAGGTTTTTATGTTGAGCAAGGGCTTGAAGCACACAAAACACATTTAAAGTCACATTTACAAGCACCAATTAAAGCCGCGCTTGTGAAGAAAGGGTTTGAAGTTATGGATGCTAGCCAAGTTTATAAAACATATCAGCAACTGCTAGATAGTGCCGACAATCTCTACGACCCATTAACCGGTCAAGAAAACGAAAACCTTAAAAATGACATCTGGAAACAAGCATTAGCTCAAACTAAGGCTGAGCTGGGCATTGATGCATTTATGTTTATGGGTGTTGACGTTGTAAGAGCGCATTTCACACATAATATTTTTCTTGGCAAAGTAGCAAGATGGCATGGTCAAGAAGAATCTTATTTGTCTGATTCTGCTAGCACGGGTGATGCCATCTTGTCTTTTATGCAAGGTAAACAAGGTTATGTACCAGGTAGCCGAGTTTACATTCGTTTTCGCGATGAACAAAATAATTTGTTGAGTATTGGCGCTGGTGGCATTGAGCTAGTCGCTCAGTTTAATGGTGATGGCGAGATAGAAGTAAAACCTGCAGACAAAATTTTTAAAGATACTGCTAAGTTTGATTCGGCAATTCAATTTGCTTTACTTGAACTTGAAAAGCATAAAGGTAAAAAGTAATGCGTGTTTTAGTGATGATGCTTGCATTGGTTCTGACTAGTTGTAAATCAATGTATAACAGTGACCCAGCTGTTGTAACAGAACCAATTTTGGTTGGGCAAACTTCTAAAAGTAATGATATTGCTTATGTGTGGTTACCAACGGCTAATACAGGTATGAAAGCGCTTTATAAAGAAGCCTTTAATAACAA
The DNA here is from genome assembly GCA_964479805.1 of uncultured Pseudoalteromonas sp. Lineage (GTDB taxonomy): Bacteria > Pseudomonadota > Gammaproteobacteria > Enterobacterales > Alteromonadaceae > Pseudoalteromonas. Next base: position 30,647 of record CAYZOE010000029.1, on the reverse strand, counting down.
TATGGCTGAGTTTTCAAATCATTATAGCCTTAGCAATCACTATAATGAGCTGCAGAATCACTTTGATGACTTCATCATAGTGCAGGGTGGGGCATTTAATCACAAAACGGGTGAGCTTAAAGTAGAGGTTGTATTAGCTGGTTTAACAAGCACGCATAAAAAAATGCAACAAAAGCAGCCTACTTTTAAACACTTAGTTGTACTTCACCCTGTTGACTTTAATACGCGTGTTGAAAATGGGTATGCACAGTGGCACGGTGTTAAGCAGCAAATGGTCATTGTTGCGAGTAGTGCTGTTGAATATCGAGACGTGATGAGTTTGAAAGTACAATATTTCAAACCGAGTGATGAGGATTTCAAGTATCACTTAATTGGTCTCGATATGCATTCACCTAATTTAGAAGATAACACAAAATACTTCGATGTGATTAAGCATATTTTTAGACCAGTAGTTACTTGGAAAGAAAAAAATAATTCATGAGCTAAAAACTCACTTACTTGCAAGTACATCGAGTTTTTTATGAATAACTCAATGTACTTCGCTTCAAGTTCTGGCTTGAATTCTTTTACTCACCATGTGTTTCATGGAAATGATTGCCATGTTGGTGGTGCCAGTGACCATCGTGTTCATATTCTACTCGCCCATTTTCGATACGCTGTTTATGACCGCATTCTAAACTGTGTGCATGTTTGTGCTTTTTATGCGTTTCAGTTAACGCCTCATGAGTATGTCCTGCGTGGGTGTGATGATCATGACCATCATGGTTATAATCAAAATGGTCAATATGCCACTCTGAGGCATGCCCGCATTTGGCATTATGCATATGTTTATGGCCATTATGTTCTTTGTGCTCACCGGCTATCACAGATCCTGCTAAAAGTAATGTCGAAAACAAAACAGTATTTCTCATCCTAATTTCCTTAAGTGGTTTTCAAATACCATTTTATATTTGCTTATATGATGAAAATGTCAAATTAAACAGTATGTTATAAGGTATCAGGTTCAGCTTCGATTTGTTGAAAAAATAAATTCTTTTGCCTGCATTTTCAATACTTTGTTACAAACAATCAGTTGCTAACTACAAAAAAAAATATGTAATTTTATTTAATTTTTTAATGACTTAAGGATAGTTATGAAGAGTAAACTTATCGCATTGGTTGTAATCGGTTTATTTGCTAGTACATCTTCACAAGCGACTTCGCTTAACAAAACAGAAATCGACAATGTGTTTTCAGAGATCAAATCAACAAGCCCTGGTTGTAGTGTGGGCGTGATCAAAGATGGAAAACTCATTCACAAAGCAGGCTATGGTTTAGCAAATATGGAGCTAAATGTGCCTCTTGATGGATCACATGTTCACCGTATTGCGTCAGTTTCTAAGCAGTTTACAGGGATGGCGGTCATATTACTTGCCGATGAAGGTAAAATTGATTTAAACGCTGATATTCGTAAATATCTACCAGAGCTTAGAGATTATAAAGAATCAGTAACGATTAATGCGATGTTAGGTCACTTTTCAGGCATGGGTGATTATGACTTTGTCGATGCAGAACTAGACAAAGATGCGCTTAAGCTTAAATCGACCATGGGTGGAGAGTTCCGCTTAGGTAAAGAAGATTATCTCACCATTGAAGAGTTTTACGATTACGTCAAAACGGTACCTTTAAGAAATAAACCTAACGAAGACTTCCGATACAGTAACTACGCATATTTTCTTTTGTCTATGCTGGTTGAACGCGTATCGGGTGAGAGCTTGAGAGACTACAGCGAAACGCGCATTTTCAAGCCTCTAGGAATGAGCAATACCTTCTTTAGTGATGAGCCAACTGAAATTGTTAGAAATCGTGCTGATGGGTACAGTAAAAATAATGAGGGTGAATACTTTACTAATATGACCAATTTATTCTGGGTTGGAGATGGTGGGTTACACACAACAGTTGAAGATATGGCTAAATGGGATGCTTATTTCTATAACCCAACATTAGGTAAGGAACCTAAAAAGCTACTTGCGCAGTTTATGCAGCCAAATAATGCTGAGATCACTATTGAGGGTCGAAAATACGCAAACGGGCAATTCATAGGTGAGACAAGCGGGATTGAAATAGTTTATCACAGCGGTGGTTGGCTTGGCACAGTGACAAACTACGAGCGCATACCAGAGAAAAATTATGCTTCGATTGTGTTTTGTAATGATACTTCAGTAGACATAGCAGAGCTAGTTGGCGGTTTGCGTAAATTAGTTTTATAAATTCGGTCACAAGGCCATTTTATGGCCTTTTAACTTCGTTTGTTTGTTCTAAGTCTTTACACCATGGAGCCCCTAAATTCGTTTCTAACATGGGTTCTTTAGGCTGCCTTTGTTGTTCAGGAGCGAGCAAGCTTTCTAGTTTCATCGTCTATAATAATAAGCGAATATTTTCATTGGCATCATCATTTTGAAAAAGGCGTAAAAGCAATTCAGAAAACTCTTTTGTTTTTAACTGTGTATTATCTTTGAGTTTGATGGCGGTGTAGACCATATCTAAAAAGTTAATAAAGTCAGTTTGTTCAATATGAAATTGTTTTAATTTAATCTCTATGCCTTGGCGATATTGTTTGAATGTGGGTATGTCTTTTGCCATTAATGCCGCTGTCATAATACTAAACTTCAAACGAGTTTAATCCCTGTTCTTACTCTGTGACTTGAAAAGCTTGAAGGCTTTTTGATAGTGTTTAATCACATCTTTAGTCTTGTTTAAGTACAGTGCAAAATTACCTGTCGTGATGCAATTACCAGCACTGATCACTTTGTCTAATACCTTATATTCAAAAGAGTTTAGCAAGCTATAGCCGACAGGTGGCGGGCTTTGAATTCGATAAGCGGCAACAATATTATTGGTATTTTCAGTCTTGGTCATTGCACACAGGAAATGTGCAATTGCATCATCTAACTGATTATTAATAAAAAACATTCTCCCGATGTCATTAATAATCTGAATCGTTTTTTCAGTTAGGAGATAAAATCCTCGCATTTGATAGCGTTTAGAATATTTAGAAAGTATTCATGTATTTTGTATCTATGGCTGTTTTGATTGCAATGCGAGTATGTTGAAATGCATCTCGCTAAAACTCGTCAACACTTCATGCGTGAACAGGGGGGAGCTAGAAATTGCAAAAAGTGAGAAAAACAAGTTCAATATACCAATCAGAATAACACTATATTCTTGTTTTTTGTAAATTCTATGTTTTGTTTTAAGGGGCCTAAAATCTAAGAAGTTTGATAATTAAACGTAATATTTAGATGAGCACCCAGTAATAAGTTATAAAACTGGATGCTTATTTTAAAGACAAAAATGAATGCAATGACTCAGTCTTAAAACTTTAGTTAGCAGCCTAATGTGTGATAGCTCTTTTGCAAGTGGTTACCACTTCTTGAAGTGTGAAATTGACTAACGTTGGAGAAATTGCACATATTTTAGCAATTTCGTTTTGCTTATATCCGCCTCTCTTGTATAAGCTTAATATATGCTGATGTCGATTAGATAGGCGGTTTACAGCTTGTACCATACGCTTATTAAGTTTCTGTTTAATAAGATTTTCTTCAAGATTTCCCTGTTCATCAATAAATTGCAGGTAATCAGTATTTTCAATACTTATCCAATTCTCTTTATTTTTTTTTCTCAACATATCAATCGCAATATTCTTGGCTGTTTGATAGCAATATGCGGAGTGATTAGATACAGAGTCAACTGGTTCACACATGTGAGAAAGTCTTATGAATGTTTCTTGTAGAGCATCCTCAGCTAGGTGTTGACAGTTCAATATTGAAGTTAGATAAGTTAATAATTTCCTTCTTTGAATTTCAATTATTTTTGACCAATGTTGATCTGCTTTTGACAAACCAGTAGTTCGAGCAACAGTCATTCTATTTCCTTAAATAAACCGCAATGTAAATTATTATCATTTAGATCCTAATTCTCATTATTTCCTTGTGTCAATGAAAAAATTCATAAGCTATTGCGGGTTTGTGACTTTTAACTCTTAGTTTCGAGCTCAATAAAAAACTTTAAAAAACTCCTAAATTTATTTTCAAATGGATCGTCTTTTAATTGTTATAAAGAATGTAACGCAGTTTTAAATTTGTAACAAGTTGATTTTTATGTATTTTTTATTGTAAGTCAATTTTAAGATTTATTTTTTTAAAGGGTTGTCATGTTAAACAGTTGTATCAAATGGTCTGATGAAGAAGCTAAGCTGTATCGTAGTCGTGGCTATTGGATTGATGAAGAGCTATGTCAAATATTAGAGCGTCAAGTTCAAAACTTGCCAGCCAAAATAGCTGTCATCGACAATGGCATAGAAAAAACTTATGGCTGTTTAGATAAAGAATCAACTCGATTAGCTGGATATTTAGCCAAGCAGGGACTTAAAGCAGGCGATACTGCGATTGTCCAATTACCTAATTGTTACGAATTTTATGTTGTATTTTTCGCATTGCAAAAATTAGCAGTTTTACCTGTAAATGCGCTTATGAATCACAATGAATTAGAGCTAGCTCACTATGCTGGTGCGCTTAATCCTTCCCTAATCATTGCCGATGCAACGCATTCATTATTTCAAAATGATTCTTTTTTTAAAAAATTGCAAAGCGATTCATCAAACCTTAGCCATGTTTTACTGAGAGGAAATACTGATTGGGCGCCCAATATCAGTAAAAAGTTATATGCATCTGCAAGCTTTGATGATTTTGAATCTGTGCCATTTCGTAAGCACAATGCTGAAAATGTTGCCTTTTTCCAACTGTCAGGTGGTAGCACCGGCACTCCCAAGTTAATCCCCAGAACACATAATGATTACTTCTATAGCGTCAGGCAGAGTGTTGAAATATGTCAATGGAATGAAAATACACGATACTTGTGTGCACTTCCTGCAGCGCACAACTTTCCATTAAGTTCACCTGGGGCGTTGGGTGTATTTTATGCCGGCGGCACTTTAATTTGTGCATCAAACCCGTCTCCAAGTAGTTGCTTCCCTTTGATTTCAGCTCACCAAGTTAACTGGACTTCACTGGTTCCGCCTGCTGTAGCACTTTGGTTGGACTCTCATGAGAGAAGTCATCATGACCTTAGTTCACTCAAAGTCATTCAAGTTGGGGGCGCAAAATTGAGTGCTACTTTGGCAATCAAGTTAGAAAATGAGTTCAAGGTAATACTTCAGCAAGTTTTTGGTATGGCTGAAGGTTTGGTTAATTATACGAGATTAAATGACAATGATTGGGTAAGACATAACACTCAGGGCAGGCCTATGAGTGAAGCTGACGTTATCAAAATTGTACATGAAAATAATCAGCCTGTTTCCCAAAATGAGGTTGGCTTGTTAACGACAAAAGGACCATATACTTTCAAAGGGTATCTAAATGCAAAGTTGCATAATTTAACAGCCTTTATGGAAGATGGTTTTTATTGCAGTGGTGATCTCGTCAAGTTGAGTCATTGTGGGAACATCATTGTAGAAGGTCGTGATAAAGACCAAATAAATAAAGGTGGTGAAAAAATCGCCGCTGAGGAAGTTGAAAATCAATTACTCGCTCACCCTGATGTGCATGATTGTGCCGTAGTCGCAATGCCTGATCACCTTCTAGGTGAGAGAGTATGCGCATTTGTTGTTAAACGTGAAAATAATAGAGATGCATTAACCAAAGTTGCTTTGAATCGCTTTATTCGAAGCAAAGGCTTAGCAGACTATAAGTACCCTGATCGATTTGAATTTATTAGCGCTTTACCGAAAACAAAGGTTGGTAAAGTCGACAAACGTGCACTTCGCGAACATATCAAAAACCTACTTGCCCCAATTAAAAGCGTTTAATAAGGAATAGAAATTATGGCGATCCCTCGCATTCAATCATATGCGTTACCTCAATGCTGCCCAGAAAATAAGACAAATTGGCAAGTCGATCCCGATAAGGCTGTCCTATTAGTTCATGATATGCAGTCTTACTTTGTTAATTTTTACGATGTTGAAGGTGAACTCGTAAAGAAACTTGTTAAGCATATAGATGCACTGATATTGGCAGCTCGCACAGCTAATATTCCGGTTATTTATACAGCTCAGCCTGCTGATCAAAAGCCTGAGGACAGAGCATTGCTTACTGATTTTTGGGGCAGTGGGTTAACAAATCGAGACACCAGTATTCTTTCAACGATTGCGCCAAAAGGTGGTGACAAGGTGTATACCAAATGGCGTTACAGTGCGTTCAAAAGAAGCAGCTTGCTGGATGACATGAAAGCACAAGGAAGAGATCAACTGATGATTTGTGGGATCTACGCACATATCGGAATTTTATCGACCGTATTAGATGCTTTCATGTATGACATAAAAGCATTTGTGGTTGCAGATGCAATCGCTGACTTTAGCCTTGAAGAACACCTACAGGCTATAGGGTATATTTCTTCACGATGCGGTCAAGTTGCACTTTTAGAAGACGTAACAGCAAGCTTAAGCGTTGATCATGAAGATCGAAACAATCATAGAGACCTAGTATCAATACCATCTCTAAAGTGTGCGGTTGCAGAGATTTTAAATATAGAGATAGACGAGGTCGATCCTGAAGAGAATTTATTATACCTAGGTTTAGACTCTATAAGAGTAATGACTTTATTAGAGAAATGGCGCGCTCAAGGTATCAATATAACTTTAGAGCAGCTCGCTGAAGGTGCTTCAATTCGCGATTGGCATGAAATCATGCAAACTAGCTCTCAGTTAGAGGCTGTGATTGCATGATAAAAAAGTCTTTAACTGCAGCACAATTAGGTATTTGGCTTGGCCAAGCTAAACACGCTGGTAGTGTTCGGTACAATACTGCCGAGTATATTGAATTAAATACAGCTGTGAACGCTGAATTATTTCTGCTGGCAGCTGCTAGGGTTTTACAAGAAACATCATCGTTAAACGTTAGCTTCGAGCAAAACCAAGGTTTACCAGTTCAAAGCATGTTGAATGCGGTTGAACGAACGGCTAAACATGGAGATTACCTAGACCTATCAAACCAAAGTGAGCCAATTATTGCTGCAGAGCAATTTTTAGCTCAGTGGCAAATGCACCCTTATGATTTAAGTAAGGGAGATTTGTACCGTCACATCTTGATCCGTATTAATAGTAATAAGTTTTTGTGGGCTTTGGGAGCGCATCATATCGCGCTGGATGGGTTTAGTTTTTCATTAATAACTAATCGTGTGTTAAATGCTTATGAAGGGAATGAGGTTGTCTCTGACATAGCGCAATATGAGGCTTTAATAGATGAAGACATAAAATATAAAAATAGCAATGCTTTCCAAAAGGATGAGAATTATTGGACTGAAGAACTCAGTTTTTTTGGCAATGCAGTCACTTTGACGCAACAACCGCTTAACGGTAATGCGGAAAAGCTAAAAGTAACCGCATTTATAGATAAGTCGCAACTAAAGAGTTTAGACACGCTCGCAAAAGAAAAAAACAGTAATTGGTCAGAACTACTATTTACAGCTGTTAGTTACCTAACTTATCAACAAACAGGCGTCGAAAAAACCATCATTGGTATGCCTGTTGCCAATCGCATTGCTTCTAAAGCTGCCAATACACCTTGTATGCACATGAATATAGTACCAATTAAGGTGTTGTTTAGTGAGTGTGTTGATTTTGCTGAGTTACTCGTCCAAGTAAGTAAAAGGCTCCAAAAGGCAAGGCGACATTTTCGCTTTAGATATGAAAATCTAAGAGCTAAAAGCAATGAGGGTCTTATCCCTAAACGCCTTTTTGGTCCAGTTGTTAACATTTTACCTTTTGAGCGTAATACAACATGTGAAGGGAGTCGAGTTGTTAATCATCCATTATCTGCTGGGCCGGTTGAAGATATTGCTTTCATTTTTATTATGCAGAGTAATGGTAGTGTCCGTTTTGAAATAGAAGCAAATCAGAGCGGTTATAGCTGTGAAGATTTGATTGGGTTGCAAAAAGCATTCATAACACTTTTAGATGACCTTACATCGCAACTATCACAGCCTTTAAAAGTAACGAGATCAGATTTTGCTTTATGTTCGATTCAAAAAGCGCCAGATGAGAGGAATGTTTTAGAAAGCTTATTTGTACAAGCGAAAGCTTCACCTTCAAAAATTGCATTGCAGAATATAGAAGGGGAAAGCTTAAGTTACGGACAACTCGTTGAAAAAGTTTCACATCTGGCAAGCAAATTAATTCAGATAACGACGCGCTCCGATAGTTGTATTTTGTTGGCCTTACCCCGTAGTCAAAATACCATAATTGCAATGTGGGCAGTCCTATTAGCTGAATGTCGCTTTGTCTTTATCGATATCGATGCACCTTTAAGTCGAAACCGAATGATTATTGAAGACGCCTCTCCAGAATTGGTTTTGGTTGATGCTTCAAGTGCACATTTGACGATTTTCGATGAATTAAACATAACAAAACTAAGTGTTGATTCAGCTTTAAATGAAGTAAGTGATGGTGGCATACATTTGCCAACTAAACTGGCAGATTCTAAACAGGCATATTTGATTTATACATCAGGATCTACGGGTAAGCCAAAAGGTGTGCAAATAAGCCAAGGAGCACTCTCAGGTTTTGTAAATGGTGCTAAAACTGCTTATGGCATTAGTCAGAATGATCGCGTATTGCAGTTTGCACCATTTCATTTTGATACTTGTATTGAAGAAGTCTTTGTTACTCAAACTTTGGGTGCGACATTAATATTGCGAAATGATGAAATGCTGAATTCATTCGAGTGTTTCTTTAGTGAAGTCGAAAGGTTGCAAATAACAGTCTTGGACTTACCTACCGCCTATTGGCATGAGCTTTGTCACTTTGTTTGTGAGACTAAAACGACCATGCCAGCTTCAGTACATACCATTATTATTGGTGGCGAAGCAGTTAACAGACAACGTGTTGAGTCTTGGTGCCAGCTATTTTCTAACTCAATTAGATTGCTAAACACATATGGTCCAACAGAGGCCACTGTAGTTGCTACTTTCACCGATTTAAGTACCAATACAAATACCAGCCTTATTGGTCATCCTTTACCGGGTCGTGAGACATTAGTGGTCAGGGAACCGAGACAACTGGCAAAATTTGGAGAGCGAGGTGAGCTTTGGTTATCAGGCACAGGCTTGGCCAGTGGATATTTGGGCTTAGATAAACAAAACGAAGCGGCATTTGTAAAATTTTGGCATCCAATAAAGCAACACTATATCGATGCATATCGCACAGGTGATGTTGTTCGAATGTTACCTGACGGGCAATTAGAATATATTGGTAGAGCTGACTCTCAATTAAAAATTAGTGGTTATCGAATAGAAATAGGAGAGATAGAAGCTGTGTTGCTTGGCTTGAAAGGGATCCAAGAAGCTGCAGTGACCATTATTAAGGACCTAACTGGAAAGCCAAAAGGGCTTTGCGCTCATATTGTAAGTGAGTACGAATGGAATTTAGCTACTTTACGTGAGGCGTTGGCTTTATCTTTACCAAGTGCAATGCTCCCAGGGCAGTATCATAATCATTCATCATTGCCTAAAACACCAGCAAACAAAGTCGACCGTAAACAACTCGAAGGTTTCCAAAGTTATGAAATGCTTAATGGCTCTCTTACTGAATTAGAACAAAGCATTGCAGCAGTTTGGCAAGAAGTTTTAGGCATTGAAGTACAAAATGCTGAGGACAACTTTTTTAATATAGGGGGACAATCACTCCAATGTATTCAAGTTGCAGCTCGGCTGAGCCAGCTATTTAATAAGCAGGTTAGTGTTGCTTTCTTATTTGCACACCCAACTTTAAAAGAGTTGAGTTTAGCATTAGAGGGTAATACTGAAGAGCAACAGCAGGGCTCAAATAGTGTCGCTGCTCAACTAGACAAAGACTTATTAGAGTTCAAAGAAGCGCTGCAATCAGTTACGCCTATTAAGGTGAGTTCACGATCTGTTAATACGGTTTTATTAACGGGCGCTACAGGCTTTGTTGGTGCGCAAATATTAAAGAGTTTATTACTTCAACCTGGTTTGAAAATAGTATGTGCAGTGAGAGCAAATGACATTGCGCACGCAAAAGCTAGGCTCCAAAGTGCATTCCAGGCACAGAAAATAGGCTCGATTGATTTTTCTAGCGTAGAGTTTCTACTTACCGATATAGCTAAACCACTTTTAGGTCTTGATGAGCAAGCTTACAATTCACTCGGTCATCAAGTAACTCAAGTGTTACATAACGCCGCACACACGTCTGTTCTGCGAGATTACAAAAGTTTAAAAACAGCCAATGTAACAATGACATCGCAGCTATTGATGTTTGCAAAGAGATTTTCAGCTTCTTTTAATCAGGTATCAACTATTGCAGTAGCACCGACTGATGGTGCGCCCCTTGCTGAAGAGTTTGTTGCGCGACATTCAGGGTTAAATGACGGTTATCAACAATCAAAGTGGTTGTCTGAAGCGATGGTTGAGACGTCAATTCAACAAGGTATTACTTCAAAAATATATAGATTGGCACGTGTGACAGGGTCGCTACAAAGTGGCTATATTAACCAAAACGACTTGGTATGGCGCATTCTTAGGACTGGTTTGAAACATCTTAAATTGCCCCAACTAGCCGTTTTTGAACCCTGGACCCCGGTTGATAAGGTCGCCAAATTTGTGGCAGACCAAACACTTCATGGTACGCAAAATGGCGTGTTCAATGTCACCCCAGATACTTTGGTCTCTTTATCACAATTATATTTATGGTTACAGGAATATGGTTTTGCATTCGAAATTGTCCCTCTGGATGATTGGTTAAAAACCATTGAGCAATCGAGCGATGAAGATGATTTAGCCATAGCGAGTTTTTTCAGAGCTCAAAGCCAAAAGTCTCATGAACCAATGAAGCTTGAAGCATTTAATCAAAACTTTAAATCGGCAAGTTGTTCGAACGAGACTCGGTTAGAGTCTCTCACCAAAAGTGATTTAGCCATTTATCTTGATTATGCGTTTGATAGCGGATTAATCAATGTGACGTCTCATTTAGTTGCTTTCCAAAATATAAAAAAATTAATTGCATTTCTAAAACTTGAAAAGGAATTGTCATGACTCAGCGACAGCCTATTAAACCAAGTGGCCCTCGACGCGTTTATTGCGTAGCAAAACGCTATATTACAAAAAACCTTTTACGTATAACTGTCTCTGGTGAGGAGTTATTGGGTTTTCCCGATGGCTATCATGGGGCACATATTAAGCTCTTTTTTGCTAATCGTGAAAGTGGCACTTTAGAGCTACCAGTGCGAGACAAAATGGGCAAAATCAAATGGCCTGACAATAAACCTATCACACGTGCATATACGGTAAGAGCTTACCGTTCTCACAGTAATGAATTGGATATTGACTTTGTAGTACATGGAGATAGTAGCCCAGCATCGGGTTGGGCTGTTAATGCCAAGGTCGGTTCTGAGATTGGTGTTGCAGGTCCAGGTGGTCCTGATCCTCTTCTTGCAAAAGCTGATTGGCACATCTTAGCTGGTGATTTGACCGCAGTTCCCGCGATAAGTGCTTTAGTTGAAGGATTCGAGTCTCATGTTACTGCGAAAGTATTTATAGAGTTAGACAGTTTAGAAGATAAGCATTTTATATCTGCCCCGAGTGGAGTTGAAATTCGTTGGTTCGAGCGCAAGAAAGGCGACTCTACTCAACTGGCAAAAGCAATAGCGAATACAGCGTTCCCAAATAATGCAACATCGATGAGTGCTTTTATCGCTGGTGAAAACAGTGCTGTACTTGCCTGTAGAAAGCAGTTGATTCAGGATTTTGGGCTGAACAAAAAACAACTCTATGCCATTCCTTATTGGCGACGTGGGCAAGATGAGGAAACTTATCATGAACAGCGTCACGTCATTATGGATGAGGTTTACTAAATGCCTTCATCTAATGAGTTTTACGGAAAAGTAGTTTTAGTTACAGGCGCATATCAAGGAATAGGAAAGGCTGTGGTTGAACTACTGGTTGCTCGTGAAGCGATTGTTGTTGCTGCAGATATTGCTTTTAGCTCGTCCGAACTTGTTGAGCAAACTGCCAATCTATTTCAAATACATTTAGACGTTTCTAGTCAAGAAAATGTAAATGATGTAGTTGGGGTAATTGAGGATAAGCTGGGCCATATTGAGTATTTAGCCAGTGTCGCTGGTATTTTGCATATGGGCTCAATCTTAGAGCAGGGCAATGCTGAATGGCAAAACACCTTTGCTGTGAATTGCCATGGGCCATTTTATCTGTGCCAAGCAGTTGCAAAAAGAATGCAACAGTGCCGCCGAGGTTCAATAGTTGCTGTTGGCAGCAATGCGGCACAAACGCCTAGGGTAAACATGGGAAGCTATTGTGCTTCAAAGGCCGCATTAACTGCATTAATTAAAAATCTAGCATTAGAACTTGCTCCATATAATGTTCGTTGCAATTTAGTCGCCCCTGGGTCGACAGACACCCAAATGCAGCAACAACTCTGGCGCGATACAAACGGCGCTGCGAAAACCATCGCAGGCGATCTAGAACAATTCAAACTAGGCATACCTCTTGGTCGCATTGCGACACCTTTTGACATTGCCAATACCATTTTATTTTTACTCAGCGATCAAGCTAAGCACATTACCATGTCCAATTTATTGGTAGATGGTGGTGCAACGCTGGGACATTAATTTCGAGGATACTATGAATAATCAGCCACTTTCTTTTACCCAATCACAAAAATTGCAATCGCAGGGCGAGCAAGTGATTGCCGGTTTTACCCAATCTATGATGAAAAAGCCAGAGCAGTTTTCACCAGGGGCCTTTCCTGTTTATTTAGCTGGGGGGGAAGGAGCAGTAGTGACAGATGTAGATGGCAATCAATATATTGACTTCATTTGTGGTCTTGCTGCAAATACTTTAGGTCACAACCACCCAGTTGTGACAAAGGCTATTTCAGACAATTTAAGCAATGGATTAATTCATTCTCTCCCCACGCCTGTCGAAGTAAAAACAGCCCAAACTTTAGTCGACGTGATCCCAGGGGCTGAGATGGTTCGTTTCTTCAAAACGGGTGCAGACGCAAACTCAGCAGCTGTGAGGTTGGCTCGTCACGTTACAGGTCGCGATGAAATAATGACTGTGGGTTATAACGGTTGGCATGACCAATACATGTTTGATACCCCAGGGGTACCTTCTGCTATTGCATCTCTTACGCATAGAATGCCACTTTTCACTCCTGCTGATGAGCCTAAAATAATTGAAAAAATTGCAGACAGAAAAGACCAGCTAGCAGTCGTTTTATTATCAGTGCCTTATAATCGGGTTCTAGAAAAAGCCTTTTTGCAACAGCTCAGAGAGACCTGTTCTGAACATGGAGTTGTGCTAGTTTTTGATGAAGTTGTAACTGGGTTTAGACTTGCACCTGGCGGGGCTCAAGAATATTTCGGGGTCAATGCTGATTTAGTCACTTTATCTAAAGGGATTGCTGCAGGTATGCCACTATCAGCTGTAGCTGGTTGTTCTAAGTTAATGTCACGTATTAATGAACTTCAAGTGTCGACCACTTTTGGTGGTGAAATGCTGTCACTAGAGGTGTGTGATGCCGTTATAAAGGAATACAAACGTACAGACTTTACTTCATATATTGCTAAATTAGGCAGTATTTTAAAATCAGAAGTCAATCAGATCTCTGAGCAACTGGGAACCCCACTTCGCGTTGTAGGCTATGATGCGATCCCTATGTTTCTATTCGCTAAAAATCCAGAAGAGCATGTGAAATTTGCAATCCCATTTTTAGCACAAATGGCAAAGCGTGGCATTTTAATGCGCAGAGAGGTCAACTTCATTTCTGGTGCACATACAATGGAGCAGATTAATGACACGATTACTGCAGTGAAAGCATCGCTAATAGAAATGCAGTCAGAAGGCGTATTTGATACTAAGGAAAATACCTAATGGCATGTTCATGTTTATCGACGCAGCGTTTTGCTGCGCTTGCCAAAGCTATGAGTGAGCAGTCTTTTGGCAGTAATCAAGTAAGTGAGCTCAATAGCCTAAAAGCGGTATGTAAGAAACCGCATAATGAAAACCTTAAGACGCTGATTGATAATGTTTTTATTTATACAGCAGACTTAAACAATACAGTGATCTCAGACGGTTGGGTTTTAATTCATGGTAAGCAGATAGTTGCATTAGGAAAACAAGGAGAGCAACCGACAGATTTTGATAAGAAAGTAGATGGTGGCGGTAAGTTGATGCTGCCGGGGTTAGTTAATCCCCATTGGCATGAAAGCTTTGTTGCGCCAAACTTTGAATCGCCTGATGACTGTAACTTAGAGCCTACCGCTTATTCGAATGGCGGCAATATTGCAGCATTAGGCTCGATGTTTGGTTTTATCTCAACAGTAGGCGATAAGTTAACGCTCGAAGAAGGGTTAGCAATTGCAAGATGGAGTATGTGGACTCAGCTTCGATCTGGCACGACTGCTTTGGGCGATCTAGGTTCAGCTAATAAAGCAGACTCAATGGCATTAGCAGCCATTGATTTGGGAATGCGATTGCGAGTAAGTCGTTGGGGTTCTGATGTGATGTTAGAAGCTGATAAAGCTTCGCCAACGATTATTGCAGACACTCAATTGCAAACTGAGGATTGGCTGTCACTTATTGAAACTTGGGATAACCATAGCTCAGGTTTAATTGGTGCGATGCCTTCTGTTATGGGCGCTTTTGGTAGTTCTGACAAGCAACTGGAGGCTTTAGCGAGTATCACTCAACAATACAAAGTTCCTTATGCAACGCATTTAGCGCCTTTAAAGAATGAACGACGAGAGGTTGAACGAGTATTCGGTCTTTCACCTATTGCTCGTTTTGATGCTATGGGGTTACTGACAGATAAACTGCTCGCAGTTCATACAGCATATGCCAGTGAAAGCGAATACCAAAGGCTTATCGAAACTGGCGTTAATATCTGTCACTCACCAGCCCATTATGGGATGCTTGGAGAGTCGACAGTCAGTGAGACCGGACAAATCGGCAGATTCTTAAAAGAGGGGGTTTGGGTCTCAAGCAGTACAGATGGAGACATCTCCTTTATAGGTGGTATGTGCGAAGCAATGAGAGGTGCTCATCTAGGCCACAATGAAGCACAAAACTGTAATACAGCTTGCCCGCCAACATTAGCACTGAAAACTGCAACCTTGTTTGGTTCTAAAGCTCTGGGGTGGGAGGATAAAATAGGTTCTATTGAAGTTGGTAAACAAGCCGACTTTGTACTGATCAATAATGATGATTACCGTTATAAGCTATCAGGGCACCCACTCAGAACGTTTATCGTAACGGGCTCTAGTAAAGATGTAGACTCGGTCATGGTTGCTGGTGATTTTGTTGTTAAAGATGGTCGAAGTACTCGCTTTAATGAAGATGAACTATATCAAGATTACCAAAAAGCCGTCGAAAGTGCCCGTAAACGCATTGGGGGACCTGGATGAGTCACTCAAGATTAACGACTTGTTTTTTGTTACTGGCAAGCACTATGACAGTGCTTGCCAGTGCAACCTTAGCACCAGCGTTACCAGCAATGACTGTGACTTTTTCACATATAGATAATGCTGCATTTTGGGCGCAAATGACGCTTGCGCTACCTGGGTTAATCATTGCTGTGTGCGCACCATTAGTTGGCGCTTTAGTCGATAAATTTAATAGTCAAAAACTACTGATTAGTGGCTTAGCACTTTTTTTAGTTAGCGGGGTGTTAGGCTATATATGGCAATACTCTATTTGGCTTATTTTATTTAGTAGAGCTTTGATGGGGGTGGCCGTAGCGTTAATTATGGTTTCTGGTACCACTCTCGCAGGTAGATACTTTGAAGGTCCTCGCTTTTCTAACTATATGGGTCTTCAAGCGGCCTTTGGTGGTTTTGGTGGTGTATTATTCCTTTCTGCGGCAGGCTTTCTAGCTGAGCAGCATTGGTCATGGGTATTTGCAATTTATTCACTCTCTTTGTTGGTTTTACCTGGAGTTCTGTTATGGGTAAAAGCACCAGAGATTAAAGAGTATCAGGGTCAAGCAGCAAATCGACCTAAAGGTTGGATGAATAAAACCTTTCTACTCTGCTGTGCTTTGGCGTTAGTAGAAATAGTCGTGCTTTATGGCCTGACATTACACTTGCCATTTCATTTAGCGGCACTTGGTCATTCTGCCAGTACAATAGGGCTAGTCATTGCGGCCTTCTTGCTCGCTATGGCAAGTGTCTCAGTAAGTTATGGGAGAGTTCGAAGTCTACTTAGTGTTAAACAAACTCATGTATTTGGTTGGATTATTGTTGCTCTTGGATTCACTTTACTTAGCTTTGTTAATGGCTTAACTAATATTACAGTTTCGGGTTTGGTGATTGGCGTTGGGCTTGGATTAGTCAGACCGAATTTGGTTGTGTGGTTGTTCGAATTTGTGCCTCCTATGATGCGTGGTAAAGCCATGGGCATTATGACGACCTGTTACTTTTCAGGGCAATTTATCAGTCCTTTAGTATTTGAGCCTGCAATTTTAGCACTTGGCTTTGAAGTTTTTTGTCTTGTTTTAGCAGCCCTTATCGCGTTGATAATATGCTTAGCCATTATTGCAAACTTCAAATTGACAAAGTCATTGCCTTCACGTTTGGTTGATAATTAAACATTCAAGTTTTGAATAACTAAGTGTTCAGAGTACTGGTTGATATTCTTAGGAAAGTTGATAGAAATGCCCAATTTGATTGGGCATTTTTTTATTTAGGACTTAGGCAATTTCTAATTCTAAAGCGCTTGTTTCACTGAGTTCACGATAGCGCTCTGCGACTTCAAGCGCATTAAGCATTGTTGACATTTTTGCTTCTGTTTCAAGCCATTCAGCCGTAGGATCTGAAGCTGCAACAATGCCTGCACCTGCAAATAGTCTTGCGTGATTTGTATCTAATTCACCACAACGTATAACGACGACCCATTCACCATTGCCATGCTTATCACACCAGCCAATGATCCCTGAAAAATAGTCTCTATCTTCGCCTTCTAGTTCTTTTATTAAAGGATAAGCAGATTGGGTAGGTTTGCCGCAAAGTGCGGGGGTAGGATGTAACTGATTAGCAAGTGACAGAATATGCGTATTCGGATTAATAAGTTGGCCTTCAATAATAGTTGATAAATGCCACATTGTTGCGGTACTTAATAGTGAAGGTGTACTTGGTATAGTCAGTTGCTGGCACCAAGGGTTCAATACTTGAGACATTTCATCTAAAACCACAGCATGCTCATAACGGTCCTTCTGTGAGGCCAGCAATGCTTGTTTGCGTTTATATTCAATTTCAAGATCTTCAACACGTTTTGTTGACCCAGCTAAGGGATTACTCATGATTGAGTGACCTTGTTTTTTCAGAAGCAGCTCAGGGCTAACACCGACTAATGTTTTCCCTTGCTCAGTGGGAAAAGAAAAATGAAAACCACTGCTGCTTTGAGATAATAGGTTTGCTATTACATGAGTTTGATTTATGTCTTGATCAAAAAACAAGTCTGTTTGTTTGGCTAGTACTATTTTGTCTAATTTTCTTTCTGAGAAATAGCGTTTGGCTTTGAGAATTGCATCTTCATAGTGCGCCTGATCTTGTCGATGAGATACCTTGTTGAGGTTCGCTTGTTTATTTTTGGTTAATTGACTTCTTAACTTTAAACGATGTGTGAAAGTTGCTTTATCATACTTATTTATCTGATCTGTAACTATAAACTGAGCTTGTTGAGATTTGCAAAATGGCAATACACCAAAAGCGACAGCATCTTGCTGATCAGTGTCATTGATTGCGCTTGTTATATTTTCGACTAATTCACGATGATTATTTATATCTGTCTTTAATCTCAATAAAGTTTTTCGTGTTACAAAGCAGTTTTCACCTGCTGCGAATAATGCATTTTGTGAAGGGTCAAATGATTCTATAAATGTATCAATTTGATTCACAGATGTTTGTTCGGTCAACATTACGAGTCCTTTTTAGCGAGTATTTAACGTACTTTGTTGACGAAATTGAGTGCCAAATATTTAGTAATATTACGAAGCTATGAAAAATAGAGGGAATGTAAGGATCAAGCTAGGC
Organism: uncultured Pseudoalteromonas sp.; assembly: GCA_964479805.1. Classification (GTDB taxonomy): domain Bacteria; phylum Pseudomonadota; class Gammaproteobacteria; order Enterobacterales; family Alteromonadaceae; genus Pseudoalteromonas. The sequence continues at coordinate 12,549 of CAYZOE010000029.1, read as the reverse complement.
ACTCAAGAATGCTTATTAATGCAGGGCTGAGGTTGAATGAAAGGTGCAACAGTGAAACAAAAGAGCTTGCACTGATAATATTGCAAAAAGTGTGGTTGTTTTAGTTTTGGTAATTATCACTTTTGACTATATCAGCATCTTGGTTTCGCCAATGAGAGTAAAAGTAAACAAGATTATCCTTGGTTGGTTCGAAAAAAGCACTCGAGATAAACTGTACATTTGTCGGAAGTACAGTTGACTCTTGAACTTCTAAATTGGTTTTTAGAATAAACAAGTTGCTTTCATTCGCATTTCGAACATGAGCCAATATTAGGCCTTTAACTGAAAATGCATGAACTATCTCTCCTTGTTCAGGTTGCCATGTTTTAAGTTTAGCCAAATTTTCAAGCGTATCGTTTTGCCAAATTATTTGCTGGTCTTCATCTTTATAAAGCACAGTGCCTTGCTGGGTAAAAGGCCAAACTGTTTTAGTGTCTAACTCAATAATAGCGGCAGTGTTAAGCTGTTTTGTTGTGGCAATCAATTGGTTTGTATTATTTTGCCAATAATCAACCCGAACTATATGCTCATCAGACTCTATATGTGTAAGTTGCTTATTGGTTAAGTCATATAAATACACTTGCCCGCCAACAGCAAAGGCAAACTCATTACTATGACTAGACCAAATAGCCCTAGAGATGAAGTCATGTTGATACGGGTTGCCAAAAATTGTTGAAACGCCTTCATTGTCTTTAACAAAAAGCATGGGCCGACCATGCTTATGTGAAACAAATGCTAGGTGTTCACCTGAGGGAGAGACACTTGCTTGATAGTCTTCGTATTTACTATTCACGTGAGTGAGAGTTGCATTATTCGATGCTATATCTATGTTTTGTTGAAAAGTAGTGCCAAAGACTGCGTTTTTAGTTACCTGAATTTGAGAAAGCGGAGATGGGCTTTCGAAATTAAAAGGAAGCAGTTTCATTTCGCTTTGTTGCTTGGTTTTATTTAGTTGCTGAGCACTTAATGAGAATACACCCGCCTTTAACGTATCAGACAATATCAGCTGATTACGAAGGTAATCCCAAGCAACATGATAAATCGATGCTAAATCGTTTTTGATGATTTTAAGATTTGCTGTACCTAAATCATATTTAAGAAGCTGTTGTATGCTATGGCTCTTAGTCGCAGTGAAATAGAGCGCATTGTTTGCAACTGCTAAGTCTTGAACATAAGTATCTTCAGGGAGTACTGATAAAGTCTTAAATTCTGTTGTTTGCTCTTTAAATGCAACCAAGAGATTTCGTGCATTGATTAGTTTTGTCTCAGTCGCAAGCATATACAAGGTATTATCATGGCCTGTTTGAAGCGCGCGCAGATCAGTTATATGCGAAGGGACTTTAATGATACGCTCAGACATAACTTGGTTGTCAGCTAAAGTGAGTAGCTTTAAATGATTATTACCCGAGTTAGGCTCGATGTGCGTTAACACAACCGTAGTGTTATTTGACCAAGCAAACTCAAAAGCTTTATTTTGTGTTAGAAGTGAATACTCACTTTCTTTTTCCATTGCTTTTAAAGCTAACTCAAAACGTGACCCTGTTTCGCGTAAGAACAAAAGTTGCTGCGCATTTAAAGAGAGTTTCGGCATAGATTCATTGTTAGCAGTATGCGTTAGAGCAACAGGCTTATTGAGCTTTCGCTCATTTGAATTGGAATTAGAGAGAAAGAAAACACTAAAACCGACGATAAGTAATAGGCCAAGCGCAATTACCCAAAGGGGTTTTGGTAACACATAGAAGGGCGCTTTTAAGACAGTATTTTCAGTCTGCTGTTTTTGTTTGTTTGCTTTATCTGACCTAAGGTACTCAACAAATACGGGCTGAACTTCTAAGCTATAGCCACGTTTAGCATGGGTATGAATAAATTGAGCGGCTTTGGGGTCATCTTTTAATGCTTTACGAAGTAGGGTAATTAAACGCTGTAATGAACTGGGTGAAAAGATACGATTTTGCCAAACGGCTTCAAATAGTACTTCTTGGCTTAGCACTTTATTGGGCTGCTGAGCAAAAACACATAACAAAGTCATGGCTTTGGGCTCTATTAATAGACATTCATCGCCATGAAAAATTTGATTTCTACTTGGGTCGATGAAAATTTGATTTAAATAAAATGCGTCCATTTATGCTTTTAAGTTATTGAAAAATAATAATAGAAAAAACCTAAGCGATTCTTAAGAGAAACATAGTTTAATTAACATGTTCTTCAATTTCTTAATCATTACATTAGCCAATTCAAATTAATGATAAGGAGTCGCCATGCTAAGCGTAAAACAATGGCAAGTGTTAAAAACCCTTTTGGTAATTGTGTTTTTATTCATCTCACAAAATACTCAAGCCTCATCGGCAGCAAGCATTACTAAAATAAAGTCAAAAGTCTATGGTGAGACACGAGAAATTCTTGTTTCTTTGCCCGCTAACTATCAGCAAGATAATGACAAAATTTATCCGGTTATTTATTTAACCGACGCAAATATGCAGCTACCACATGCTGCACCTATGATCCATTACCTAGCTGGTGGAATATCAGAATTGATTGTTGTGGGCATTCAAACCTTTGACCGCCACAATGAGCTTAGCCCTTACCACCAAGATGGCACTGAATTTAGCAAGTCTCAGGGGGCAGAAAAGCTGTTGTCTTTTATTGAAACTGAGGTAAAACCACTGATTAATCAAACCTATCGTACAGCGCCATTTGAGATATTGAGTGGTCATTCTTTAGGTGGCTTATTTACTATGTTTACATTTGCACGTCACCCAGAGAAATTTGATGCTTACTTTGCGTTGTCACCGACTTTAGCTTGGGCTGAAGGCAAACTTTTAGAGCAGATAGAGCACAGCTTAGTGAGTTTGGAAAATAATAAAATACTTGTAGCCTACAGTGAAAAAGAAACCCCGTTTGTAAAACAGTATGCTGCTTTTGAAAAATTCTTAGCATTAATGGAAACAAAAGCACCTAGCTCTCTTGATATAAGTGCTCGATTTATTTCAGGTGAGGATCATATGACGATTGCTCACCTTGGGTTATACCATGCGCTGAGGTATACATTTCGAGATTGGTGGCTGTCTAGCAATACTATGGTGGGAGCACCAGAAAAATTTGATGCGCACTATGAACGTTTATCGATTCGATTAGGGTATGAGGTGATACCGGAGTTTAATGAGCTATGGGGGTTAACAGCCTATTTGATAAGAGAGCAGCACTATAATGAAGCTAATTATGTGATTAAAAAGTGGCAGAGTTTTTACCCAAAGCAATCAGGCCCAAATTATGAGCAAGCAAAGCTATTTATTGCTCAAAATAAACCTTACCTGGCTGCCAAATCTATTCGGTTGGCTATTGAATACGCAGCACCTAATTCAAGACAGTACAGAAGGAGCATAAACTTTCAACAAGTGATTAGGGATAAACTTTGAAAGTGATGAAGCGATGAAGCGATGAATTGATGAAGCGTTGAGCGGTACTACCGCTCAACGCTTTACAAATTATGGTTCAACTGGACAGAATTGACCACCGTTCGGTACCCAAACACTGCGAGTTTCCCAACGACAATTATATGCAACTGTTTTACGCTCTTGTTGAGTGAAGAAAGTATCATGTTGATGAACATAAACACCGCCAGGTGCATAACCATGAGGGCCTGGAATTGTCCAGTCAATAGGACAGCTTTGACTAGCCAGTACAGTTTTAGTCGTCCAATCAGGATAAGTTGTCATTGAGTTTTTATACATTAACTTGTAGTGACACGTTTTGTATACAATATCAGTGAGTTCAGTGCGATAGTCACACACACGAACACGACGCTCATCCCAATAACCACCACAGTCAGAGCTTGCAACCTGAGTGTCATAAAAAGTATTAAAGTCAGTTGTTTTTATTTCTTTTTCAGCAGTGTTAGCTGCAGCGTTAAAAGTGAGAGCAAGAAAAAAACTTGCAATAAAAGTTGTTGTTTTCATTTCAAAATCCTTTGAAAAATTAAAAGAGGTACAATTATTAATATTATGTTTTAGTTTGTAAATATTTTGCCTGTTGAATAATTTTAATACAGAAAGTTGAAATTAATTACTGAGATAAATGAGATGATTTTAGATTTATAAAGACAATTTACATTTAGATACTATTCTCATCGCATTTCTTATTGCACTGATTGGTTTGACTCGTAACATAGAGGGGTTAACAAACTGAGAACATATATAATGAAACTAAAAATCTCTCTATTAAGTGCAGCGGTTGTTGTTGCACTGAGTGCATGTAGCAACACGCAAAGCACATATCAACAAGTTGAACCTGTAGTACAAAAAGTTGAAAAGCAATACGACAATATTTTATTGCAAAAGTACGCAGGCCCTTATGACGGTGTACCACAGTTCGATAAAGTAACGATTGCTGATTTAGAGCCCGCATTGGATGTTGCGATTGCAGAAAACCTTGCAGAAATTGATGCCATTGCAAATAACCCAGAGAAGCCAACTTTTCAAAACACCATAGTTGCACTGGAATCGTCAGGTGAAGCACTGGATCGTTTATTCCCATACTATGGTATTTGGGCAAACAATAACTCAAGCCCAGCATTTCGTGAATTACAAGGTAAACTAGTTCCTAAGTTTTCTTCGATGAGCTCTAAAATCACGCAAAACAAAGCGTTATTTGAGCGTATTCAAGCGGTTTATAATAGCGATGAGTTTAAAAATTTAACAGCAGAAGAGCAGCGTATTACTTGGATGCGTTACAACAGCTTTGCACGTAACGGTGCTACTTTATCTGGCGATAAAGCCAAGCGGTATGCTGAGATTAATTTAGAGCTATCAGGCTTACATTCTAAGTTTGGTAACAACGTATTGGCTGATGAAGAAAACTATGTCGTTTATCTTACAAAAGATCAGTTAGCAGGCTTACCCAAGTCTTACATTTCAGCAGCCGCTGCTGCAGCTAAAGCGCGCGGTCAAGAAGGCAAATACGCGGTAACGAATACGCGTTCGTCAATGGACCCATTCTTAAAGTACTCTGAAGAGCATGAACTGCGTGAGCAGGTTTGGAATAACTATTATAACCGTGGGAACAATGCGGGTGAAAACAATAACCGTGATGTTATCAGTCAAATCCTAAAGCTACGTCATGAGCGCATTCAGCTACTAGGCTTTGAAAACTATGCACAGTGGCGTTTGGAAGATCGAATGGCAAAAGCACCTGAAAATGCCATCGAACTGATGAATAAAGTCTGGCCTGCTGCAATTGCACGAGTAAAAGAAGAAGTTGCTGATATGCAAGCGGTAGCAGATAAAGAAGGTGCAAACATCACAATAGCGCCTTGGGATTACCGTTTTTATGCAGAGAAAGTGCGTAAAGCTAAATACGATCTTGACTCAAACGAAGTAAAAGAATACCTTCAAGCAGATAAGCTAACAGAAGCCATGTTCTATGTGGCTGGCGAGTTATTTGATTTCACATTCTCACCAGTGCCTGAGGGTTCAGTGCCGGTCTTCCACGAAGATGTGAAAGTATGGGAAGTAAAACGTAAGTCGAATGGGGAACATGTAGGCTTATTCTACCTTGACCCGTTTGCACGTAAAGGTAAGCGCTCTGGTGCATGGGCAACATCATTCCGTTCACACACCACATTCCAAGGTAAAACAAACGTACTGAGCACCAATAACTCAAACTTTGTTAAAGCGCCAAACGGTGAATCAACACTGGTTTCTTGGGATGATGCGAATACGTATTTCCATGAGTTTGGCCATGCGTTGCATGCACTTTCTTCAAATGTCAAATACCCAAGCTCGAACGGTGGTGTACGTGACTATACAGAGTTTCAATCTCAGTTATTAGAGCGTTGGTTATCAACTGACGAAGTGATCAATAAGTACCTTGTTCATTACAAAACGGGCAAGCCAATGCCAAAAGAGTTAATCGAGAAGATCCAAAAGTCTTCGACGTTTAATCAAGGTTTCTCAACAACTGAATACCTAGCCTCTGCGATCATGGATATGAAATTCCATATGACTGATCCTGAGCTAATTGGCGATCCTGTTGAGTTTGAGAAAACAGAACTTGCGAAATTAGGCATGCCATCTGAAATTGTAATGCGTCACCGTACAACGCATTTTGGTCATATCTTCTCTGGTGAAGGTTACTCAGCAGGTTATTATGGTTATCTATGGGCTGAAGTATTAACCTCTGATGCAGCAGAAGCATTTGCAAATGCACCAGGTGGTTTCTACGACAAAGACTTAGGTGACCGTTTAGTTGAGTACTTATTCTCTGTGCGAAATGCAATGGATCCAGCAGAAGCCTATAACAAGTTCCGTGGCCGTGATGCAGAAGTTGGCGCGTTAATGCGTGACCGTGGCTTCCCTGTATCTGAGTAATTTTAGTAATTAATTAAAATTGTTAATATCGAGCCCAGCGATTGCTGGGCTTTTTTGTGCTCAATTTAAACGACTCCATAGGCCAGCATGGCATCTGCTACTTTAATAAAGCCGGCGATATTTGCACCTTTGACATAATCAATTTGACCTTCATAGTGACCATATTGCACGCATTTATCATGTATTTGCTTCATAATGTGATGCAACTTCTCCTCAAGCTCTTCATGTGACCACGACATACGAATGCTATTTTGTGTCATTTCTAAAGCCGATACGGCAACCCCTCCGGCGTTCGCTGCTTTGCCCGGTGCGTAGAGCACTTTATTGTCATGAAACACTTTTACTGCTTCAGGTGTGCAAGGCATATTAGCCCCTTCAGATACCGCAATACAGCCATTTTCAGCCAGTTGCCTAGCGTCTTCCTCAATCAACTCATTTTGTGTAGCACAAGGAAAGGCAAGTTGTGCATTGATATGCCATGGTTTTTTATTTTCGAAAAATTCGCAATTAAACTCATTGGTCAATACATTCAGTCGTTTGCGCTGCTGAATCTTAATTTCTTTAATTTTATCAAGTTGTTCTTGCGTTAGTCCGTCAGGAATAAATAGTGTACCAATAGAATCAGACAGGGTGAGTACTTTGGCATCAAGATGTATTAGCTTTTCTGCACAATGAAGCGCAACATTACCTGAGCCTGATACTAAGCAAGTCTTGCCTTTAATGTTTTTCTGGTGGTGAGCGAGCATAGCTTGCATAAAGAACGCATTACCGTAGCCGGTGGCTTCAGTGCGAACAAGGCTACCGCCATACTCTAGCGCTTTGCCTGTTAAAACACTTTCCACTCTATGAGTGATACGTTTATATTGCCCGAACAAGTAACTAATCTCTCTTGAACCAACGCCAATATCGCCTGCGGGTATATCTATATTAGGACCAATATGTTGATAAAGTTGTGTCATAAATGACTGGCAAAATCGCATGATTTCTCTGTCAGATTTGCCTTTAGGATTAAAGTCAGCGCCGCCTTTGCCAGCGCCTATGGGCAAGGTAGTTAAGCTATTTTTAAAAGTTTGTTCGAAGCCTAGAAACTTTAACACACTTAAGCTGACAGAAGGGTCGAAGCGAAGTCCGCCTTTGTATGGCCCGATGGCATTGTTAAATTGCACTCTATAACCTCGGTTAATACGAATATTACCCTCGTCATCTTCCCAAGTGACACGAAAAGACACGACCTTATCTGGCTCTGTCATTCTCTCTAGAATATGTGCTTGATGATATTTTTTATTTTGATTAATAAAAGGAATTACTGACTCTGCAACTTCCTTGACTGCTTGGTGAAACTCAGATTCATACGGGTTCCTTTTCATGAGTCCATCCATAAAGTGTTCTAGGGTTAAATCATCGTACATATGGTCACCTGTTTTTTTAACGCTGCTTAAAAAAGGATATATTGCGCTATTTTGAGCCTAGTTTAATTAATAGAAAATGTGACTTATTTCTAACTATTTAATTGATGGTGAATAATAAAAGTTAAGAATAAATGTTTCTAATTGTTACTAATTTACATACGCTTACAAATAAGAAGATGTGGCGTTATTTTTTATTAGCCTTTTCGCTTAATATGTAAGCTAGTAAGTTATAGCTAGTAAAGTAAGAGGGGAATATGTCGTTGCTAAATTCATTTCAAAAATCACTTTTGGCATTATCAGTATTAGGCTTAGTGGCCTGCTCTGGCGAAGAAAGCACTGAAAAAGCAGATAGTAAAACCGAGCAAACTGTGAAAAAACAAGAAAAAGAAGAGTTTGCAATTCCTGTTGAAGTCACCTTTTCAAAAGTCGGTGATGTTGCCAAGTTCTATCAAACCACTGCCATTTTAGAAGCAGAACAAGAAAGTAAAGTAGTGAATAAAGTAACGGGTATGCTTGAATCTGTGCATGCACAAGAAGGTCAGCGTGTGAGTGCTGGAGAGTTACTAGCGCAAATTGATCCGCGCAATTATGAATTAGATTTTGAACGCGCCAAGATTGATTACGAATCAGCAAAGTCAGAATACCGTCGTAGCCAGCCAGTTGACGGCAAGCAACTTATCTCTGAAAAAGACCTAGATAAACTGCGTTTTAGAGTGCAAACAACAGAAAACCAACTTGAAGTTGCCAGAATTAAGCTACGCGACAGTAAAGTTGTCTCGCCGATTGACGGTGTTATCGCAAAACGTTCAGTCAAAGCCCATAACATGTTAAGTAATTCAGGTAATGAAATGTTCCATGTTGTGTCACTAGACTCACTCATCGGTGTGGTCTACCTGCCAGAATCAGAGCTTAGTAAAGTAAAGCTTGGTCAAGTTGCAAAACTTCATTTTCCTGCAGAGCCAAACCTACAACTAGAAGCAACGGTACTGCGAATTGCGCCTTTGGTAGATAGCAAGTTAGGCACATTCAAAGTGACGCTGACGATCGATAACCAAGAGAATATTTTAAAACCGGGTATGTTTGCGCGTGTTGCCTTATTACTTGATAGCAAGCAAGGCGTTACTTTGGTGCCTGAAAACGCTGTGATCAAAAAAGATGGTAAAGCAACCCTGTTCGTTGCACAGAACGACAGAGCTAAAAAACTTGACGTAGAAACCGGTTACACCCAAAACGGTTGGGTAGAAGTCATTACCCCTATTCCGAATGAAGATGGCGTTATCACTGTAGGTCAACATGGCTTGAAAGACGATGCCTTACTTAAAGTGTTAAATCACGACCAAAGTGCCATCGTGAACAATACTGAAGACAAATCTCAACAGCTTTAATCGCGCCAGAAGTAAGGACAGAGTATGAATATTGCTAGGCTTGCGGTAAAGCGCCCAGTAACCATAACCATGTTGGTTTTGGCGGTGATGTTGTTTGGTATGGTGGGTTTTTCACGCCTTGTGGTGTCGTTACTACCTGATCTAAGTTACCCAACTTTAACAGTTAGAACAGAAAACCCCGGTGCGGCCCCCGCTGAAATTGAACAACTAATTTCAAAACCGATTGAAGAAGCTGTGGGTGTTGTTAAAGGCATTCGCAAACTGCATTCTATTTCTAAACCGGGACAATCAGATTTAGTCATAGAGTTTCAATGGGGCACAGATATGGATCTGGCCATTATGGAGCTTCGCGAAAAACTCGATATGGTGATGTTACCCGTTGAACTGAGAAAACCCATCATTTTAAGGTTTAACCCATCTTTAGATCCAATTGTAAGACTAAGCATCACAGGTGATGCGCAATCTTACAAGCAATTAAGGTCACTGCGAACTTACGCAGAAGAAGAGTTAAAACGCGCCCTTGAACCTATTGATGGGGTTGCAGCAGTACAGCTCAGTGGTGGTTTAGAGCAAGAAGTACAAGTGCTTATTGACCAACAACAAGCCAATCTTCGTGATGTGACCGCTGAGATGATCACAAACCGAATTAAAAACGAAAACATTAATGTGTCTGCCGGTCGAGTCTATGATGGTCAGCAAGAGTTTTTAGTTCGTACCCTAAACCAGTTTACTTATATCGAAGAAATTGGCGATGTCATTATTAAACAAGATGCCGGACAGACGGTTTATCTACGTGATATTGCCACTGTGGTTGACGGTGTAAAAGAGCGCCAAGATATTACTCGAGTTAATGGAAACGAAGCAATCGAGATGGCTTTGTACAAAGAGGGCGATGCCAATACGGTGGCTGTGGCCAAACGTGTACAGGCTAAGATCAAACAGCTACAGGACGAATTACCAGAAAATGCTGAGCTAAAAATTCTCTCAAATCAGGCTGAGTTTATTGAAAAAGCCATCGATGAAGTGAAGCAAACAGCCATTATTGGTGGTCTTCTAGCGATTGTAGTTTTGTATCTTTTCTTAGGTAAGTTTAAACCGACAATCATCATTGCTCTGGCTATTCCAACCTCCATCATTGCAACCTTTAACTTGATGTTTGCCAATAACATCAGCCTAAATATTATGTCTTTAGGCGGTATTGCACTGGCGATTGGCTTATTGGTCGATAACGCTATCGTAGTGCTTGAAAATATCTATCGTAAAAAAGAGCAAGGTCAAGATGTTGAACAAGCTGCAATCGAAGGTACTAATGAAGTATCGGGTGCAGTAACAGCGTCTACACTAACAACATTAGCAGTATTTGCGCCTTTGGCATTTGTCACAGGTTTTGCTGGTGAGATTTTCAGCGATCAAGCACTAACGGTCACCTTTGCTCTACTTGCCTCATTAATCGTGGCACTGAGCTTTATTCCAATGTTGGCGTCACGTCAGTTCTCAATTGCTCCGAATGACACAAATCTTGCAGATGTTGAATCTGAAAAGCCCGTGAAAACAGGTGCAAAGAAATGGCTTAGCCTGTTATTACTGCCATTCAAGTTTGTAGCAGTTGTGATCCCATGTTTTATTGGGCTTTGGATATTGCGCCTCATTATGATGCTGTCGAAAGTTATTAGCTGGTGCACCAGCAAAATTACTTATCCAGCTTATGTTGCATTCAATGGTGCTTATAAAATCTTTGCCAAAGGATATGACAAGCTACTTAAAGGGGCGATGAAACAGCGTGCATTGGTCATTTCCATTTCTCTAGTTTTTGCGGTTGGAGTCGCAAGTCTATTGCCTAAATTAGGTATGGAATTGATGCCAGAAGTGGCGCAAACAGAGCTGACTTTAGAAATAACGCTACGTCAGGGTACGCCAATTGAACAAACTGACCAACAGCTTAATTTGTTGGCGCGCTCAGTAGTTGATATGCCAGGTGTGGTGCATACCTACAGTATGTCGGGTACAGGTAGTCTGATGATGAGCAGTGCGACACGCGGTGGCTCTCACTGGGGGCAACTGGTTGTTAAAACTGAAACACCAGCACAACTAAGCGCTGTGCAAGATGCGTTACGTGCGCAACTATCTGGCATGGCGCAGGTCAATGCGGAGTTCACGCAAAGTCGTATGTTTGAGCAAGAACGTCCTTTAGTTGTGGTCATGAGCGGTTATCAGCTTGATGAGTTAAAACTGTACGCCGATAGATTGGTGTCACAACTACATCAGCAAAACCGTTTTGCTGATGTCACAACATCGCTGAGAGCAGGGCAACCTGAGCTGAAAATTGAGTTTGATCATCAACGTTTAAGTAGCCTTGGTTTAACCGCAGCTGGCATTACCGATATCTTGGCAACCAAAATAGGGGGGAATGTCGCTAGCAAATATAATCTGGATGATCGCCAAGTTGATATTTTGGTTCAGGTTGATCGTGATTCGCGCAATTCAGTGTCTGCGATCCGCGACTTAATCATTCATGGTGAGAATGGCCAGAGTGTGCCGCTGTCAGCGGTTGCAAAAGTCACTGAGTCTATTGGCCCGAACGAAATTAATCGGTTAGATCAGGCGCGCGTTGCCATTATTACTGCCTCTGTGAAAGAGGGTGATTTAGCAACAGCGGCGCAGGTTGTGAGAAGTGAAGTGGCATCTTTAGGTTTACCAGATCGTATTTATAGCCAAGTGATTGGTCAGAATCAGCAAATGGAAGAAGCCTATTCGTCATTAATGATGGCACTATTGCTGGCAGTATTCTTGGTTTACTTGGTGATGGCTTCACAGTTTGAGTCATTGTTAAATCCGTTCATCATTTTATTCAGCGTGCCATTGGCGGTACTCGGGTCAATCTTTGGTTTATTTATCACCGGTACCAGCTTAAGTGTGATCACCTTTATTGGTTTGATCATGCTAAGCGGTATTGTAGTAAACAACGCCATTGTATTAATTGACCGTATTAACCAGTTACGCGCGCAAGGTTGCGCGATGTTAGATGCTATTTTAGAAGCAGCCAACTCACGTTTACGTCCAATCATCATGACGACCATGACCACGATTTTAGGTTTGTTACCTATGGCGATGGCAACGGGAGAGGGCGCAGAATTACGCGCACCATTGGCGATTACGGTAATGAGTGGTTTATTAATCGCGACTTTTTTAACCCTGATTGTTATACCTGTTTTATATAGTGTTTTTAACCGCGATCAAGTGCAGGCTAAAGAGCAATTAAGTAAGGCTGATTATGAAGCAGGATAAGTCAATTAAAACCCTGACAGCACTGGCCCTAAAGCGGCCAGTCACCTGCTTTATGTTGATGATTTC
>CAYZOE010000028.1:25315-45779 GCA_964479805.1 uncultured Pseudoalteromonas sp. | reverse complement strand
CAAACCCTATACTCCCTTAGCAGGGGAGCGCCTTCAGCCACTCGGCCACCTCTCCGTCTTGTGGATGCGTATATTAAAGGCTTACGAAAATAAGTCAAACACTTTTATTGTAAATTATTGTCAAATGCTCACAGATTATGCAGCTTTGCTCAATCCACTTAACTGATGTTTACCTTTTAAACTAACTGATTGAAAAGCACACTGAAATGTTAGCCTAATGCGCTTAAACTTTTGTAAAAACAAAAAAGCCAGAAAAAATATTTTCTGGCTTTTAGCAATATAAGAGTGGTTTGTGTTTATAAGCCTGCACGCGCTTTAATTGTACCTATTAAAGCTGAACCACTATGACCGTTGCCTTCAGCCCAAGCTATATCAGCACCATCCGCTAATTTACTTTTTGGTAAGTTCTTTACAATATACCCGCCGGCATCTACCGCATTACTAGCAATCGCGTGACGCAATAGGTTATTACCATTACATAACACACCATCGAAAATATTCCTTATTTTTAGACGAGAGCTTTTAAGCTTTTTACGCAAACCACCTTTATCATTTGCAGCAACATACTCACATAATGATGCAGCTAACTGCTCATCTGCTTTTGCTGAAAAGCTAAAAGAAAAAGACGCAATAACCAGCGAAGCTGATACAAATGCGGTAGATAATTTCATTTCGTCAACCTTTAATACTTTGTTCCTAACAGAATACGCTTATAATTGTAGCAATCAATATAATTTACCGCAACAAACTCATAACTTTTTCTGTAATGTTACAAAGGTATAACCATACTTATTTACTTCATCTGGATGGTGAACCTCAGACTCTATTTCTACCCATATATAGTTTTTAGTATAGTCTGGGAACTGAGTATCACCAGAAACGGTAAAATCTATGAAGGTTAAATACAAGCGTTCTGCCTGCGGTAGAAATTGACTGTAAATATTCCCACCACCAATAACCATTACTTCCTCGGTACCTTCGAGTAATGCCAAAGCAGCTTCAGGGCTAGAAACAACTTCTATTCCATCAGCTTTATAAGTTGTATTCCTGGATATCACAATATTACGACGCCCTGGTAATGGGCGCCCAATTGATTCAAATGTTTTTCGCCCCATCACCACTGGCTTATCCATGGTGACACGCTTAAAGTGTTGCAGATCAGCTGGTAGATGCCATGGCATCTGATTACCATCGCCAATAATACGATTGTTCGCCATTGCTGCAATCATAGAAATAATCATTGTCACTCCCTAGTTATTTAGTATTAAAAAAGGGCTTTAAAAGCCCTTTTCTTAAAAGTTATCTCTCGTAGATAACTTCCACATCATAATCATCTTCATCCCAGTCGTCATCCCAATCATCGTCTTGCACATTTTTCTTCGCTTCACGATGGTAAGTATCCCACTTGAACTCAACTTCTTCTTCCGCTTGCTCTTCTTCAAACTTGTCTTTAGGCATACTCTCAAGTAACGCCATGATGTCATAGCATAACGGTTGAGTGTTCTTTTTGTTTGCAGCTGAGATGCGATATACAACTTCGGCACCAAGCTCTTCTGCGATGCGCTCGCAAGTTTCTTCTACTTCATCTTCCGGAAGTAAATCAATCTTGTTAAGCACTAACCAACGAGGCTTATCAGCTAATTTTGGACTGTACTGATGTAGTTCGTTAATGATAGAGAAGGCATTATCCACCGGATCTGTACCATCTATAGGCATCACATCAACAATATGCAGTAGCACACGACAACGCTCTAGATGCTTTAAGAAACGAATGCCAAGTCCAGCACCATCTGAAGCGCCTTCAATCAGACCTGGAATATCCGCAATCACAAATGATTTACTCGCTTCAGGGCGAACCACACCAAGATTTGGTACTAGAGTTGTAAACGGATAATCAGCGACTTTAGGTTTAGCTGCTGAAACGCTTCTAATAAATGTCGACTTACCAGCATTTGGTAGACCAAGCAACCCAACATCAGCAAGTAGCATAAGCTCTAGCTTAAGGTTACGAACTTCACCTGGCGTACCTAATGTTTTTTGTCTTGGCGCTCGATTTACGCTCGATTTAAAACGCGTATTGCCTAAACCATGGAAACCACCTTTGGCAACAAGGAGCTTTTGACCATGTTGTGTTAAATCACCTAGACACTCTTCAGTGTCTTCGTCGGTAACACGCGTGCCTACAGGCACTTTCAAGAAAAGATCAGCACCTTTCTTACCTGTACAGTTTCGCGATTGCCCATTGGTGCCTCGCTCAGCACGATGGAATCGTTCAAACTGATAGTCAATCAATGTATTCCAGTTTTCATCTGCAACGAGATAAACACTACCACCATCACCACCATCACCGCCATCAGGACCACCATCAGGAACATATTTTTCACGGCGAAATGACACTATGCCACTGCCGCCGTCGCCAGCTTCAGCTCTAATTACAACTTCATCGACAAACTTCATGGTTTCTCTCTGTTTTGGGAGGTCTGATAGCAAATTATAACTCAAGCTATTGCTTCCTGCTCACTAGAGTTGTGTTGCTAGATAAAGACCTAAAATAAGTTACATACAAAAAAAAACCCCGCCGTAGCGGGGTTTTTCTAAATCTTTACCGATTACTCAGCAACGATGCTAACGTATTTACGGTTTAAAGGACCTTTAGTTTCAAAAACTACTTTACCATCTGATTTTGCAAAGATAGTGTGGTCTTTACCGATACCTGCGTTAGAACCAGCGTGGAACTTTGTACCACGTTGACGAACAATGATGCTACCCGCTAAAACTGATTCGCCGCCGAAACGTTTAACACCTAGGCGTTTACTTTCTGAATCGCGACCGTTACGAGTACTACCAGCTGCCTTCTTATGTGCCATCTTTCTGTACCTCTAAAAATTAAGCGCTAATGCCAGTGATTTTAACTTCAGTGAACCACTGACGGTGGCCCATCTGCTTACGAGAATGCTTACGACGTCTAAATTTAACAATCTTAACTTTCTCACCGCGACCGTGTGAAACAACTTCTGCTGTCACTTTACCACCGTTTACGAACGGTGCACCGATCTCGATTTTCTCACCATCAGCAACTAAAAGTACTGAATCGAACTCAACTGCTGCACCAGTCTCAACGTCTAGCTTTTCAAGACGAATTGTTTGACCTTCAGTCACACGGTGCTGTTTACCACCACTTTGGAAAACCGCGTACATATTTAACTCCGTTGTGCGCCCTCAAATCGACGCAACTTAATATTCTTCAATAGGGCGCGAAGTTTACGCTAATGTGAAACTTCACGCAACCCTATTTTTATAGATTTGCATAAAAATTAGCTACAATGAGGGCGAATTACTATTTTTTGACAGTCTATCGAAAAATCCCTATAAACCAAAGTTATTTTTCGCCAATTTATCAGCTTTTAAATCACTTAAATTTAGCTCTCTGAAACGGCAACAAAACACCTTCATTTAAGCTCAATAAATAGGCAAACCATTAATTTAATAGTTTTTTTGTTCTCATTCATGACTAAATATCGAGCTTACGTAATTTTTGTAGTACAATTCGCGCGTTTTATCATTACTAAACTTGGCTCGGAGCAAGATGGATATCAAAGCTATCCAGACGTTAATTGCAGATGACATGCAAGACGTCAATCAACTTATTTCTGCACAAATGCAATCAGATGTGGCACTAGTAAATCAGCTAGGCTTGTACATCGTTAATAGTGGCGGAAAGCGCATTAGACCAATGCTTACCCTACTTGCAGCCCGTGCGCTCGGTTGTAATGACAACAAGCATATAACTCTCGCGACAATCGTCGAATTTATTCATACCGCGACCTTACTTCATGATGATGTTGTTGATGAATCAGCACTCAGAAGGGGCGAACCAACAGCAAATGCAGAGTTTGGAAATGCGGCAAGTGTACTAGTCGGAGACTTTATCTATACACGCTCATTTCAACTTATGGTTGGTTTGCAGAATATGCAGGTTATGCAAATTTTGGCAGATGCAACCAATGTCATCGCTGAAGGTGAAGTACTTCAATTAATGAACTGTAATGACCCTGATACTACTGAAAAAAGTTATATGCAGGTTATTTACAGCAAAACAGCCAAATTGTTTGAAGCGGCCACTCAACTTCCTGCGGTCGTACTTGAACAGAGTATTGAGGTGCAGGACGCCTTAAAACTCTATGGTATGCATTTAGGCACGGCCTTCCAACTTGTCGATGATGTTTTAGATTACAGTGCGAACGCTGAGCAAATGGGTAAAAATCTTGGTGATGACTTGGCTGAAGGCAAGCCTACATTACCGCTTATTTATGCAATGCAGAAAGGTACTGAACAGCAGGTGGCGCAAATTAGAGAAGCAATTGAAACAGGCAATGGCATGCAGTTTTTGGACGACATTTTATCAACTTTGTATGACACAAAAGCGCTTGACTTTGCGATGGACCGAGCTCGCTCTGAAGCAAAAAAAGCAATCGACCATTTAAGTATTTTACCTGAGTCTGATTATAAACAAGCGCTGATAGCTTTAGCTAACTTATCAGTCTCTAGAGACCACTAACCAAAGATTTTCTATAAAAAGCCAGCAAATGCTGGCTTTTTTTACGCTCTTAAATTCGTCCATCTATTGTTGGCGCTTCAATAAAACGGTTGCCACTAATACAAACAGTACCGCTGGCATCGCAGCACCGATAAATGCTGGGACGTTATAAACCATGACAATAGGGCCAAAAATCTCATTACTTAGGTGAAATGCTAAGCCTGTTACAACTCCCATAATGATACGCGCCCCCATACTAACGGAACGTAGAGGGCCAAAGATAAATGACAGTGCAACCAACAACATCACTGCAATTGTGAGAGGCTGCATTACCTTTCGCCATAGCGCTAAGTCATAGGTACTGGTATCTTGGTCATTCTGAGCCAAATAAGCTAAGTACGACATCAAGCCTTTAAAAGACAATGATTCAGGGTCTACAGAAACAACATCTAGCTTCTCAGCAGTCAGCTGGGAGGCGTAAAGCATTGACTCACTGTATTGAGTGGTAATTTGCTCATTTGCTACCGTCATTTCTTCCACGCCTTGAAACTGCCAACCTTGAGGCACACTTTTTGCCTCTTCCACACGCGTGACTTTTGTTAATGCCAATGAGTCATCAAAATGATAAATACTGACATCTTTTAGATCACCAGTTTGCTCAACATTTCCGATATTTAT
The DNA here is from genome assembly GCA_964479805.1 of uncultured Pseudoalteromonas sp. Classification (GTDB taxonomy): domain Bacteria; phylum Pseudomonadota; class Gammaproteobacteria; order Enterobacterales; family Alteromonadaceae; genus Pseudoalteromonas. The sequence goes on along the minus strand of CAYZOE010000028.1, from coordinate 40,564 downwards.
AAAGTTACTACCGTCTTTGGCCCATACGCCTTGTTGCGCATTAAAAACTTCTCCACCATATATAGCATGATTGCGGATCTGCTTAGCCAGTTTTTCTGACTGTGGCACCCCCCATTCACCTAATGCCATCATACAGAGCGCCAGAATGATAGCTGTTTTCATGACCGAACCAATAATTTGTAGCCTTGACCAACCAGCAGCTTGCATAACAACCAACTCACTACTCGATGCCAGCGCCCCTAGCCCCATTAAACCACCAATTAATGCAGCCATAGGGAAAAACACAACAATGTCTGAAGGCATGCTGTAAAAAGTGTATAGTAAAGCGGCAGCAATATCATAGGAGCCACGACCTACTGATTTTAATTGCTCAATAAACTTAATCAGTGTATTGATACCCACAAAGACAAGCAACGCAAAACTTGTTGTTTGTAAAATACTACGGCCTAAATACCAATCTAACGTTTTCATCATGCTGTTTGTGCTCGCTTAGCAAATAATGAACGCAACCAGACGCCAAATGGACGGCCTTTTGCTATTAAGTAAGCACCGGTGAACAGTGCGCTAATATGTATCCACCAAAGCCCAATTGCAGTGGGAACTTTTCCTTCTGCTACTAGAAACTTACCAGCATTGAGAAGAATGAAATAACCTAGGTATAAGCCAATCGCAGGAACCAACTTAGCAAACTTACCTTGCCTTGGATTTACCACACTCAAAGGGACAGCCATAAGAGTAAGTAGGATAATAGAAATTGGTATCGAAAGACGCAGCTGAAATTGTGCGATGGCTTCAGGTGTGTCTAGTTCAAGCAACTGCATTGACGGAATCGCTTCAAGCTTGCGACGTTGATGCTCTATTTCCTGTTCTTGGATCTGTACTTGATAGGTGCCAAACTCAGTTTTACTCAATGCCTGGCTTTGACCGTCAGCTTCAAAACGAAAGCCATTATCAAGTTGTAATTGCTGTTCGCCAGTGTCTTGCTCAATAACACGCCCTGTTTGTGCATATACTAAGCGTGCGGCTTGTGAAGATTCTTTATCAGGTAGCTGAGCAACAAATACTTTATTTAATTCTCTGCCCTGTTGGTTGATATCATGGATAAACACCACTGCTTTTTCATTGCCAGTTTGTTGAAATCTTCCTGCCCTTAAGCTCGACAATCCCGCATCTGCTTCGGCTTGTTCTTTAAGTTGATATTCTTTTTCATTCGCCCAAGGTGCTACATACATACTTAACGCACTCGCTAATAAAGCAAAAAACACACTTGATACCAGCGTTACGCGCACTACGTACCATTCGCTCACACCACAAGCTTTCAGCACGGTCATCTCGCTGTCGGCATAAATGCGGCTATAGGCCAAAATAATCCCCAAAAATAAACTTAAAGGGAGTATATAGACTGCCAATTGAGGGAGTTTAAGCGCCAAATAGGAAAGAATTAAGTTGCTTGGTGTGCCACCATCACTTGCATCACTTAGTATTCTGACAAACTTTTGTGAGACAAAAATAGTCATTAAGGTAAGAAAGACAGCAATTTGCGACTTCAAGACTTCAGCTGTTAGGTAGCGAAAAATTAGCAAAATATGCCCCTATAAAACATCGTGTTTCACTGGAATAGTAGGAAAAATTGAGTAAACTGATTATTTTAGTCAGTTTATTATATGTCATCAAAACCAAATATCATACTAAGCATATTAGATAATCATGCATTTATGATATTGATAAATGAAGACAGATAAAGTTCAAAAAGACACAATTTAGACTCAGGAGTCACAATGGAATTCAGCGTAAAAAGTGGTAGCCCCGAAAAACAGCGCAGTGCCTGTATTGTAGTTGGTGTATATGAGCCACGTCGTTTGTCTCCAATCGGTGAGCAGCTGGATAAGATCAGTGAAGGTTACATTTCTAATTTACTACGTCGTGGTGACTTAGAAGGAAAGCCTGGTCAAGTATTACTACTTCATCATGTTCCAAACATCTTAAGTGAGCGCGTACTACTTGTTGGTTGCGGTAAAGAACGTGAACTAGATGACAAGCAATATAAACAAATCATCTCTAAAACGATCAACACGCTAAATGAAACAGGCTCAATGGAAGCAGTCTGCTTCTTAACAGAGCAACATGTTAAAGGTCGTGATACATACTGGAAAGTACGTCAAGCTGTAGAAACAACACAAGACTGTCTGTATACATTTAATCAACTAAAAAGTAAAAAAACAGACCCTCGTCGCCCGCTGCGTAAAATCGTTTTCAACGTTCCAACGCGTCGCGAGTTAACTATTGGCGAAAACGCCATTGAGCATGGCCTTGCAGTTGCTGCAGGTGCAAAGCTGTGTAAAGACGTTGCCAATATGCCACCAAACATCTGTAACCCTCGCTACTTAGGTGAGCAAGCTCAAGAATTAGAATCTTTTGACAACATTTCTGTAAACCTAGTCGGTGAAAAAGAAATGGAAGAATTAGGTATGCATTCTTACTTAGCCGTTGGTCGTGGTAGTGATAATGAATCTGTCATGTCAGTTATCCATTACAATGGAGCACCTGAAGAGCAAGCACCAGTTGTTTTTGTTGGTAAAGGTCTGACGTTCGATTCAGGCGGTATTTCAATCAAACCTGGCGAAGGCATGGACGAAATGAAATATGACATGGGTGGTGCTGCAGGCGTACTGGGTTTAATGCGCACAGTTGCAGAGCTTCAATTGCCAATCAATGTCATTGGAGTATTAGCTGGCTGTGAAAACATGCCAAGCTCAAACGCATACCGTCCGGGTGATATCCTGACTACAATGTCAGGGCAAACAGTTGAAGTATTAAACACTGATGCGGAAGGTCGCCTAGTATTGTGTGACGCACTCACTTATGTTGAAGCATTCGAACCAGAAATCGTGGTTGATGTAGCAACTCTGACAGGTGCCTGTATTGTTGCTCTAGGCGCACATGCAACAGGTTTATTGTCAAATCACAACCCACTTGCCCATGACTTATTAAAAGCATCTGAGCAAAGTGGCGACCGTGCATGGCAACTACCACTATGGGATGACTATCATGATCAACTGGAGAGCCCATTCGCTGACTTCACAAACCTAGGCGGTCGTGCAGCAGGAACTATTACTGCAGCATGCTTCTTATCTAAGTTCACCAAAAAGTACAACTGGGCACACTTAGACATCGCAGGTACAGCTTGGAAGAGTGGTAAAAACAAAGGCGCGACAGGTCGACCTGTACCTATGTTGACACAATACCTATTAAATCGCGTTGGACCAACTGAAACCCAAGCAGATTAACCGCTGTGAGTGATTGATGGTCAGTTCGTTCTGTGTCAAAATGCGAGATTATTTTGAACGCTTATTTTAACCCTATAAAACCGTTAAAATATGTAATTTGAAGCGAATTTATGACCATCAACGCACGATTTTATGTGTTAAAACAAAATAATGAGCCGGAAATATCTATCCCGGCTCATTTTGATCTTGCCGCTCGCGCTGCTGCTAAGCAGTTTAGAGCTGGCCATCGTGTGTTTATCTACGTCGATTCGGTTGATGACGCCCATCTGATTGATGAGCAATTATGGTGTTTTGAACCCGATAGTTTTGTGCCTCACAACCTGCAAGGCGAAGGCCCTAAAGGCGGCGCCCCTGTCGAGATTGGTCAAACACCCCCTGTTGGTAGACGCAATGTGTTAATTAACTTAGCCACCACTCTACCCGATTTTATAAGACGCTTCAGTCAGGTCTATGATTTTGTACCGACGGAGCAAAATGCCAAGCAAGCCGCGCGTCAGCGCTTTGTGCACTTACGTCAGCTCGGCGCCAATATTTCAACTCAAGAAATTGAAAATTAAGCACTAATTAAGGTTCTGTGAAATGGATAAAACCTATAATCCACAAGATATAGAACAGTCTTTATATAAAGACTGGGAAGACAATGGTTACTTTAAACCATCAGGTAAAGGCGAAGCATACTCAATTATGATCCCGCCACCCAATGTCACAGGTAGCCTGCATATGGGTCACGCTTTTCAGGACACCATCATGGATACGCTGACTCGTTATAAGCGCATGCAAGGTAACAACACGCTTTGGCAAGTAGGTACTGACCATGCTGGCATCGCAACACAAATGGTTGTTGAGCGTAAGTTAGCAGCAGATCAAGGTAAAACACGCCATGATTTAGGTCGTGATGCATTTATCGATAAGATCTGGGAATGGAAAGAGCAATCTGGTGGCACAATCACTAAGCAACTACGTCGCCTAGGTGCATCAGTAGACTGGGATCGTGAACGCTTTACAATGGATGAAGGTTTATCTGAAGCGGTTAAAGAAGTATTCGTCCGTTTGTATCAAGACGACCTTATCTACCGTGGTAAGCGCCTAGTAAACTGGGATCCTAAACTACACACCGCAATTTCTGACCTTGAGGTTGAAAACAAAGACAAGCAAGGCCATATGTGGAACCTGCGTTACCCGCTTGCAGATGGCGTTAAAACACAAGATGGTAAAGACTACATCATAGTTGCAACAACTCGTCCCGAAACAATGTTAGGTGATACAGGTGTTGCAGTAAACCCTGATGATGAGCGCTATCAGGATTTAATCGGTAAAGAAATTCTACTTCCTATCGTTAACCGCCGCATTCCAATCGTTGCCGATGAACATGCAGATATGGAAAAAGGCACAGGTTGTGTAAAAATCACACCTGCACACGACTTTAACGATAACGAAGTCGGTAAGCGTCACCAGTTACCTATGATCAATGTATTCAATAAAGACGCTGCGGTACTTTCTGTAGGTGAAAGCTATACGTTTGACGGTAAGGAGCTCGAATTAGACGCCCCAATTCCTGAACGTTTCCACGGCCTTGATCGTTTTGAAGCGCGTAAGCAAATTATTGAAGAGTTCGAACAAGCTGGTTTATTAGAAAAAATTGACGACCATAACCTAACTGTTCCATATGGCGACCGCTCTGGTGTGGTAATCGAACCATTACTGACCGACCAATGGTATGTCAAAGTAGCACCGCTTGCTGAGCAAGCAGTAAAAGCCGTTGAAGACGGTGATATTGAGTTTGTGCCTAAGCAGTATGAAAACATGTACTTCTCTTGGATGCGTGATGTACAAGACTGGTGTATCTCACGTCAATTATGGTGGGGCCACCGTATTCCTGCTTGGTATGACAACGAGGGTAACGTGTATGTTGGTCGTGACGAAACTGAAGTACGTCGTGATAATCACCTTTCTGATGATGTAATTCTTAAACAAGACGAAGACGTCTTAGACACTTGGTTTTCGTCTGCACTATGGACGTTCTCAACACAAGGTTGGCCAGAGCAAACTGAAGACTTAAAAGTATTCCACCCTTCAGACGTGCTAGTAACTGGCTTTGACATCATCTTCTTCTGGGTTGCGCGTATGATCATGATGACCATGCACTTCGTCAAAGACGAAAACGGCAAGCCTCAAGTTCCGTTCAAAACAGTTTATGTAACAGGTCTTATTCGTGACGAAAACGGCGATAAAATGTCTAAGTCGAAAGGTAATGTACTTGACCCATTAGACATGATCGACGGTATCGACCTTGAAAGCCTAGTTGAAAAGCGCACTGGTAACATGATGCAGCCGCAACTGGCTAAGAAGATTGAAAAGAACACGCGTAAAACGTTTGCAGATGGTATTGAAGCACACGGTACTGATGCACTTCGCTTTACACTTGCAGCAATGGCATCAACGGGTCGTGATATCAATTGGGATATGAATCGCCTAGAAGGTTACCGTAACTTCTGTAACAAACTATGGAATGCAAGCCGTTACGTTCTAATGAATACAGAAGAAAAAGACTGTGGTTTCGGCTCAGGCGAAAAAGTTTACTCATTGGCAGATCGTTGGATCTTAGGCCAATTCCAGCACACAGTTAAAACATTCCGTGAGCACTTAGATAACTACCGCTTTGACCTAGCGGCAAACACCATTTATGAGTTCACATGGAACCAATTCTGTGATTGGTATCTAGAACTAACTAAGCCAGTATTATTCAAAGGTGACGAAGCGGCACAACGCGGTACCCGTCACGCACTGATCACTGTATTAGAAGGCTTACTGCGCTTAATGCATCCATTGATGCCTTATATCACAGAAACTATCTGGCAACGTGTTGCACCGCTGGCTGGTATCGAAGCAAATACCATTATGTTACAAAGCTTCCCTGAGTTTGATGAAAGCATAGTGGATGACGCTGCGATGGCTGATCTAGAATGGGTTAAGCAGTTCATTATTGCTATTCGTAATATTCGTGGTGAAATGGACATCAGCCCTAATAAGCCTCTGAATGTATTACTAGCAAAAGCGTCGGCCAAAGACTTGCGTCGTCTTGAAACAAACCAAGCATTCTTAAGCTCGCTGGCGAAACTAGATAGCTTTACAGTATTAAGTGAAGACGAAGACGCGCCGGCTTCCGCCACTGCATTCATTGGGGATTTGGAGATCTTAATTCCAATGGCGGGTTTAATCGATGTTGATGCTGAGCTCGCGCGTATCGCCAAACAACTAGAGAAAGCTGAAAAAGGCCTAGAGCAAGTTGAACGAAAACTGGCAAACGAGAAATTTGTTAATAATGCGCCAGAGGCGGTGCTTGCTAAAGAAAAAGATAAGCTAGCAGAATACTCTGATGCTAAAGCGAAGTTACTCGAGCAAAAAGCGAAGATTGAAAGTTTGTAATACTTTTTTAATTAATTGCTGACATCATAGAAAACGCGAGCCTAGGCTCGTGTTTTTTGTTTCCAAAAAATTAACAAACTGATATACTCACCGGCAATAAAAATAACAAATGGGTTTATCATGCTAAAGCAACTTTTACTCGCATCAACATTGTCTATCCTCACTTTCTCTAGTCATGCAAATGACAGTTCATCTTGGTCTATTGGTGCTGGACATTTTGAACATGGCGGTGTTCTCGGTGCAAAATATACTTATAATATCAATGAACAACATAGTGCATTTGCTTCAATAGGCATCATTGGCTATGCATTTGGCTATGAGTATTATTTAAATGATCATGTAGATTTAGGACTGACCATTGGGCAACAAGCAGCCTATGCAAGTGATGGCTTCTTAGTCGCAAAGGCCACTTACTACTTTAGTGCTCAAGATAGAACTGGCTTCTATGTAGGGGCTAGTTTTGGTGTAAAGGAAGAAGATGGTGAGTGTTTCATTTTTTGTGAAAAGAAAGACACAGAAAAGGTGAAGTCTATTGGTGGTATTCACATTGGATATCGTTTCTAACCCTTAAATAATATTAATTCTCATTTAGATTGACAATCACTTGGCTCCTTTTTAAACTAAGCCTTATCTTTCAAAGGAACATAAAATGGAGCCTTCATCATGTTCGTCATGCTTATTCTAGTCTCTTTGATGTTTGCAGGATTAAGTGTTTATTGCTTTTGTAAAGCCAATTTCTGTGCCTGCAATAAGGCAGGACAATGTGATAACCCTATCAACCTTTTTTGGTTAGGCACTATAATAGCAGCGCTCATTTCCTTGGCCTCTTGCTGCTTTGCACTTCACACTGAACAAGGCACTATTCTATGGCTTATTATAATGACTAGCTGTCAACTTGGTGCGGTGTTGTCTTCAAAATGGCAGGCTCTAATACGCTCAGAAACACCTAAACTAAAAGATGAGACCTTAACAGGCGGGATAAATTGAGTTCGTAATCACTTGGTCTTACACTGGCGACGACTTTAATTTCATCTCCGACAACATGTAAATCAAGGTCTTTTCCTGTAATGTGGTGCTTGTGCTTAGTGTTATAGAAGACTTTTACCTTAGGTTTCATAGGCGATTGTTTATTCCCTTCAAGTACAAGTGCTAACCTATCATTGGTTAGACGTACAATGGTGCCAACAGGATGAACCCCTAAGCACTTTATAAACTTTTGAACTAACTGAGCATCAAACTGATGCTTATTTGCCAGTAAATAACGCAAAGCGTGAATTGGCTCTTCACCGTTTTGATGAGGCCTATCTGACGTCATAGCATCATATACATCTACAATGGCCATCATTTTGGCTGGTTTACTGATCTTTGACCCAGAAAGGCCTCTTGGGTAACCTGAACCGTCAACTCTTTCGTGATGATTTAAAATCATATCCATCACAAGCGGGCTGATCCCTGACTCTCCTTTTACTAATCCCAACGATTGCACTACATGTTTCTTGAGTGCTTTAAACTCTAACTCATTGAGATTTTCAGTTTTATTAATGATCCCTTGAGGTAATTTTGTGTGGCCTACATCATGCAGCATCGCGCCGAGTGCTAACTGCTGAATTTGCTCGTTTTTAATGCCCAAGTATTTTGCAAACACACTCATTAAAATGGTGCAATTGATCATGTGACGCCAATTATAGCCATCTTTGTCTTTTAAGCGGCTCAAAATAGCCATCGCATTACTGTTACGTAAAACTGAGTCTACTATTTCATTGCTCACTTGATTAAGCAGAGAAACATCAAGCTTTACACCTATGGTTAAATCATTATATAAACTTTTTAACTGCTGAGAATGTTGATCAAATTTCTGACTTGCCTTAGCAAATTCTTGCTTTAATGATTTTTCTGCGACCGCAGGTTTAACTGTTTTTTTTATTAATGAACGAGAGGTTTTTTCAGGTGTTTTGCTTTCTACATGTTTTGGTGCTGGTCGATACTTTTCCGGAACTGCAATATCACTTTGAGCAAAGTCTATTTTTAGCTCCATCACGCCCTTAGAAAGCAACTGGGCAATAATAGCCTGATCCCGCACCATACCACGAGACTTTATTTTTATTTTGGCATCGCTACGCTGTTTGCATACACTATCTACAAACATCCCAGGTTGTAATTCAGAGATTGGCAAAGAAACCAGCATAAGAAATTAAATTTAACAAATTTGATACAGGAATGGTTTGTAGCATTTTTCAGCGCAACCCGTCTATCTTTTAAACGAAATTTAATACATTCTCCTTAGTAAAATCTTATAAAGGGTGCATTAAAAAGGAGCTTTCGCTCCTTTTCATAATTCCCGATGATTTCAGCCTACTCTTGGAAGTAAGTACCCCAACCGTCATATTCAACTCTACATTCAATGGCAAGCGCAGCTAACTTATCAACGTCTTCCATAATAACGTCAACATCTAGCTCAGCTTCAACGACAACATCAAAGCCCCATATTTTACTCCCATCTTCAAGTTCAAGCTCTGCTGGGTCTTCTACATCATAACCTAGTTTAAATGCAGCTAATGCCGCTTCTTCTAGCTGCTTAAAGTCTTCACTTACAAAGTGATGCTCAACTTCATATAGTTTTTCAGTTGAAGAGCCGTCTTCAATTAAAGATCCAACGATGTCTTCACTTATTTCGCGCCAGTTTTCCATTATCTTCTTTTACCTTGTCATCAAGTTGTGCAATACGTTCAGCCATCAACGAATGTATTGCACTGGCATGGTCTCTGGCACTGATTTCTTTCTCAAGGAGAATCGGTGCCAATACATCAATGTAGATTGTACCATTGTCCCAACGATTTAGCTTAATACAATCATGGGTTGAATTCATACAAACCGGTACCACAGGCACATCAGCGTTCATCGCTGTATGAAATGCACCTGTTTTAAATGGTAATAAACCTCGACCATAGCTTCGGGTGCCCTCTGGGAACATCCAAACAGATAAGCCGTTCTCTTTTATCTTTGCTACTGACTTACCCAAGGTCCCCATAGCTTTAGAACGGTTTCCTCGGTTTATTAAAATGTTACCTGATAGCCAGTAAAGCTGACCAAAAAATGGGATCCACTTTAAGCTGTGTTTACCCATGCTCACGGTATTTTCTGGTACTGCTGCAGGCAGGGTAAATAGGTCATAGTTGTTTTGGTGATTTGCGACATAAATAGCTGGGCCGACTTTTTGGGCACTTATTTCGACATTAATTTCTAACTTAACCCCTACCACTGTAGACATTTTGCCAAACCAACTTGCAATAATATGCACATTATTTCTATGAAAAGGCCTAATGATTGAAAGTAATAAGCCAAAAATACAACTCAACACAATAAATAGCGCCATAGCTATTACACGTAAAACAGCTAACAAAACCCATACTCCTATTTAAATCTGCATGGCATTATAATCAATTAGCGAACACTTGTAAGCTCAAATATAATTTTATTATGGGCATAAAAAATGCCGCTATATTTAGCGGCATTTTATAAAATTTATTCTATTTTAATGCATTGCTGATTGCAGCTTCTTCATCGCTGACTTTTCAAGCTGTCTGACTCGCTCAGCTGACACATTATATTTAGCAGCTAAGTCTTGTAAGGTAGCCTTTTCATCAGCTAACCAACGAGAGCTAATAATATCTTGAGAGCGCTCATCTAAGGTTTTTAATGCTGCAAATAAGCGATTTTGAGATTGCTCTTGCCATTGCTCTTCTTCAACCACATCAGCCAAATCACCACTGTTATCTGTCAGGTACTGTACTGGAGAGAAGTTACTTGCTGGAGCATCATCATTATCATCAGATGTTAAGTCGAAGCCCATATCTTGACCACTCATACGCGACTCCATCTCACGTACTTCTTTTTCACTTACACCTAACTCGTTAGCAACAGTCGCCACTTCGTCTTGGTTAAACCAACCTAGACGCTTTTTATTCTTACGTAGATTGAAGAATAATTTACGTTGCGCTTTAGTTGTCGCAACTTTTACGATACGCCAGTTTTTCAATACATATTCATGGATCTCAGCTTTTATCCAGTGAACAGCAAATGAAACTAGGCGAACACCCACTTCAGGGTTAAAGCGTTTTACCGCTTTCATTAAACCAATGTTTCCTTCTTGGATTAAATCGGCTTGCGGCAGGCCATAACCCGCATAGCTTTTTGCGATGTGCGCTACAAAGCGAAGGTGAGAAACAATAAGTTGCTTAGCAGCTTCTAAATCACCATCTTGATGTAAGCGAGTCGCTAGTGCTTTCTCTTGCTCAGCATCAAGCATAGGAATTTGGCCTACAGTTTGTAAGTAGCCATCTAAACTTGCGCTTTGTTGTCCTGTTGTCAGGGCCATTGCGTAAATATCGTTACTCATTTTTCACCTCAGTGATAAACATTTTAGCTGATTTTAGCACTCTCACCCAAAGAGTGCTAACGAATATATAATACTTTTCTGTTCTAAATTGCAAGAAGTTTTATTCAATTTTGTAATTAAAAAAATAAACCAATGATAAATATAGAAAAAGTAATTGTTGAAATAAATTTAAAAGTGTTTCAAGTTGTGAATTTAACGAAATGGTATGACAGATAAATGACAGTTAAGTTCATATAAGTTGCAGAGAGTGCTAATTTTAGCACTCTCTATTTATCTTCAATTAGACTCTGTCTGGCTCTATATCTTTAATGTATTTTCTAACCGAAATATAAGAACCACTAAAGCCAAGCCCAATTGCCAATGAGAGTAAAATTAACAGCTCGTTGCCATTTAAGCCGATTAATACAAAATTACTTTGATACACACCTGCAACCATAGCCACTGCTGACTCTAGCCACCAAAGCATCATGACTACACTCATGAATGCGACAAATCCACCTATTACGCCATACCATATACCAGTCCAGATAAATGGCGTATGAATAAAGGCATTTGTTGCACCAACTAGCTTTAAAACTTGGATCTCTTCTTTCTTGTCCATGATAGATAAGCGAATGGTATTACCTATAATAAGTATCACTGCACTGAGTAATAACAGTCCCACTGTAAATACACTTTCTTTTAAAAGGCTTAATAGTGCGTTCAAACGCTCTAACCAAGCAATATCTAACTTACCGAATTCGACCTCTCTCTCAGCTTCAAGTTTAGTCAGGAGTTGCTGAGCAGCTTTAGGTTTTCTATAGCGCACGGTCGGCGTCACTAGCACCACATTCGGTAATGGGTTTTCATCTAAGTAATCTAACGCCTGCCCAAAGCCTGAAACCTGTTTAAATTCTTTTAGCGCTTGGGACTTTGAAATATAGCTGACGCTTTCAATCTCTGGGTAAAGTGCTAAACGTTTTACCAATGTCTGCGTTTGTGCATCATTGAGCTCTTCTTTTACAAATAAAGATATCTCAGCGGCATCACTAAACCCGCTGCTCACTTGTTGTACGTTTTTAACGACCACATATAAAGTCGCTGGTAGAGTTAAGCTCAACCCTAATACCAAAATAGTCATTAAAGAGGCGATTGGCGTTCGCCACATCTCACCTAAACTATTTATGCCTTGGCGAATAAAGTTCAGTAGCGAAAAGTACAGCGCGCTAATGCCATTACGGTTATTGCTGCCACCTTGGGAGTTACGACTTTTAAAAAGTAAACTCATAGCACCCCCTGCGCTAATGGATCTGTGATTAAGCGACCATGATCCAAAGTGAGGCTGCGATACTTCATTCTAGCGATTAACCCCAAGTCATGGGTGGCGATTAACACAGCGGTGCCATGCCGATTGAAATCTTCGAATAGCTTGAGAATTTCCATTGATAGTTCTGGGTCTAAGTTACCCGTAGGCTCATCTGCAAGTAATAAAGGCGGAGAATTTACGATAGCACGCGCAATCCCGACACGTTGTTGCTCACCACCTGATAAAGTACTGGGTTGACATTTTACTTTATTTAAAAGTCCCACTTTATCTAACGCAGCATGAACACGTTTGGTGATATTTTTGTGGTGCATCCCTTCAATCACTAATGGCAGCGCCACATTATCAAACACGTTATACCTATCTAACAGTCGATGGTTTTGGAAAATAATCCCAATATCACGGCGAACGTAGGGGATTTGTCGGTTTTTGACAACGTTTAAGTTAACGCCATTAATGTATACATGACCCGCTGACAGCCGTTCCATGACGCTAATAAGCTTTAACAGCGTACTTTTACCTGCTCCACTGTGGCCAGTTAAAAACGCTAACTCACCATCAGCTAATTCAAAACTGACTTTTTCTAACGCTCTATGACCACCAGGATAAGTTTTACTTACATTTTCAAATCGGATCATGTCAGGCCTTCACTATCTTTTATTATTTTGAGACCAAAAAGGGAGTAAACACTCCCTTTTATTCCTTTGTTAATCGTCTTGGCTAAATAACGCCTCGATAAAATCATCACTCTTGAAAGTTCTCAAGTCATCAATGCCTTCACCTACGCCAATATAACGAATAGGGATCTGGAACTTATCGGCAACAGCAAAGATAACACCACCTTTCGCGGTACCATCTAGCTTAGTTAAAGTGATACCTGTTAAGCCGACCGCTTTATTAAATAGGTTAACTTGGCTAATGGCGTTTTGACCAGTACCCGCATCGATGGTTAGCATGACTTCATGCGGCGCATCAGGGTCTAACTTCTTCATCACGCGCGCAATTTTTTCAAGCTCTTGCATTAAGTTGTCTTTATTCTGAAGACGACCCGCAGTATCTGCAATTAACACATCAACATTACGTGCTTTTGCAGCTTGGAAAGCATCAAATACCACTGATGCACTATCAGCGCCTGTATGCTGAGCAACGACTGGAATATCGTTACGCTCACCCCAAACTTGTAGCTGCTCAACAGCTGCTGCACGGAAAGTATCACCAGCAGCCAACATCACTGACTTGCCTTCTTGTTGGAACTGCTTAGCAAGTTTACCAATCGTTGTTGTTTTACCAACACCGTTTACACCCACCATTAAAATCACAAATGGTTTTTTATCAGCATTTATTTCTAATGGCTTCTCTGCAACTTTTAGCATTTCTGCCATTTCTTGCTTCATTAAATCGTAAAGTGCTTCACCATCTTTGAGTTGCTTCCTGTCAGCGGCATCTGTCAGATTATCGATTAGTTTCATAGTGGTATCGACACCTAAATCAGCAGTAAGCAGTTGTGTTTCTAGATCCTCAAAAAGGTCATCATCAATTTTCTTACCTTTAAAGATCGATGCAAAACCAGAGCCTATATTTGCTTTTGTCTTTAAGAGACCTTTTTTAAGGCGAGCGAAGAAACCTTCTTTTTTAGGATTTTCCGCTTTGGCTTTTTCTTCAGCTAGTTTTTCTGCTTCTAAACGTGCTTGTTCAGCCTCTTCTGCTTCACGAGCTAAGCGCTCTGCTTCTTCACGTTCGGCTTGTTCTTTAGCGATGCGTTCTTGTTCTAGTCTTTCAGCCTCTAAACGTGCTTGCTCAGCGACTTCTGCTTCACGCGCTAAGCGCTCTGCTTCTTCACGTTCGGCTTGTTCTTTAACAATGCGTTCTTGCTCTAATCTTTCAGCTTCTAAACGTGCTTGCTCAGCTTCTTCTGCCTCACGTGCTAAGCGCTCTGCTTCTTCACGTTCTGCTTGTTCTTTAGCAATGCGTTCTTGCTCTAATCTTTCAGCTTCTAAACGTGCTTGCTTAGCGGCTTCTGCTTCACGTGCTAAACGCTCTGCTTCTTCACGTTCGGCTTGTTCTTTAGCAATGCGTTCTTGCTCTACTCTTTCAGCTTCTAAACGCGCTTGCTCAGCCGCTTCTGCTTCACGCGCTAAACGCTCAGCTTCTTCACGTTCTGCTTGTTCTTTAGCACTACGTTCTTGCTCTACTCTTTCAGCTTCTAAACGAGCTTGTTCAGCCGCTTCTGCTTCACGCGCCAAACGCTCAACTTCTTCACGTTCAACTTGTTCTTTAGCAATACGCTCTTGCTCTAGCCTTTCAGCTTCTAAACACGCTTGCTCAGCCGCTTCTGCTTCACGTGCTAAACGCTCAACTTCTTCACGTTCGGTTTGTTCTTTAGCAATTCGTTCTTGCTCAGCCTTTTCTTGCGCAAACTTCTCAGCTTCTAATCGAACCTGCTCAGCCTCACGAGCTAAACGCGCAGCTTCTTCACGCTCCGCTTGCTCTTTAGCGATGCGTTCTTGCTCAGCCTTTTCTTGCGCCAACTTCTCAGCTTCTAATCGCGCCTGCTCTTCTGCTTGTTGAGCCTTTTGTTGCTCTTCATCTTTTTTGCCAAAGCCTAACCAAGACAGAAATTTATTCTTTTTTCCCATACCCGCTAAATACCATATAGATAAAGTCTGATAAACTAACTCACTCTGGTAGAACAAAGCTTTTCGTTAGCCAATAAGAGTTGTACTGAAAACTTTGTCCAGTGTATCACGTAACACTAGGTAGTAAAAATGCTGCCTAAGTTAATTTAAGCACCAAATAACAATCAGTTTGATGTCAAAAGCATGAGAAAAAAATCAGCA
>CAYZOE010000028.1:0-25215 GCA_964479805.1 uncultured Pseudoalteromonas sp. | reverse complement strand
CACTTAACTATTGAAAATCAAGATGATAAGTTTAATTTGGTTTTTGTTGACCCGCCTTTTAGAAAAGGGCTTGCCGAACCAAGCTGCCACTTACTCGAGCAGAATAATTGGCTTTCTGATGAGGCATTAATCTATGTTGAAGTCGAAAAAGAATGTACTTTTGATGCCCCTGATAACTGGCAAGTATTAAAAGAAAAACAAGCAGGACAAGTACTTTGCAGGCTTTATAAACGAAATTAAAAAAATGCTAAGTAATTTGCTAAAATTTAGTCTTTACACACGGTAATGCTTCGGCTTACAATACCGCACCATTTTTGAACCACGTGGTCATCATTTGATCAGATGAGCTTAGCTCATAAATTAGGTAGGTGAATTTTTAATGCCAGTAATTAAAGTAAGAGAGAACGAACCATTTGACGTAGCACTTCGTCGTTTCAAGCGTTCATGTGAAAAAGCAGGTATCCTTTCAGAAGTTCGTCGTCGCGAGCACTATGAAAAGCCAACAGCTGAGCGTAAGCGTAAAAAGGCTGCTGCAGTAAAGCGTCACATGAAGAAGCTTTCTCGCGAAAACGCACGTCGCGTTAAATTATACTAATCCGTTTTTGGTCTTGTATAAATGAGCCTTTTAATACAGCTAAAAGACGCACAAAAAGAATCTATGAAAGCAAAAGACAAGGTTCGCCTTGGCGCAATTCGTATGGTTCTTGCTGAAATCAAACAGCGTGAAATTGACAATAAAACGACTTTAGACGATGCAGGTATTACCTCTGTCCTAGTTAAGTTAGTTAAGCAACGCCGTGATTCATACACCCAGTACAAAGATGCGGGTCGTGATGATTTAGCCGAAATTGAAGCCAATGAAATTGAAGCGCTTGAAGCTTTCTTACCTCAGCCTTTGACTGAAGAAGAAATTTTAGCTTTGATTGATGCTGCAATCGCCGAATCCGGTGCAGCAGGTATGCAAGACATGGGCAAAGTTATGGGTTTAATCAAAGCAAAAGCAGAAGGTAAAGCCGATTTAGGTAAAGTTTCTGGTTTAATTAAGCAAAGATTAAGCGCATAATCCCTCATACTGATAGTATGTTTAAGTAAACCGAGCCATGCGCTCGGTTTCTTCGTATAAGCTCTAGAGTATTTATGGCAGGAAAAATTCCAAGACAATTTATCGACGAACTGCTCGATAGAACCGATATTGTTGACCTGATTGATAATCGTATTGGCCTAAAAAAAGCAGGCAAAGATTATCAAGCATGCTGCCCTTTTCATAACGAAAAAACTCCCTCTTTCACTGTCTCTAGAGATAAACAGTTTTACCATTGCTTTGGTTGCGGCGCTAATGGTAACGCTATTTCATTTATGATGGACTACGACAAGCTTGAGTTTGTCGATGCCATTGAAGAACTCGCTGCACTTTTGAATCTAGAAGTTCCACGAGAACAAGGTTCAGGTAAACCTGAACGCAGCATGCAAGAAAAAAAGTCTGACTATGACTTAATGTTGCAAACTGCGAAGTTCTTTCAGCACCAATTGAAACACCACAAAAATGCAACGCAAGTCATCGACTATGTAAAAGGTCGGGGCTTATCTGGTGAAACAGTTCAAAAATACCTCATTGGTTATGCTCCGGACGAATGGAATGCATTAAGCGGACAACTAGCTCGCAATCCAGCACAAAAGCAACAATTACTCGAATTGAAACTCGCATCAGAAAAAACACCAGGAAAACAATTCGACTTCTTCCGTAACCGGTTAATGTTCCCTATTCGTGATAAGCGTGGCCGTGTCGTTGCTTTTGGCGGACGTGTGATGGGCGATGATCAAGGTCCTAAATATTTGAACTCGCCTGAAACGCGCATTTTCCATAAGAGTTTAGAGCTATATGGATTATATGAAGCAAAACAAGCAAATAGTAAGCTTGAAAGAATGCTCATTGTTGAAGGCTATATGGACGTTGTGGCATTAGCCGAACAAGGCATAAGTTACGCAGTAGCGGCACTTGGGACAGCCACAACCCCAGAGCATATGCAGACCCTATTTAGAACAACCGATTTGGTCATTTGTTGTTATGACGGTGATAGAGCGGGTCGCGATGCGGCTTGGCGTGCACTTGAGAACGCTTTAAGCAACTTGAAAGACGGCAAGTCTTTGCGCTTTGTGTTTTTACCGGATGGTGAAGACCCTGATTCATTGGTGCAAAAAGAAGGCAAAGATGCATTTGAATCTCGTCTAGATCAAGCTGAAGACTTTTCAAAAGTACTGTTTCGTAAGTTATTAGAAAATTGCGATGTCACATCAGACTCTGGTAAAGCCAAGTTAATGAGCGATACATTACCGCTTATTTCTAAAGTACCCAGTGAGTTCTATCAAGAAAACCTGCTAGAAACATTGGCAAAGCTGATCGGTCGAACTAAAGAGCAGCTAGCTAAAAAAGTAGATAATCCAAACGAGCAACTTTCAATAGAAAGAAAGTTCAAAGTGACCCCTATGCGTGGTGCCATAGGTTTGCTATTACAGAATCCTAATCTCGCCAGCTGCGTTGAGTATATGCCTGAACTTGCTGAAATGGCCATTCCCGGGATTCAACTGCTGCTCAATATTCAGCACTTATGCTTGCAAAATAGTGATATAACGACGGCACAACTGCTCGAACAATATAGAGAAACACCTGAGTTTGACGCTTTAAAAAAACTGGCTGTTTGGCAACATGGTGTCGCTGATGAAAAACTTGAAGATTATTTTAAAGATTCTTTCCAGTTTATTGAAAACCAGTGTTTAAATTACAGACACGAGACCTTATTAATAAAAGACAAGACTGACGGTTTAAGTAGAGATGAAAAACTCGAGCTTGCATTATTAACTCAGGCACTTAAACGTTAGAATGACTAGCGAACATTAATCATTGCTGTTATAATGTTCTATTCACGTGCGCCTAGCTTAAAATGCTGTAGTGCTAGCGCCTGTTGTATCAACTTATCAGAGTGGAAGCATAATTCTCTATGGATCAATCTCCTCAGTCACAACTCAAACTTCTGATTCAGAAAGGTAAAGAACAAGGTTACTTAACGTTTGCAGAAGTTAACGATCACCTTCCACAGGACATCATAGATTCAGATCAAGTAGAAGACATCATTAGTATGATAAATGACATGGGTATCAAGGTAGCTGAAAATGCACCTGATGCCGATGAACTAATGATGCAAGAAACTACGACAGACGAAGATGCTGCTGAAGCAGCCGCTGCCGCACTTGCAACTGTGGAAAAAGAAATCGGTCGTACTACCGATCCGGTACGCATGTACATGCGTGAAATGGGTACTGTTGAACTACTTACGCGTGAAGGCGAAATCGAAATCGCTAAGCGTATTGAAGAAGGCATCAACCAAGTACAAATCTCAGTTGCTGAGTACCCTGAAGCCATCACTTATCTGCTTGAGCAATGGGATAAATTTGAAGCTGAAGAAATTCGCCTTAGCGATATTATTTCTGGTTTCTTTGATCCTGATGCTGAAGAAACTCAAATCTCTGCCACACACATCGGTTCTGAACTAAGTGACGAAGACTTAGCTGATGAAGATGACGATGGTGATGATGACGAAGACGAAGAAGAAGCAGATACAGGTCCAGATCCTGAAGAAGCACGCGAAAACTTCGAAAAACTTCGTGAGCTTTATAGCGCAGCACGCGTTATCTTTGAAACGAAAGGTCGTTCTCACCCTGATGCGCAAGTTGCAATCACTGAAATTGGTGATCATTTTCGTACTTTCAAACTAGTACCTAAGCAATTCGATCGCATGGTTAATAATATGCGTGAAATGATGGACAAAGTTCGTGTTCAAGAACGTATTGTCATGAAGCAAGTAGTACAAATTGCTAAGGTACCGAAAAAGACTTTTGTTAAGCATTTTGCCAACAACGAAACTGATATGGCTTGGGTCGATGCAGAAATTGCAGCTAACGAAAAATATTCTATAAAATTACAGGACGTTAAGCCTGAAGTAGAGCGCTGTATCAACAAACTTAAGGCGATCGAAGAAAGCACAGGTTTAACAATTGAGCGTATCAAAGACATCAACCGTCGTATGAGTATCGGTGAAGCTAAAGCTCGCCGTGCGAAAAAAGAAATGGTTGAAGCGAACTTACGTCTTGTAATTTCAATTGCGAAGAAATACACCAACCGTGGTCTACAGTTCTTGGATCTTATCCAAGAGGGTAATATTGGTCTGATGAAAGCAGTTGATAAATTCGAATACCGACGTGGTTACAAATTCTCAACTTATGCGACTTGGTGGATCCGTCAGGCGATTACACGCTCTATTGCTGACCAAGCACGTACAATCCGTATCCCTGTACATATGATTGAAACGATCAACAAACTAAATCGAATTTCACGTCAGATGCTACAAGAAATGGGTCGTGAGCCAAGCCCTGAAGAGCTGGCAGAACGCATGATGATGCCTGAAGACAAGATCCGTAAGGTATTGAAGATTGCAAAAGAGCCTATCTCAATGGAAACACCAATTGGTGATGACGAAGATTCGCACTTAGGTGATTTCATCGAAGACACAACAATTGAGTCTCCGATTGATTCAGCAACGATGGAAAGTCTTCGTGGCGCAACGAACGAAGTATTAGCAGGCTTAACAGCTCGTGAAGCTAAAGTTCTTCGTATGCGTTTCGGTATCGATATGAATACTGACCACACATTAGAAGAAGTAGGTAAACAGTTTGATGTAACACGTGAGCGTATTCGTCAGATTGAAGCTAAAGCACTTCGTAAGCTTCGCCACCCTTCACGCTCTGACTTATTAAAAAGCTTCTTAGACGTCAAAGGCTAAGAATAAAAAACTTATTTTAAAGGCCGCTATAAGCGGCCTTTTTATTAACTCATGATTTAGGAATACACATGGCTTGGATCCAAATTCGCATTCACGCTAACAAAGAAAGCGCTGATCAAATCAGTGATTTACTTTTAGACGTAGGCTGTCCATCTGTCACTTTTATGGACGGCAGTAATACTCCGGTATATGAACCAAAGCCCGGCGAAGTCATCTTATGGCCAGAGACCATGGTGATCGGCCTGTTCGATGCTGCACACGATATGGACGTGGTTGTCGCGTATCTAAAAGCCAATGTTGCTGATACGCTCACTTACAAAATAGAGCAGCTCGAAGATAAAGACTGGGAACGCGAATGGATGGATAACTTCCATCCAATCAAGTTTGGTGAGCGACTTTGGATCTGTCCTAGCTGGCGTGATATTCCAGAACCAAATGCAGTAAACGTACTGCTAGATCCAGGTCTGGCATTTGGCACTGGTACACATGCAACAACCGCCCTTTGTTTAAAATGGCTAGAAAGCCAAGACTTGACGGGTAAAACAGTTGTCGACTTTGGTTGTGGTTCAGGTATTTTAGGCATTGCAGCAATCAAACTTGGTGCTGAGCGAGTTATTGGTATTGATATTGACCCGCAAGCATTAATTGCTTCTAAAGATAATGCAGAGCGTAACGGCGTAGCCGACCAACTTGAAGTATACCTGCCTGAAAACCAACCGGAGTTTCATGCTGATATTGTGGTGGCAAATATCCTTGCTCAGCCACTTCGTGAACTGCATGAAATCATCCTTGGCTTCTTAAAACCAACTGGTGCGATTGCCATGTCTGGTATCTTAGAAGAACAAGCACAATCGGTTGCTGATGTTTACGCCCCATTTATTGACCTTGAAGCCATTGCGCAAGAAGGGGAATGGACGCGTGTAAGTGGTCAAATGAAAACAAGTTAAGCAAAATAATCTGTCTATTGAGTTAGTAACTTGTAACAGCTAAAGCCTGTGTTTAACAGGCTTTACGATTTCTTCACTTTCATGATCCAAATTATTTTTCTTCACATACACTCTTTTTGCTCAAAAATCCCCCAATAAGAAAGCCCCTTCAAACTGTTATCAAAAGTCAAGATATAAAGTTCAAAAAAAAAGCAATAATGTTCAATTATTAGCCTTTGATTTTTTCGAAAAAAACCGTAAACTTAGCGCCCCTTGAAACGAGGCAGATTTGGATAGCAGTGCGTATAGGTCCATACCAACTTGAAAACAACTTGATTGTAGCTCCGATGGCTGGGATCACTGATAGACCATTCAGACAATTATGTCGTCGAATGGGTGCAGGTCTTGCGGTATCAGAAATGATGTCTTCAAATCCAAAAGTGTGGAAAACAGATAAGTCGATGAACCGTATGGATCATTCTGGTGAGTCTGGTATTCGCTCTGTACAAATTGCAGGTGCCGATCCTGAGTTGATGGCACAAGCAGCCCAGTTCAATGTAAATAACGGTGCGCAGATCATAGATATCAATATGGGCTGCCCCGCTAAGAAAGTGAATAAGAAATTAGCAGGCTCTGCATTGTTGCAGTATCCACAACTGGTTGAAGAAATTGTTCAGGCAGTTGTCGCAGCCGTTGATGTGCCGGTGACATTAAAGATCCGTACAGGCTGGGATACCGATAACCGCAATGGTGTTGAGATTGCAAAGATAGCTGAACGTAATGGAATTGCTTCTTTGGCTGTGCATGGTCGCACGCGTGCTTGCATGTACAAAGGGGAAGCTGAATATGCCACGATTCGGGATATTAAACGTTCAATATCAATTCCTGTGGTTGCGAATGGAGATATCACCTCTCCAGAAAAAGCGAAGCAGGTACTGGAATGTACGGGCGCAGATGCCATTATGATTGGTCGAGCCGCCCAAGGTCGCCCTTGGATTTTCCGAGAGATAGACCATTATTTGCGAACCGGAGAGCATATGCCTGCACCAGCATTGTCTGAAGTGCAAAGTATACTGATGGAGCACTTAGTGAACCTCCATCAATTCTACGGGGAGCCGATGGGAGCGCGCATCGCACGCAAGCATGTATCTTGGTATTTGCAGGCCCATGACCAAGAAGGTCAATTTAGGCGAGTATTTAATGCCCTTGAAACGCCACATGAGCAAATCGAGGCATTAGAGCAATACTTTAAAACACTAGCAGCTAACTAAGAAAGAGACATAAAGATGTTCGAACAAAATGTGACTTCTCCATTTATTACTAACGCTCACGTTCAGTCACAAGAGAAACCGCAACCTTTGCGCGATGCAGTAAAAAAAGCTGTACACCACTATTTAAAACAGCTTAACGGTCAAGACGTACAAGACGTTTACGATCTTGTTCTTTCTGAGCTTGAAGCGCCACTTTTAGAAGAAGTAATGACTTATACTCGTGGTAACCAAACTCGTGCTGCGATCTTACTAGGTATCAACCGTGGTACTCTTCGTAAGAAGCTTAAAAAGTACGGCATGAACTAATTTCAGTTTTTGCTTAATGCTTATACCAATCCTCAATAATACTTAATTATTTTGAGGGACTAAAACTGACGCTAGCTTCGTTAAAAATTCCTTATTTAGAACAACTAAATTGCAAAATTTTTGCCTAGCTATCGACTAATTTTACTTGCCTCAAAATAAATCACTCGATTAAGAGGATTGGTATTAATAAAAAAGCGCCTTAAGGTGCTTTTTTATTGCCTAAATTTTAATAATTTAACGCCTGAAGACACTAATACTTAAATTTCAAACAAAACACTTTAGTAAAATATCAACAGTATGAATTCAGTTTTTCTCACCCTCTTCTCTGCCTTTTTAATCGTTTTCTCATTCATTTTAGGCTAAAATAGCGCACTTCTAAGCTAGCCCTTAAGTAATCATTGAGGAAACCCAAACCATCATGGATATACATCGTCCAATTCGTCGCGCGCTACTAAGCGTGTCAGATAAAACCGGTATTGTTGAATTTGCTCGCGCACTCAGTGCGCAAGGCGTTGAAGTGCTCTCAACTGGCGGTACGTTTAAACTACTAACAGAGAACGGCATTGCTGCCACGGAAGTATCTGACTATACAGGTCACCCAGAAATTATGGATGGCCGAGTAAAAACCCTTCACCCGAAAGTACATGGCGGGATCTTAGGTCGTCGCGGCCAAGACGAAGGCGTGATGGAAGAAAACAACATTTCGGCTATAGATATGGTTGTTGTTAACCTTTACCCATTTGCACAAACTGTTGCAAAAGAAGGTTGTACTTTAGAAGATGCGATTGAAAACATCGACATCGGTGGCCCAACTATGGTTCGCGCTGCGGCAAAAAACCATAAAGACGTGACGATTGTTGTAAACGCATCAGATTACGATCGCGTTATTGCTGACATGCAAGCAAACGAAGGCTCAACAACGTATCAAACACGTTTTGACCTTGCGATTGCAGCATACGAGCACACAGCACAATACGACGGTATGATTGCCAACTACTTCGGTAAAATGGTTCCTGACTACACTGAAGAAGCTGCTGTTGAGACTAAATTCCCTCGTACTATCAACATGCAATTCACTAAGAAGCAAGATATGCGTTACGGTGAAAACTCTCACCAAGATGCTGCTTTCTATGTTGAAAACAACCTTGAAGAAGCATCAGTTGCAACTGCAAAGCAACTTCAAGGTAAAGCGCTTTCTTACAACAACATCGCTGACACTGACGCAGCGCTTGAGTGTGTAAAAGAGTTCGATAAGCCAGCATGTGTTATCGTTAAGCACGCAAATCCCTGTGGCGTAGCGGTAGACGAAGATATTCTTGCAGCTTACGAGCGTGCTTTCAAAACAGACCCTACGTCTGCATTTGGTGGCATCATTGCATTCAACCGTGAGCTAGATGCAAACACAGCAGAAGCGATTGTTTCACGTCAATTCGTTGAAGTGATCATCGCACCAAGTATCTCTGCAGAAGCGACGCAAATCGTTGCAGCTAAGAAGAACGTTCGTCTTCTTGAGTGTGGCGAATGGTCAAGCAAAACGACGCAAGCTGACATCAAGCGTGTTAATGGCGGTATCTTAGTACAAGACCGTGACCAAGGCATGGTTGAAATGGGTGACCTTAAAGTGGTTTCTAAGCGCCAGCCAACAGAGCAAGAACTGAAAGATCTAATGTTCTGCTGGAAAGTCGCTAAGTTCGTTAAATCAAACGCAATTGTATACGCAAAAGACGGTATGACAATTGGTGTAGGCGCAGGTCAAATGAGCCGCGTTTACTCTGCGAAGATTGCTGGTATTAAAGCGGCTGATGAGAACCTAGAAGTTAAAGGTTCTGTTATGGCTTCTGACGCATTCTTCCCATTCCGTGATGGTATTGATGCCGCTGCTGAAGCGGGTATCACTGCAGTTATTCAACCGGGTGGTTCAATGCGTGACGAAGAAGTTATCGCGGCAGCTGATGAAGCTGGCATGGCGATGGTATTTACTGGCATGCGCCACTTCCGTCACTAATCGATAGGCGCGAAACATTCATCGTTTCGCGCTTTTTCTTTCTCCCAATTTCAAGTAGTCTGCTTAAAACACACTCAAAGTGAAGGACATAAAAAATGAAATTCGGTTTAAAAACACTTCTCGCTGCTAGCATTGTTACTGCCATTGCTGGTTGTTCTGCAACAGGTTCATCAACATCATCTAGCTCTGCACAGTTAACATCGGCAGTTGCTGATAGCGCACGTTCCGATAAGAACCGCGCCCGTGACCAATACCGTCGCCCTGCACAAACCCTTGAATTTTTTGGCCTTAAGCCAAATATGACAGTGGTTGAAATTGCGCCTGGTGGTGGTTGGTATTCAGAGATCTTAGCACCTGCTGTTAAAGGGCAAGGTACTTTCTATGCAGCGCACTTCCCTGCAGATTCAAAAGTAGGTTATTACCAGCGCTCACTGGCTGGTTTTAAACAAAAAGTGGCTGAAGATACACGCTTTAGCGAAGTAAAAATTACCGAGTTTGCACCAGTTACTCACTCAGACATTGCCCCTGCTGGTTCTGCTGACATGGTTTTAACCTTCCGTAATGTACACAACTGGTACATGCGTGGTGGTGAAGAGAGCACTTTAAGTGCATTTAAAGCATTTAATAAAGCGCTTAAAACGGGTGGTATCTTAGGTGTTGTTGAACACCGTTTACCAGAACACCGTGCCGACGAAGACCAAAAGTCATCAGGGTATATGAAGCAAAGCTATGTTATCGAAGTTGCTAAAAAAGCAGGTTTTGAATTGGTAGAAGCAAGCGAAGTTAACGCTAACCCACTTGATAGTGCTAACCACCCGAAAGGTGTTTGGACATTGCCACCACGTTTAGCTTTAGGTGAAGAAAAAGCTGAGCAGTATAAGGCAATTGGGGAAAGCGATCGCATGACCCTAAAATTCAAAAAGTTATAATAGGATAAATACGCCATGAATGTACTAGTCATTGGCAGTGGCGGCCGTGAACACGCGCTTGCGTTTAAAGCCGCTCAAAACCCTTCTGTAAGAACCGTTTTTGTTGCACCTGGTAATGCAGGTACTGCACTAGAGCCTAAGTTAGAAAATGTGGCGATTGGTGTTGAAGACCTAGATGCACTTGTTGCATTTGCAAAAGACAACAACGTCGAGCTAACTATTGTTGGCCCTGAAGCACCATTAGTTATTGGTGTGGTTGACCGCTTCCGTGAAGAAGGTCTAGCTATCTTCGGTCCAACAGCGGCAGCAGCACAACTAGAAGGTTCTAAATCGTTCACAAAAGACTTCTTAGCACGCCATGATATTCCAACTGCGGAATATCAAACGTTTGAACAAATCGAACCTGCACTTGCTTATCTAAAAGAAAAAGGCGCACCGATTGTTGTTAAGGCTGATGGCCTTGCAGCAGGTAAAGGTGTGATCGTTGCAATGACAGAAGCTGAAGCGGAAGAAGCAATCCGCGATATGCTTGCTGGAAATGCATTCGGTGAAGCAGGTAGTCGTGTAGTTATCGAAGAGTTCCTTGAAGGTGAAGAAGCCTCTTTCATCGTCATGGTTGACGGTAAAAACGTGCTGCCATTCGCAACAAGCCAAGACCACAAACGTGCATACAATGGCGACCAAGGCCCTAACACGGGTGGTATGGGTGCTTATTCTCCTGCGCCAGTTGTAACCGCTGACATTCATGAGCGCATCATGAACGAAGTGATCAACCCAACGGTTGAAGGTATGGCTAGTGAAGGTGCTCCTTACACAGGTTTCCTATACGCAGGTCTGATGATCACCGCTGACGGTACACCTAAGGTAATCGAGTATAACTGTCGTTTCGGTGACCCTGAAACTCAACCTATCATGCTACGTTTACAGTCTGACTTAGTAGAGCTAATTCAAGCGGCAAACCGTGAAGAGCTAGATCAAACTGAAATTAAGTTCGATTCACGTGCAGCGGTAGGCGTCGTACTTGCAGCGAAAGGCTACCCTGGTAGCTATCCAAAAGGTGATGCTATCTCAGGTCTTCGTGTTGATTATGCTGAAGGCGAGAAAGTATTCCACGCAGGTACTAAGCAAGACGGCGAAAACGTTGTAACAGCAGGCGGTCGTGTACTTTGTGCAACTGCACTTGGTCACACTGTGACTGAAGCGCAAAAGCGCGCTTATGCGCTTGTAAACGAAATCAATTGGGACGGCGTTGAGTTCCGTACTGATATCGCTTATCGCGCCATTGCTCGCGAACAGTAATCTCACATCTATTTAGATGATTAAAGGCCCTTTCGAGGGCCTTTCTTTTAACTAGCCACCAGCTTTGCTAGACTGCGCACTTAAATTTTCACATCTTTAGGGGCGTAAAGATGCAAGGTACACTGCGTAAACTAAAAGCAGACCACACTCAACCGATTCAATATCATCTTCCACTAGGCGATGAATTGGTTAATCTAAACCAATATTTCGGCAAAGCGATTAAGCTCACTTTCACGGGCAATATTTACTGTTGTAGCTGTGGTAAAAAAACCAAAAAAAGTTACTCACAAGGTCATTGCTTTGTGTGTATGAAAAAACTGGCTAGCTGTGACATATGTATTATGAAACCTGAAACCTGTCACTTTGATCAAGGTACCTGTCGCGAGCCTGAGTGGGGTGAGGCAAATTGCATGATCCCGCACTATGTTTACCTTGCAAATACATCTGGGTTAAAAGTAGGTATTACTCGCCACACACAAATTCCTACGCGCTGGATTGACCAAGGTGCGACGCAAGCTCTACCAATTTTTAAAGTGCAAACACGCTTACAGTCAGGTCTCGTAGAAGTCGCTTTAGCCGAGTTCATTGCCGATAAAACCAATTGGCGCAATATGCTCAAAGGCGTCAGTGTCGATGTTGATTTAAAAGCCGCGGCTGCTGAGCTTATCCCACAAATTCAAGCTAAATTATATGAGTTGGCTGAGTTATTTGGTGCTACCGCCATTGAACAATTAGATGAAGAAGTCGTTGATTTAGATTTTCCTGTTACAGAATACCCGACCAAGATCAGCTCGTTTAACTTCGACAAAGATCCTGAAGTGTCTGGCGTACTTGAAGGCATTAAAGGTCAGTACTTAATCTTTGACAAAGGCGTTATCAACATTCGTAAATTCACTTCTTACGAGGTGGCTTTCGAAGCCTTAT
Source organism: uncultured Pseudoalteromonas sp. (assembly GCA_964479805.1). Classification (GTDB taxonomy): domain Bacteria; phylum Pseudomonadota; class Gammaproteobacteria; order Enterobacterales; family Alteromonadaceae; genus Pseudoalteromonas. The sequence goes on along the minus strand of CAYZOE010000028.1, from coordinate 12,720 downwards.
AAGTTAACCTGAGCTCTGGTTAAATTAGTAAATTTCTTAACCAAAATTCAGGTTAAGTTACCCTTAATACAAAACACCGATGTATTTAATGCATCGGTGTTTCTAAATTTGAATGTGTATGCGTTTGGTAAAAACTCAACCATTGCGATTCACATAAAGGCCAATAGAACAAATAACCTCTAAATAGTAACAATCTAGCTGCTTTAAGAACTCTTTTTGAACTTGCTTCTCTACCCTCCTCTGAGCTACAACTTTTAATTTTAAAACTTTTGCTATCTCCACAGTGGCAGTCACAATCTTACTGTTGCCATATTCATAAGGGACTATCGAAGTAAAGCAAGCATCGATTTTTAGTACATCAATAGGAATTTAGTTATTGTGCACTCAGTAAAACCATCAAATAATATTTATGCATACTGTCGTTGCTGTTATAAACGCTGATGAACTGATTTCACAAGGTAGCAACTGGTTGCTATACAACCCTTTGACCCTTGGTTGAGGACTTTAAAATGTCATTAAACACTCCTCGCATTGAGTCAATCTTTGTCAGTATAATATTCGCTAAGAAACAAACTTTTATTGAGGACAAATTTTGACTATTCAAGCATTCCCTTTGTTGCTCATAACAGAGCAAGGCATTGAGTATATTGAAAGTAAGTCGTCACTATCTAATGCGCTTTTCTATTTTTCAGAGGAACAGAAAAGGGAATCGATGTATATTCAAAATAATGGTGAGGCATTTAACCTGGCCTCAAACCAGCGCATTGATATGAGCCTTGATAAGTTAACAACGAAACTACAACAGCAATTAGCTCAAGACGGTCATTGCTGTATTGCTAAACTAAGCTTCACTTCTTTGCAAGATCTGTATAGTTTTGCCTGTGAGATATACAGGCAAGCCTAAATATCCTGAGTTTTGGATAATTTAGGCTTCAACCAAGGCTTTTATATGTGTTACTGCACTTCTGCCAAGCGCAGAGAGTGCATAGCCGCCTTCAAGGTAGGAGATGATCCCTTTACAGTCTGGTTGCTTAACAAGTTCAGCAACCTGCTCCGTTAGCCATTGATAATCGGCCTCAATGAATTTAAGGCTGCCCATATCATCTTCTAGGTGGGCATCAAAGCCTGCACTAATGAAAATTAACTCTGGTTTAAACGCTCTTAACGTAGGTTCCCATTGCTGTGAATATAGTGCTTTCAAATCAACCCCATCACTGGCTATCGCCAATGGTGAGTTAATAACCGTGTCGGTATTTTCAATGGCGGTATTAGGGTAAAACGGGTACTGAAATAATGAGCAAAACAGTACGCTATCATCTTCTCTGAAAATATCTTGGGTGCCATTACCATGATGTACGTCAATATCTAAAATCGCGATACGTTTCACACCCTGCTGTTTTGCATAAGCGGCAGCAATAGCAACGTTGTTAAAAATACAGAAGCCAGAAGACGTTGACTGATTAGCATGGTGCCCAGGCGGTCTGACATTGCAAAATGCAGCATCAATGCTATCAGCTAAAATTTCATCAACCGCTAATATACCCGCTCCGACCGCACGCTCAACAGCCTTCATCGAATCAGGGCATAGCCAAGTATCACCATCTAGCTCTCTCAATCCTTCTTGCGGAATTGAAGTCAGCACTTTATCAATTAACGCTCTGTCATGCACCAATGCTATATGCTCTAACTCTGCTTTAGGGGCACTTTTTTGAGCCACAGCAATATCCAGTCCAGATGCCAATAATCGGTCAGATACCGCATCAAGACGCTCTGGGCACTCAGGGTGATCTGCAATCATTTTATGTTTGCGACAATGTGGGTGACTGATAACTGCGGTACGCATAACGGGTCCTTGCCAAGATAAATTCACATTCAGTTTAACAAAACTACCTTATGACGCCTTTGCGACTTTGGTGCTAGTTAATAACCTAAACTGAGTTTAACCAAATACAAAAAGGATCAGTTAGAGTTAACTAACTGGGCCTATGTTTTATATTGCCGTTATTCTGCATGTTTGGCTTTTAAGTCCAAATTATGGAAGTCAAAACTAAAGTCGGTAATGTGCGGGTTCACATATTCCATACTCGCCGACTTTACTTGCTGTGCTTTATCCATTTCAAAATGAATGTACGCATCTGCCTCTAATAGTATGTCATCCCAACGAACAATAAACGTATTGCCAGAGTGGTGCTCAAGTTTACCTTTAAGCATTTTAGTATGAGTAAAATCAATGCGTAGCTCATCTGCCACATACTCGACTATCACATCACCATACCAATCGCTGGTTAACGTACCTGTATAATTTTGTTTAGGTAACGCTGGTTGTACTTGTTCTAGCTTCACCGCCCCTGCTTTAGCATAGGCTTCTTGTTTACCTTTGTGGAAGCGCTCAGCCGCTTTTGTCACATAATCTTGCTCTTCAAGACCTAACGCATCTTCAAATACTTCATTAATAATGGCTGTTAATGCAGGGTAAGCTTGCTGATTAGATAAAACCACTACACCCAGCTTTTTCTCTGGGATCATTGCAACCTGCGACACCATACCTAATATACCGCCACCATGACCGACTTTTTTGAAGCCATTGTAATCTTCAATCGACCAACCTAAGCCATACCCTCTAAATTGCTGGCGATATGCTTCAAAGGCATTTTTAGACGCCACACGCATAATATGCGGGTGCCACATTTGCACCTGCTGCTCAGTGCTAAACAATTGCTCACCATTTGGCATTTTGCCACCGTCAAGCTGTGTTAGTAGCCACTGGCTCATTTCATTAACGTTAGACGCAATGGCGCCTGCACCACGAAAATCTTCTAGATAATTCACAAAGAAGGGCGTTAACTCCCCCTCCATTGGAATGTGACCTGTTGCCCAATTTTGGTTTGCTTTATCGATGCGAGAAAAACCAGCACGAGACATAGTCATTTTAAGCGGCTTCATCATTCTTTGCTCGACAAACTCTTGCCAACTTAAACCACTTGCACGGGCTACAACTTCACCGGCCATCACGAACATTAAGTTGTTATAAGCGTATTGACTACGAAAACTCGAAACTGGTTTTAGATGGCTGATCCCCTCAATTAGCTCAGGCACTGATTTATTTGTGTCTGGCCATATCATCAAATCACCCGCTCCCAAACCTAAACCACTGCGATGACTTAATAAGTCACGAATCGTCATTTCTCTAGTGGCATATGAATCATGTAATTTAAACTCAGGAATATGCTTTATGACTTTATCGTCCCAAGTGATTTTGCCCTCATCCACTAGCATAGCCAACGCCGCAGCGGTAAAGGCTTTAGAGTTAGAGGCGATACCAAATAACGTATTCGCATTAACCGGCGCTTTTGACTCTAGGTGACGAACACCAAAGCCTTTTGCCAAGACAACTTTATCATTCTCTACCACAGCAATGGCGATACCTGGAATGTTAAATTGCGACATAGCGTCGTTGACAGCTTGCTCCACGTCTTGTGGCTTAACTTGTTTCGCAAATGCATTGAAGCTGCTTGTTGCAGCAACTAAACACATGGCTGTAAATAATGCCTTAAGTTTCATAATGTCCCTTATTATTGTTCTTTTATCATTTGTGAATGGCCCATTCTCTAGCAGCGCGCTCTAGATTACTATCGCTTTGCGATGCTTGGGCTGAGATTTGAGTAATATAATCAGAGTTAAATTGATGCTCTTGCGCGCCTTTTAGAACGTGCTCGACGTACCAGTCAAAGGGGAGATGTTTATCTATAAAGGTATTAGCAATGTAACTCTGAGCAGTGAGTATTTCTCCACATGGACGCACAATCTCCACCGCTTCACGGTCGTATCTTTCACCTTCAATTGCATCTAATCTCGCAAGCTCTTGGTCATCGAGCGCATACAGTACACCGTGAACAAACACCTCACGCTGCTTTGCAGGCACAATATTACACTTTGCTGAGCCGTCGGTAGAAAGCATATCAAACGTCAATTGATAAGCATGTAAAGTGCCTACACCGAGTAATTGTGCATGAGGTAAACGCGTAAATAGCCTAGAGGTAGACATATTCGAACCATAGGCAAAGTTAATGTGTTTCTTTTTCATTGCTACACCACCACTCGAATTGCCAAGGCAATCAATACCACACCAATGCCTCTATCAAACCAGTGTCCTGCTCGATGAAAAAAAGCACGCACAGGTTGCTTACTCAAAACCATACTTAAAAATGAGAACCATGCCCAAGTGGCTAACGCCATATAAAGACCGTATATCGCTTGCACAGAAGTAGGCGTTGTTGGCGCAATCACAAGTGTAAATAATGACATAAAGAATAAAGTCGCTTTAGGATTCAATGCATTGACTAAAAAGCCGCGCTTAAATGCTTTAAACGCCGACTCAGCCTGAACACGCTCAGCGGTATCTATATCGCCATCACCAGATGCAGGCCTAGCTCTGAGCGCTTGCACACCCATATAGGCTAAATACGCACCAGCAACATACTTCAAAATAGTAAATAACTCAGGTGAGTTTGCTAGCACTAAAGCCACACCTAATAAGCAATATGCGACATGAACGAATATTCCCAACCCAACACCAGCACTAGTCCATAAAGCGTTGCTACGCCCCTGCTGGATACTTTGTTTTAGTACAATGGCAAAGTCAGGTCCAGGGCTTGCCACAGCAAAGAAATGCGCGATGGCGATTAATAAAAACTCATCAAGATAACTGATCATGGCGCTTCTCTTCTAACGCTAGCAAGTATGGGTTAGCTGATTCATTTAATAACGCCTTGATCTGCTTTTGCGCCTGTTTATACATACTGCGCAAATGGGATTTTAGATGCTTTTTACCATCAACTTGCGGCTTAAAATGACAAATCAATGCATGCATAAACACAGTCTGGGGCTCGGTAAGCGCAGCTTGCCTGTTGGCATACGGGTTATAACAAGAGCCACAACCTCCTTTAAATTGATATACCGTATTGCTCATCATTACTCCAAATCCTAAGAAACACGCTAACGCATCACTCGCAGCAGGAATTTGCTCTTCCCCCCCCGGCGGCATAACACCTTTTTGATATACCATCATCAAAGCTAGACTCCCTGCCAAGCTGGCAACGAGATCTTGCGGCTGATTAATCTGGTTCGGGTTATAAGACAAACTCATTGGCATACTGGGTGGGTTAACGATCTGCGCATCGATACCGCGATTTGACTCAACAAATTTAAAAGGCGCAATTTGCTGAGGCATCATTTGATTAGGGTTAACCAGTTGCACAGGCCACACTTGTAAGCCCGCGTAATCACGCACACGCTTAAACACGGTTTGCGCCATCTGCTCAACACTTGAAACCTGATCAGGGAAAAATAGCCCTGTCGGCTCGATGACTTGGGTATGCTCTAAGAAATATTGGCCATCAAAGTTGTCGCATGCCCAAATAAAGGCATCGATTAACCAATTTTCTTCTTCTTTTGATACTAGAGGTTTTGTTTTAAATAATGACAACATATTTATTTTTCTTTGTTGGTCCAATTCCACGCCTGAGTATTATATAAAGGTACGCTCGATAAAGCATGATGGTGACTACCGCTGGTCTCTTTAGTTGAGTAAGACAAATACAATAAGGTTTGCTTATCGGCATCGTAAATACGACGCACTTTTAATGATTTAAACAAAATACTTTTGGAAGCTTTAAAGACCACTTCACCATCTTTTGATAAATCTATTTGCTGTAACTGCTCGGCAGTAATTGGGCCTGTTTGTCGACAGGCAATTGACATATCTGAAGGATCTGAAAAATCTAAATCCGCTTCTATATGACTTATATGACACGTTACCCCTTTGACAATAGGATCTTGCTTAGCTTTAACCACCACATCTTTGGTAGTAAATAAACCTAAACTGACTTTAGCGGCGTCATCACTACAACCCATTAATCCTATGGTGATCAAAATAGCGACGAGAGTGCGTTTTAAAAACATCTGACAATACATCTATATTCAAATAACATAGCATTATTTACGCATAATTAACGAGCGAAGTCATCTATGCCGCACTTTATCATTGAGCACTCAGACAACTTACACATACAGACCGAAGAACTGGTCGCAACCATTCATCAAGCTGCAATTGGCACTGCGTTATTTGATTTAACAACGGTAAAGACCCGAGCGATTAGTTTTCAACATTTTCAGCTCGGTAATGGCAAGGCTGGATTTGTCCATGTTCAAGCCCATATTATGGCGGGACGTGAAGTTGAGAAAAAACAGTACCTCAGTGAAACCTTACTGTTTGCTTTAGAAGATTTACTGGGCTGTGACTATCAACTCAGTGTTCATGTTTACGATTTATTGCCTGAGGTATACAGAAAGAACTGATTTAAAATATTGGCTTCCGTATAATACCATCACAATGCATTACAAAAGTGATTTAACATGAAATTTCCTTGTCGATTAGATAAATTTGTTAGCCATATAACTGAACTACCTCGCTCAAAAGTCAAAGCGGGTATAAAAAAACGTAATGCCATAGTAAATGGAGAACTGATCACTAAGTTTGACCATCAAATTACACAAGATGACCATGTTGAATGGCAAGGTGAGCCTATAGCTTACCTAGGCTTGCGCTATTATATGCTAAATAAACCTCAAGACTATATTTGCGCTAACAATGACGAAATTCACGCCACGGTTTTCGATTTACTTGATGAGCCCAACTTAAAAAACTTTCATGTTTCAGGACGTTTAGACATAGATACCACTGGCTTAGTCCTGATCACCAATGACGGTGAGTGGTCACACAAAGTTACCTCTCCTAAGCAGAAGAAATTTAAAACTTATCTGGTAGAAACCCTAGAGCCTATCAGTGATGAAATGCTCTCTCAATTGGAAAAGGGTGTCATGTTACATGGTGAAAAAGATGCAACTTTACCAGCAAAAGCAGAACGCTTAGCTACCTACAGCTTAAGACTTTCTATTTGTGAAGGTAAATACCACCAAGTAAAACGCATGTTAGCAGCTGTAGGCAATAAAGTTGTTGAATTACATAGAGAAAATATTGGCGGTATCGAGTTAGATGAAACACTTTCTCCTGGCGAGTACCGCGCTTTGAATACGCAAGAGATACAACTCATTCGCTAATAACCATATAAATATGCTGGGTTTATGAAAAAATATCACATCATAAACCCTGCATTTTTACATTCCTCGCTTAACATCTACCCTATAATCATGATAGACATGAAAGACTAAACTAAGTTAGGAGTCCGTCGTGCTGTCAGGTATCACCTTAAGAATAAAAATAATTTTATTTACTGCGGCAATATTCGTCTCACTTTTAGTAGTTGCGGTGTTTGGCTTACAAGCGCTTCGTCACGCAAGTGAAAGTGATAATATTGCTCGTATAAATCAACTCATGAAAAGCACGGTCAACATTGTTGAACAGTTTGAGCATTATGTTGACACGGGCGAGCTAGAAGAAGCGCAAGCTAAGCAGTTAGCGACCGAAATGCTTCGAGAAAATAAGTATCACGATTCAGAATATGTGTTCGTAGTGAACGAGAAGCTCGACTTTATTGCAACTCCTCACGACCCTCAACTGCACGGCACCAGCTTTAACGATTTTAAAGATGCCAGTGGCCAAAGCATAGGTCAGAAAGTCAAAAGGCTTGTCGGTAATAAAACTAATCGTATCATCACTTATCACTGGGATTCTGTTCGAGAGGGTGAAGTTGTCGACCTCACTTCTGTAGTTCAAAAAACCTCTCGCTTTGGTTGGTATATTGGAACTGGTATCAGTATGAAAGAAGTCAGTGAGCGTTATTGGAATACCGCTCGGTGGCTTTTAGCCATCTCTCTGATCATAGCGACAGTATTAGCTTTTGCTTTGGCTAAATTTGGATTGGGCCTCTCCAACAAACTTGGCGCGGAGTTAGATGAAGTTCAAGAAATTGTAAAACGTGTTGCACGCGGTAATTTAAGTACAAGTATCAATACCAATCAAGCCAATGAAGAAAGTATCTTAGCTGAAATGAAATACATGCAAACGGGTTTAAAAGGCGTGGTTGACGGTATCCAACACGTCAGTGAAGAATTACAAACTCAGAGTCATGATGGTGAAGCTCGTTCAGAAGAATTAGAACAACTTACCCGAAGCTTAAGTGAAGAAACCCAGATGGTTGCCTCTGCTATTACTGAGCTGACTGCCTCAGCGCAAACTGTTGTTGAACATGCAGAACAAGCCGCTTACTCCGTTCAAGAAGCAGAACAACAAGGTCAAAATGCTGATAAACAAACATCTGAAGCAGCGCAAGCAATTGCTTTGTTAGAGCAGCAAATTGACAGCGCTGGTAATAACATTCGCATTCTTGATGATGAGGTTAAAAATATCGCGAATGTTCTCAGTGTTATTCAAAGTATTGCAGAGCAAACCAACTTACTAGCGTTGAATGCGGCTATCGAAGCAGCAAGAGCTGGTGAGCAAGGTAGAGGATTTGCAGTTGTAGCTGATGAGGTAAGACAGTTAGCTCAAAGAACCCAATCCAGCACTGAAGAAATTCACACTATGATCGGCAATCTTCAGTCCGCAACACAAGAAGCCAAGAATTCTGTGAGCTTAAGTATTGAAACCTCTGAAAAAACCGTGAAGATGTCTAAAGATGCTAGTGACGCCTTACAGATGGTTGCCAATTCACTCGGTGCCATTTCACAGATGAGCCATCAAATCGCTCATGCAGCAAAAGAGCAGCTTGCAGCAGGTGAAGATACCGCTCAGCGTGTAGTTACCATTTCTGATACTGCGGCGCAGACTGCCAATGTATCTCACCATGCTCATAGTGCAACAGACAGTATAAAAGGATTGACGAAAGACCTTGAGCATGAGATGGCTAAGTTTAGTTAACTCTCTTCAAGATGTTTATCTAGTGTCATAAAAAAGGTCACTGAAATGTGACCTTTTTTAGTTTTAGTGATGTTTAGCTGTTATTTGATTTCAACACGTGAAGAACGCATAACCACTTCATCATTTAGCTCAATACCAATACCTGGCGTTTCTGATACTTTGAATATGCCATTTTCAGGTTGTGGATCCTGAATACACAGCTCACGGTTCCATTTCTTAATCGCATAGGTGTGGTGCTCGTGAATTAAGAAATTAGGAATAGCTGTTTCTAAATGAAGCGATGCAGCTGTTGCTACTGGGCCACCACATACATGCGCTTGAATACGAACATCAAAGATATCTGCGTAATCACACACCTTCTTCGTTTCAGTGAAACCACCACATAGACCGATGTCAGGTTGTAATACATCAACACTTTGGTCTTCTAAATATGGACGTACACCCCAGCGGTTATATAAACGCTCACCACCAGCAATTGGCACTGCTACCTTATCGGCAACTTTAGCATGTAAGGAGTGGTTTAAATAATTCACAGGCTCTTCGTAATACATACAATCGAATTCTTCTGCAATCTCACCAATTTGAATGGCTGATGTCGCACCTGGCAGACTGTGACATTCGAAAATAATATCTACTTCATCGCCTACCGCTTCACGAATAGCAGCCATACGCGCTCGATAAAGCTTCATTTCGGCACGTGAGATAAGCTTAGTTCGGTCATAATAGGTATTACCGTCTTTGTCATACATAATAGGATCAACTTTAACCGCATCATATCCTTCGGCAATCGCTTTGTGTGCCGCCTCTGCATACTCATGGGGTTGTACAAGGGCCTTGAACTCATCATCCCAGTCAAACTGAAGCTGCGACGCATAAGTGCGTAGCTCAGAATTCACCTTACCACCGAGTAATTGATAAACAGGCAAATTTAATGCCTTGCCTTTGATATCCCAAAGAGCAGTATCAATGGCACTCATCGCAGCGTAAACAACAGGGCCTCCACCTAATCCCCAAAAACTTTCACGTAACATACGTGACCAGAGCATTTCTGTTTGGAACGGGTCATGACCGATAAGAAATGCTTCAGCCATTTCTTTGATCATACTCGCTGCCGCACTGTGGCCTAAGTCATAGGCAAGGCCAGCTTCACCTACACCACTGATACCTTCATCAGTATGAATGCGAACAAAAACTGGAGTCCAAGCTGGTCTGTCTGGACAATGGATATCAAAAACTTCGACGCGAGTTACTTTCATATTAGCTCCTATTCAGCAAAACTAGGATCAAGGCGATACGCTTTTCTGAGCATTGCAGGCCAGGCTAACTGGCCGCCAGTACTACCGCTATGAACGACATTTGCTTGATTATAAATATTGTCAATGATTGGTTGAGGCACAGGTACAGCTTTTTGGCCTGTTGCATGAATCGCAACTTGAATTTCACAAGCTCGCTGTAAGTCATAAAAACGCATAAAGGCATCACCCACAGTTGGGCCAACAGTCAAACCACCATGATTAACTAACAGCATATGATTGGTAGTGCCTAAATCCTTCTGTAAGCGCGCTTTTTCGTCTTCATTAACCGCTAAGCCTTCATAACCGTGATAAGACAGAGAGGGCAATGAGAACATGGAATGCTGGCTTAATGGCAATAGACCACATTCAAGGCTGGCAACAGTGATGGTTTCTTTTGTATGTAAATGGATCACACAATGTGCGTCTTCTCTTACTTCGTGAATAGCACTGTGAATAGTGAACCCAGCTGGGTTTATTTCAAATGGCGTGTCATCCAAAATATTGCCTTGTAAGTCGACCTTCACTAAATTAGATGCTGTCACTTCATCAAAACTCAAACCAAATGCATTCACTAAGTAGTGTTCTGTACCTGGTAAACGTGCAGACATATGCGTATAAATTAAATCGCCCCAACGCATATGCTCGACTAGACGATAACACGCTGCCAAATCAACACGAAGTTGCCACTCTTGTTCGCTGACTTTGTCTTTTAAGTTGAGTTTTGGTAGTTCAAACATAATTTGCCTTAAAATATTAACTTGGCTCAACCAGCCATTTTAGAAGTTTAGAAGTTTAGAAGTTTAGAAGTCTAAATGACTCTTGTTCGATGTTCAATAAAATAAAAACCACCGACATGCGGTGGTTTTTTAACAAACTAATGTGGATTACTTAACTTTTGATAAATAATCAGCTATCGCTTCTAGCTCAGCGTCAGATACATTTGCAACCATCGCCTTCATTGCCATAGACATACCGTTAGCGCGCGCGCCAGATTTGATGTCTTTCATTTGATTAAGTAGGTATGTTTTATTTTGACCGTTGATTTTAGGGTATGCGTCCATGATTGGCGCTTTACCTTCAGCACCATGACATGTTTGGCACATTTTTGCCGTATATAACGCTTTACCATCTGCGGCTTCTGCATTGTTTGCAAATGCAGTGAACGCTATGCCTGCACCTAAAACCAGATATTTTACTTTACTCATAATTTTCTCTTCTTGTGTGACTATATGATTTCTTTACTTGCCCCAATCATGTATTTACCAAGTTAGATCGTCTGGTATCTCATAACCCGCATATGGGTCATCTTCATCGCTTTCAACTTTATCGTCAGCAACATGGAAAACAATGTATTTCTCGTCCACTTCAGCGATCTTACGTGCTGGTTCGTCTTGAAGTACATAAAACTTACCTTCAAGAACACAAATTGCTAAACGCCCTTTTGATAGGGCTTGTTTAGTTTGCTCGTTCACATCCAACTCTTTTACTTTATTGTCGTAAGTAAAATTGAATGTCACTTCACCACGAATTTCGTCTTGGTTGTGGTGCTCTAATATTTGCTTAACACGAGCAACTTGCTCGCGCTCTTTTAACTCTGCTTGTTTAGCTTGATTTAGCTCTTCGGCTTTGCGCTGCTGTTCAAGCTTTGTTTGTTCAATATGCTTTTGTAAGTCAGATTGATCACTTGTCGCGCCTTTTTTCTTTTTCTTCTTTTGTGCTTTACGTTTTTCGGTTTTAGCAACTTTGGCTTTATGCTCAGTCGTTAAACCTGCTTTTAGTAATTGGTCTTGTAGAGAACCCATGCTGCAACTCCATGAAAATACAATTCCCAATATATTAACTCAGATGCACGACACGACAAAGAGAGGTGCAACTTCAATCTAACTAAAGTAAAGCAAATAAAGTGTGATTTAGCGCAAAAAAATACCAACTAATTGATAAAACTTTAAACTTAAAGTGTTTAATGCATTAACATATTCAGAAATTAAGCTTTATATTCAGCTTACTTATTAAGGTTTAGCACAATAGTTTATTATTTGCGCTGTTTTAGATTTAAGACCCATGTCATTATTTAAATTACTGCTTTGCTCTGTCTGTACATTTTTAGTCTTATACGCCCCTCAGCCTCTGCTGCCTGTTTTTTCTGAGTTATATAATGTTTCAATTGCAACCAGTGGCGTATTAATGACAGTAACTATGCTGCCACTTGCCATCGCACCACTTTGCTACGGCGTTATGCTGAGCCAGTTCAATCCGTTGTCAATTTTGCGTATCGCCTTGTTAATTCTCGCTGCAAGTAACTTACTTTTTGCCTATTCAGATTACTTCTCAGGACTGTTAATTTGTCGACTTATACAGGGTCTAACTGTACCTGCAGCACTAATAGGCATGACGAGTTATATCGGCACCACTTTTCAAGGTGATGCATTACAAAGAAATATGACTCTGTATATTGGTAGTTCAATTATTGGGGGTTACTTAGGCAGGATGCTTGCTGCAAACTTTGCCGCATTTTGGCAATGGCAGAACTTTTTCTACTTAGTTAGT
>CAYZOE010000027.1:11937-46570 GCA_964479805.1 uncultured Pseudoalteromonas sp. | reverse complement strand
TGGATGCAACGAAAACTTATTAAAACACGGTGAATATAATCAACAATGTCATTGGGTATTATTGAGTGTTTGCTAAACCTCACCTTTAAATTAAGGTGGTTAATAAATACATTGAGGCATATTGAAGACTCTAGGGTCGCATAAATCATTATCAACCTAGCTATACTGTGCAAAACTTACCGTATGCTATATGAGGAAATATTAAGTCTGATATCATGCCATTTAAAATAGCCATGATTTTTGTGTATCCGATGACCTACCAGCATGACTTTATAGACTCTATTTCAAATATTCCGGAGCATACGTGGAACTCACTGACAAATGACCATGTATTTTCTAGTTATGCTTGGCTCAGTGCATTAGAAATAAGTGAATGTGTAAACAAGCAAACTGGCTGGCAGCCTCAGCACCTTGTAATAAAGCAAAACAACCATATTGTGGCTATTTTACCTGGCTATTTGAAAAACCACTCATATGGTGAATACGTCTTTGATTGGGCGTTTGCTGAAGCCTATGAAAGATATGGGCTAGAGTATTATCCTAAATGGCTATGTGGTGTGCCTTTTACCCCAGTGCAAGGTCCCCGTATTCTCTGCAAACACATCACGCCCGAACTGATAACTTTTATTGAAGCAACTTTACTTAAGTTGGAAGAGAATGGTTTCAGTGGCATTCATCTTAACTTTTTATCTGAGCACAACCATTTTGCCAACACCACATTGATCCCAAGACGCAATGTGCAATTTCACTGGCAAAATAAAGGTTATCAAAACTTTAGTGACTTCTTATCAGCGCTCAATGCTCGAAAGCGAAAAATGATCAGTAAAGAGCGGTTGAAAGTACAACAACAAAACTTAACCATACGTTGGTTTTCAGGTGATGAGATTAATGATACCTTGCTCGATGCTTTTTATTTAAGTTACCGCCTGACTTATTTAAAGCGCTCAGGCCATAATGGCTATCTAAATCGCGAATTTTTCGCCTTATTGATAAAAAGCTTATCGCATGCAGTTCGTTTATGCTGCGCGTTCAAGAGCGATGATATTGTCGCCACTAGCCTTTATTTTGTTTCAGACGATACCCTTTATGGCCGTTATTGGGGCGCGATTGAGTCGCAATATGACTCACTGCATTTTGAATTATGTTATTACCAAGGTATTGCACTTGCTATAAAAGAAGGCATCAGCACTTTTGATGCGGGTGCACAAGGCGAGCATAAACTCGCCCGTGGTTTTGAGCCTGTGTGGCGTCACTCTTACCACACCTTGTTCAGACCTGAATTTAAAATCGCGCTACAAGACTACTGCGCGAGAGAAGCCCAAGCCTTACAGCAGTACTTTATCGAGTGTGAAGCCAAATTACCGTTTAAACACCAATAGTCGGTTATTCGCAGGCATTTCATGGTCTTGAACTAATTCATAGCCTTGTCTTTTGGCTAAAGAAACAATCCATTCTTGATCACGAATACCACTTAGTGGGTCCCTTTCTCTCAACATGGCATCGAAAACTTGATTGCTCTCACTGGTAAACTTGCCATTGAAGTTAAATGGACCATAGATGAATAAATGACTTTTTGCTTGGCTGTGCTTAGCCGCGCCTGTAATTAGCTTTTCTACCAGGGGCTTTGACACAATATGAAGCGTGTTAGCGGTGTAAACTGCCTCGTACTTTTCAGTCACGGGCCAATCGTGGTTTAAGTCTAGGGTAATTGGCGCAATTAAATTACTCAGCTTAGTCTCATCTAACCAAGCATTGATCCCTTCATGGTGCATGGCTTGATCTGCCGTTTGCCAAATTACATTCGGAAGGTGCTTTGCAAAATGCACAGCATGCTGCCCAGTACCGCTTCCTATTTCTAGAATCCTTTTTTTACCCGTTAGATATGCTTTTATCTTATTCAGAATTGGGGCTTTGTTGTTTTCACATGCTTGAGAATAGGGCTTTGTCATGGTCGTTTTGCACTAAATTGATCATTCATTGCTTGTTATTGATGCAATTAATTTAAGAAATAGCAAGCAAAATCAACAAATCTTTTCTATAACTACTTAAAGTGCCTACATAAGTTTTTCTTGGTACAACTTCTGCAAAGACTAAACAGAAATACCAATACTTCAAAGCGTGCAACTCGAGGAGAGATAAAATGAAGATTTCTGAGATCACCCAAATGCCATCCGAATTAAAGAGTCAAGGCGTCATTAAAGAGAGTAACGAAGAGGACTTAAAAAAAAGTAATTCCTACAGACAAGAAGTCGCGAACCTCATGAAACTTGAAGAACAAGAGCAAGAACATACAGAGCAAAGTTTTTTATATGGGTATAATTAATATCCCAAAAAAAGCGCAGCTAGTTAGCTGCGCATTTAGGTTGGAAGAAATTTTTTTAATTCATAGAGCTTAGCCGACAAGTGCTAAAAGAATACCTGCTGCAACGGCACTTCCGAGTACACCCGCTACGTTTGGTCCCATAGCGTGCATTAGCAAGAAGTTATGCGGGTTATTCTCTAAGCCCACTTTGTTCACTACTCGCGCGGCCATTGGCACTGCCGATACTCCAGCCGCACCGACTAATGGGTTAATTGGGTGCTTCGAGAACTTGTTCATTGCTTTTGCCATGAATACACCTGATGCCGTACCAATTGAGAAAGCCAAAGCGCCAAGCACTAGAATCCCTAAAGTCTCAACCGTTAAAAACTCTGACGCTGATAACTTAGAGCCCACTGCTAAACCTAAGAAAATAGTCACTATATTAATAAGCTCATTCTGTGCTGTATTGCTTAACCTGTCGACAACACCACACTCACGCATTAAGTTACCTAAACAGAACATGCCAACCAGCGGAGATGCTGACGGTAAGAACATAATCGCTAAGCCAAGTACCGCAAGCGGGAAGATAATTTTCTCTCGCTTAGTCACATGGCGCAGTTGTGGCATTTCAATCTTTCTGTCTTCCTCAGACGTTAACGCACGCATGATCGGTGGCTGGATAATTGGCACTAATGCCATGTAGGAGTATGCTGCTACAGCAATTGCCCCCAAAAGTTCTGGTGCAAGCTTTGAAGCTAAGAAAATAGCCGTTGGACCATCTGCGCCTCCAATGATGGCAATTGCAGAAGCATCCTGTAAGGTAAACTCAAAGCCAGGTACAAAGTTAAGTGCAATAGCCCCAAATAATGTTGCGAAAATACCAAACTGCGCTGCAGCACCCAGTAATAACATACGTGGGTTTGCAATCAAGGCACTGAAGTCTGTCATTGCGCCCACGCCCATAAATATCAACAGCGGAAAAACACCACTATCAATTCCTATATAGTAAACGTAATACAAAAGCCCACCAGGCTCAGCTAAGCCTGCAACTGGAATATTCGTTAATATTGCACCAAAGCCAATTGGCACAAGGAGTAAAGGCTCAAACCCTTTTGCTATAGCAAGGTAAAGTAAACCACAGCCCACTGCCATCATGACTAGAGCTGGTAAGGTAAAGTTAGCAAGGCCCGTTGCCTGCCATAAATTTAACAACCCGTCCATGAGACCCCCTATGCAAGCTCAATCATAGCATCACCCGTTGCGACAGAGTCACCTTCTGAGACTAAGACATTTGCAACAGTACCGCTGTGCGTAGCACGCACTTCTGTTTCCATTTTCATGGCTTCCATGATCATGACTACATCGCCTTCAGCTACTGCATCACCTGCACGCACCAATAACTTAAAGATGTTACCGGCAAGTGGTGCATTGAGTGTTTCACTCGTACTGACCGATGCTGACTGTGGAATGAGCTCACTATCTTTTACTTGAACTTCTTTAAGTTCACCACCAGGAGCAACGACAACATCATAAACTTTGCCATCGACTTGCACACTGTAACGCTCTGTTGATTGTTTTTGTAAAGAAGCCGGTTTGGCTGCTGGTGCTGGCTTTTCAGTAGTAACTAGGGTCGGTTTTGGCTCAAACGCATCTGGGTTATTGCGATTCTTAAGGAACTTAAGACCGATCTGCGGAAATAGCGCATAAGTTAACACGTCATCAACTTGATCATCAGCTAGCTCAATATTGTCTTCTTTGGCTTTAGCAACTAGCTCAGCTTCAAGACTATCAAGTTCTGCATCGATTAAATCAGCAGGGCGACACGTGATCGCTTCTGCACCATCTAATACGCGTTGCTGTAATTGTGAGTCAACTTCAGTTGGTGTCGAACCATACTCACCTTTTAACACACCTGAAGTCTCTTTTGTGATGGTCTTATAACGCTCACCAGTTAGAACGTTTAGCACCGCCTGAGTACCGACAATTTGTGATGTTGGAGTAACGAGAGGAATAAAGCCAAGATCTTTACGAACAGCAGGGATCTCCTTAAGAACATCATCTAGCTTATCGCCAGCACCCTGTTCTTTAAGCTGGTTTTCCATATTAGTTAACATGCCACCAGGCACTTGAGCGAGTAAAATACGGCCATCAACACCTTTTAAACTACCTTCAAATGCCGCATATTTCTTTCGAACTTCGCGGAAATAACTTGCAATCTCTTCAAGCTCACCAAGGTTTAAACCTGTATCACGGGTTGTGCCTTCAGTAATCGCCACCATGGTCTCTGTTGCGCTATGTCCATAAGTCATACTCATAGACGAGATAGCGGTATCAAGCATATCAATACCCGCATCAATGGCTTTTTGGTATGTTGCCGTGCTTAGACCCGTTGTCGCATGACATTGCATAGCAATTGGCACTGAGACAGTATTTTTTAGTTCAGTGATTAGCTCTTCTGCATCATAAGGCTTTAATAAACCAGCCATATCTTTAATACAGATTGAGTGACAGCCCATGGCTTCTAGTTTTTTCGCCTGATCTAGCCACATATCTAAAGTGTGAACCGGACTGACAGTGTAAGAGATAGTACCTTGCGCATGCGCGCCTACTTTAATGGCAGCTTTAATCGCAGTTTCGAGGTTTCTGACATCATTCATGGCATCAAAAATACGGAAAACATCTACACCATTGTGATGAGCACGCTCTACAAACTTTTCTACCACGTCATCAGCGTAATGACGATAACCTAGTAAGTTTTGGCCACGTAAAAGCATCTGCTGCTTGGTATTTGGCATGGCTTCTTTTAGAGCACGAATGCGATACCAAGGGTCCTCGCCCAAATAACGAATACAAGAATCAAAGGTTGCACCACCCCAAGATTCAACAGACCAATAGCCAGCTTTATCTAATTTCTCTGCGATTGGCAGCATATCTTCTAGGCGCATTCGCGTAGCAAGCAATGATTGGTGTGCGTCTCTTAAAACCAATTCGGTTAATTTTAACTTTGACATAGTTGACCCCTTTATTATTTTGCTCTGTACTGAGCGATAGCTGCACTGATTGCAGCAATGTGCGCGTTAGATACACCTGTTGATACTTGGCGTTTAGTAGGTTGACGTTGTGGCTTTACTGTTTCATCACCACCAGCTATGAGTGATAACTTGCTTACAGCAAAAATTAAGATAGATAAGAAGGCAAAAACCCCAACCATGCCGGTAAGCATTAAGCTGGCTGCCTCTAGCAACAATGCGCCTATATCCATGTTCTCCCCCTTTTTTCACAACGCGCCTTGCGTCATTAATCATTTTTTATAAATATTTATTCAATATCATAACAAACGAGCTCAGCTTGTAAACAATATTGTAAATTGGTAATACCAATATTAAAATTTTAACTACAACAACAACTTAACTGTAAAACACTGATTAAACGAATGAATTACTGAGATAAATATGAAAAATATTCAAAATAGCGCAAGTTTATTTAAATATATTTAAATAAAAGTGATAAAGAAGTTACAAAAACGAGCTTTATAACCAAAAACAAAAAATGGTAAGACCAAGAAGCTATCAAACAGGACTGCAGTTTCATTGAATAAAAAAAGCATCCCTATTGTCCATTAAGGTCGCCTTTAAAAATTTCAAATGCGCATTCATCATTCTTTTTTGATAAAATTAGAAGCAAATAAAGATTAATGAGTTGCAATGTTTAAACACGAATTTACACTTGATAAGTCTTACTATCAGGAATGTTTTGATGAGTCAGAAAGATTTGGCAAAGCAAATAAGCCCAAATATATATTAGTCGTTTTTTTAACCCTGCTTGGTTTAGTGTCTATTTATGGTTTAGAGAATAGCTATTTGGGGAATTTCTTAGTCATCTTGGCTGTCATCGAATGTGTATCATACTACTACCGTCGCCCTTGGTGGGTTGCAAGGCAAATGATTAGCAGAGCAAGTGGCTCCAATGTGACTGTTGAAATTGACAACGAAAAAATTAAGGCAGCCAACCCACATAAATCGTTTGTGTTTAATTGGCAAGATATCACTAAAGTGATAAAAACAGACAGAGGTCTACTTATCTATTCGCTACGAGGTGCACAATATTTATCTTCAAGTGCATTGGATGACGATACGGTCGAATTTATTTTATCGAAAAAAAAAGCCACTAACATATAGTGGCTTTTTTCGCTAAAAGCTGATCAGATATTACCTGTTGCAGGACCAGACTTTTCAGCCTGAATTCGCATGTAAATCTCTTCACGGTGAACTGAAACATCTTTAGGTGCATTAACACCAATACGTACCTGGTTACCTTTAACACCTAGTACAGTTACAGTTACCTCATCACCAATCATTAGGGTTTCACCCACTCGACGAGTTAGTATTAGCATTCTATTGCTCCTGTTATTCCAAAATTAGAAGATTCCGCGTCAATTTTATTTTAATGAAAAGTTTTCATAAAAGTAAGCAAAAAAACTAATTTACTCAGTACTTTCCAATAAAAATGTGCTGTGCAATGCTCTAACAGCCAATTCTAAGTACTTTTGTGGCAGTAAGGCCGAAATTTTCATTTCGGATGTTGTCACTAAGTCAGCTCGAATATTCTCGTGAGACATTGCCGTATAAAACTGTGCGATAACTTCTACATGAGACTTCAGACCAATGCCTATGACAGACACTTTGGCCACTTCCTTATCACACGCCAATTCAACAAAACCGAGACTTTCTTGCTGGTGTATCAAAAGCTCAATAACTTGATGATGGTCATTACTGTGCACAGTAAAAGCATAGTCTATTTTATCAAGTTGGTGGTTTAATTGGCTCAACATATCTACTGCAATGCCTGCATCAGCTAATACGGTGAGTAAGCGCGCAAAGATCTGTGGCTGATTTGGTAACTGCTTAAGGGTAATTAAGACCTCATCTTTACTTGCAGCCACACCTGAAACTGGGGCTTTATTCATATCTGGCTCCTCGTAAGTAATTAACGTCCCCTTTGATTGGCAAAAACTC
Organism: uncultured Pseudoalteromonas sp.; assembly: GCA_964479805.1. GTDB lineage: Bacteria > Pseudomonadota > Gammaproteobacteria > Enterobacterales > Alteromonadaceae > Pseudoalteromonas. Next base: position 39,253 of record CAYZOE010000027.1, on the reverse strand, counting down.
GATAGCACCCTAAGTGGTAAACGATAGTGGCCCGCAGCTTCAACCGAGCGTAAATGTAAAACTTTCGCACCAAGGCTTGCCATCTCTAACATTTCATCAAAAGTAATTTGCTCTAGACGACGCGCATTCGGTTCAATGCGAGGATCTGTAGTGTAAACGCCATCTACATCTGTGAATATCTGACATTCAGCAGCTTTTAATGCACCCGATAACTCAACCGCTGTTGTGTCTGTGCCACCACGACCTAACGTTGTAATATTACCTTCCCTATCTCGACCCTGAAAGCCCGCCACAATCACGATACGGTTATGTTCCATTTCTTGATTTAAGCGGTCGGTACAGATGGACTCAATTCTTGCTTTGCCAAACATGTTATCAGTTTGAATACCGATTTGATCGGCAAGTAAACTAATTGCTGGATGTCCACGACGAATAATGGCCATAGCCAAAAGCGATGCTGTTACTTGTTCGCCTGTGGTCAACAGAACATCGAGTTCACGGCTACTAGGGCGGCTGTCAATTTCATGTGCGAGAGAAATTAAACGATTGGTTTCACCCGACATTGCAGAAACAACGACAACGACTTGATGACCCTGTTGTTGGGTTTTTATGATGATATCGGCAACGGCCTCGATACGCTCAATTGAGCCTACCGAGGTGCCACCAAATTTTTGAACAATTAATGCCACGAGTTACATCGATAGTTATTGCGTCTTTTCGTTCACCCATGCATTAACGCTTTGTAGCGCAGCGTCAAGATTTTCAGGTTGAGAACCGCCCGCTTGAGCCATGTCTGGACGACCGCCGCCTTTACCACCAACTTGTGCTGCCATATGATTAACTAGTTCGCCAGCTTTCACTTTGCCAACTAAATCTTTAGTCACACCAGCAATCAGGCTAACTTTATCGCCATTTGCAACACCTAGGGCGATAACGCCAGAACCCATCTTATTCTTAAGGTCATCAACCATGCCGCGAAGTGCCTTTGATTCAGTACCAGCAACATTAGCAACTAATAATTTGACGCCATTTACGTCAACGGCAGATTCAATTAACGACGCACCAGCTGCACTTGCAAGCTTGTCGTTAAGCTGAGTTACTTGCTTTTCAAGGCCTTTTGACTTCTCGATAAGCGCAGCGACTTTTTCTAGTACATTATTTGCGTCGCCTTTAACAAGGGCTGCAATTTCGCTTAACTGTACTTCTTGCTCAGAGACATAGTTGACCGCATCTTCACCAGTTACCGCTTCGATACGACGCACGCCTGCTGCAATACCGCCTTCAGACACAATCTTAAATAGGCCGATGTCACCTGCGCGTGATACGTGTGTACCACCACACAATTCAATTGAGTAATCACCAATTGAAACAACGCGAACTTCGTCATCGTACTTCTCACCGAATAACGCCATTGCGCCTTTTGCTTTCGCTTCATCAATGTCCATTAATTCTGTTTGTAGTGCGAAGTTTCTGCGGATTTCAGCGTTTACTAACTCTTCTACTTCACGAAGTTGTGCTTTAGTCACGCCTTCAAAGTGTGAGAAGTCAAAACGTAAACGATCTGGCATCACTAATGAGCCTTTCTGTGCTACGTGCTCACCGACTATTTGGCGCAACGCTTCGTGTACTAAGTGAGTCGCCGTGTGGTTCTTTTTGATGTTTTCGCGACGCTCAACATCAATGTGAGCATCGGCTTTATCATTAACACCAATGCGACCAACGACTTTACCGTGGTGCGCAAATGCATTACCTAGTTTAGTCGTGTCAGTAACAACAAACTCGCCACCAGCCACTTTCAATGAACCGGTATCACCAACCTGACCACCAGACTCTGCGTAGAATGGAGTGCGATCTAGAACAACGATACCTTCTTGACCATCTTCTAATACATTAATGGCTTCACCTTGGCTGAATAGTTCAACCACAGTACCGCTGTAATGAGTTGCATCATAACCTTTAAAATCAGTCGACTTTTCAGACTTAAGTTGCTCATTGTAGTCAGCGCCAAACTTGCCAGCTTGCTGAGCTTTCTTACGCTGAACTTCCATACATTCTTGGAAGCCGCGCTCGTCGATTGTCAAGAAACGCTCACGCGCAACATCGGCAGTTAAGTCAGCAGGGAAACCATATGTATCATAAAGTTTGAATACTACGTCACCAGGGATCACATCACCTTTCAGGTTTACTAGGTTTTCTTCGAGTATTGCTAAACCGCGGTCTAGTGTTTTGCCGAATTGTTCTTCTTCAATGCGCAGTACTTTTTCGATGATTTCTTGTTGTTTAGCAAGCTCAGGGTAAGCTTCACCCATCTCTTGAACAAGAGCAGCAACAAGTTTGAAGAAGAATGCACCTTCTGCACCTAGTTTGTTACCATGACGAACTGCACGGCGAATGATACGACGTAGAACATAACCACGACCTTCATTTGAAGGCATCACGCCATCTGCCACTAAGAAAGCACATGAACGAATGTGGTCAGCAACCACACGAAGTGACTTGTCTTCTAAGTCTTGCGCATTTGTTACTGCCGCAGCCGCTTTAATTAGGTTTTGGAATAAGTCGATTTCATAGTTTGAGTGGACACCTTGCAAAATTGCAGCGATACGCTCCAGACCCATACCTGTGTCCACTGATTGTTTAGGTAGTGGCTCCATCGTGCCATCTGCATGACGGTTATATTGCATGAATACTAGGTTCCAGATTTCGATGAAACGATCGCCGTCTTCTTCAGGAGAACCAGGAGGACCACCCCAAATGTGCTCACCGTGATCATAGAAGATTTCAGAACATGGACCACAAGGACCTGTATCACCCATAGACCAGAAGTTATCAGACGTATCAATTTTGATAATACGCTCTTCAGGCACGCCCACTTCTTTTGCCCAAATATCAAACGCTTCATCGTCAGTGTGATAGACCGTTACCATTAACTTCTCTTTTGGTAACTGAACAACTTCTGTTAAAAACTGCCATGCAAACTTTATGGCATCTTGTTTGAAATAATCACCAAAGCTGAAGTTACCAAGCATTTCAAAGAAAGTATGGTGACGTGCAGTGTAGCCAACATTTTCAAGGTCATTGTGCTTACCACCAGCACGAACACAACGCTGTGAGCTAGTCGCTCGTGTGTAAGGGCGCTTTTCACCACCTAAAAATACGTCTTTGAATTGCACCATACCCGCATTAGTGAAAAGTAACGTTGCATCGTTACCTGGCACTAATGAGCTCGAAGGTACAACTTGGTGTTGTTGTTTGGCAAAATAATCTAAAAACGATTGCCTTAACTGTGCGGTAGTCATTTGCTGCATTTTATCAGTCGCCTATTGTTGCTTGCATTGCAAAATTAATTTCTTCATAGCCAAACCCACGATACATCATATATCTCACCCGTTTGGCTTTTTCTTTGTAATCGAGTTGCTTATCGCCTAAGCCATATTTTCTTTGGTAGGTCTCTAACGCCAATTCAAACCAGTCTATTTCTTGTTCTTCGATTAGCGTCATCAGTTGGGCTCGATCAACCCCTTTATTTGTCGCTTCAGCCAAAACACGTTTTTGACCTAAGCCTTTATTTATTTGTCTGCGTAAAAAACTCTCGCAATAACGCAGTTCGTCAATATAACCTAAGGACTCACACCAACTTAAAAGCTGCTCTATATAGTCTTCACTCGCATCTTTCTGTCTCAGTTTTTGAGCCAGCTCTTTTTTTGAGTACTCTTGACGACCTAATAGCCACAAAACGTAGTTTTTTAGTTTTTGCTTTGTTTGTTCATCCATTAAGCGTCAAATCGGCCTGTGTTGATTGCGCTAGATTGTGACGATTTTTTTTCATCCTGACCATTACTGTCACTAGTGTCATCAGTGGGAAATATCGCCAGATATGAACAGAAAAAGCCGATATAAGCCACTGGCATGATAATCAGTAAAGGCACAAAACTTAATGGCATTGCCGCCAGCATCAATACACCGATTACTAAGCTAAATACAGTGAGCGGTGCCATATTGGTTTGAAACACTTTTAATGATTGGCCCAGCGCTTTAAAAATACGGTTTTCACCTTTAAAAAATACCAGAGGCAGCGCAAAGGCGAAGGCCATTAAATTTACAGCATGGGCTAATAAAAATACACCTATGTTACCGATCGACAAAGTCTTCATTACTTCAGCTAATAATTGCTCATGATTATGGTTTTCGGTTGCCTGTTGCATAAGCGCGAAAGTTTCAGAAAATAAACTGTCAGCTAATAATGTCAGTAAAATCACTGCGCCCATTTGATATATGCCAAGTCTAAATAAGTTTAGCCGACGGCCTTTGATCGAAAACGGTTTAAGTATATCGGCAAGACTAATGGTTTTTCCTTGCTGTTTGCTTATAACGGCCAAATAAAAACCTATCGTCAGAAAAGGCGCTGTAAATGCTGCGACTAATTGCAGTGGCGGAAGCACCAATGGGATCAATGCAACGACAATCATAAAGATGTACATAAACATAAAAGTCATCGGCTGGGTTTTAAATATATTCCAACCTTGCTTTAACCACTGCAGACCCGCAGAAGCACTAAAAACATTTATCTTTGAAGACATAAAGACCTAAAACTAATCAAAACACTAGAATTATACCTATCGAAACACAAAATGCGACCATAGTAGGTCGCATTGTGCATTCGAATATAAAAGAGGGTGTATAAACTACTTTTTCGCAGGCACTTTTTCCATATCTAACATATGCGAACCATGCTTAACTTTCGCTTCTAAATAATGACGGTTACCGTCTTTAATGTGTGCATGAGTGCCTACAACTTTATCAACTTCAATGCCTGCATTTCTTAACGCATTTAGTTTACGTGGATTATTCGTCATGAGTTTAACGTGGTTTAAACCCATCGCCTGAAGCATCAAAACAGCGTCTGAGAAATCACGTAAGTCGTCATCAAAGCCTAAATGGTTATTCGCTTCATAGGTATTCATACCTTGCGACTGTAAAACATACGCATCGATTTTATTGTAAAGACCAATGCCACGACCTTCTTGGCGCAAGTATAAAATTATGCCACCTTGTTCATGCATGGTTTCGATACATTCATTTAACTGTTCACCACAGTCACAACGCGACGAATGAAATACATCTCCGGTTAAACACTCTGAGTGCATACGTATAAGGGGCACTTCACTCTTATCAGCTTCATTAAAGATTAAAGCAACGTGCTCTTCACCATCTTGTAAACCATGAAACGATACAATCTCTGCAGGAATATGACTGTGCTGTCCTACATTCAGCTTCACTCTCGCTCTTACTTCTGCCACGACTTTTGCGAACCTAATAATTTAAAAATGTTATGCCATCAATTAAAGTAATGGCTTGAAATTCAGAAGCGCATTAAAACTTAGTTAAAATGCGCTCATCGTATTTAGTAATATCCAATTCAACTTGATATTGACGCGCCAATGCATCTAATTCAGCCTGCCACATACTCAAGTCTTCTATAGTGATGGTGTTGTCATCTAGCGTCCAAAGTTGTTTAGACCCAGAGTAACTGAACTGCATAGCCAACATCGCGTCAACATCGCCCTCTTTGGCGGCTTTTTTTATAGCCATCATCTTACGTGTGATGCGATTAAGTGCTTGTTTCAGATCCCACACATACGCAACTTCATACATAAATGGGTGCGACTTGACCTTTTTTAAAGTTAAACCTATAAAAATTGAAGTCACAACCACGCCCAGTAAATTCCAATGGAAGTGACTACCGTTACTATCTGGGAACAATAAAATCAACAACTGTGATATACCTAAACTGCCAATTGTTAGCGCTGCAATACAGGCAAAAATTACTTTATTCAGATGTTTTCTATATCGAGTTTTATCAATTTGTTGTAACTGCATATTACTTCCTCGGCAAACCTATACGTATTGTACTGTGGAACGGTTGATAAAAAAATTTAAAATTTTTTCACCCCTTTTTTCTTGCTATGTCGTTTTAGGGATAAGCAAACAAAAAAGAGGCGCTTATTATGATGACTTACACCATGCCAACTCCCGCTCAAACCATGACTAAAGTATCTGCATCAATTGTAATCGGTGCCATAGTGACCTTGGCTGCATTTGCCTTTATGGATTTTTTGATCAGCAGTGAAGAAAGAGCCCCTGTTGAAGTTAAAACCCCCTTTGAATTAGAGATCATGCAAGACAGACCTGACTCTGAGGTACAAACTAAAACAAGGCCTTTACCACCACCGCCACAACCTAAAGCACAGCCGCCAAGACCACAAACATCGGTACCGTCTGAGGTAGCTGGACCACAAATTGGTATAGGCGGCCCAGTGATAGAATTAGTTAGCACGCCAATCAACACGCAAATATTTGCACCACAAGATGGTGATGCAACTCCGATTGTTAGGGTGGACCCTAAATATCCAGCCGCAGCCGCTCGTGATGGTAAAGAGGGCTGGGTTGAAATGGCATTTTCAATCGATAAAGCAGGCAATGTAATTGATGCACAAGTTATTAATGCTGAGCCAAAACGTATTTTTAATCGAGAAGCATTAAGAGCATTAAAAGGCTGGAAGTATCGTCCTAAGATGGAAAACGGGCAGGCGATAGTGCAAACCGGTTTACAAGTTGTGTTAGAGTTCAAATTACAACAGTAAGTTATAGATTAGCTTAGTTGGCTTGCCAGCGAGACAAAACAACCAATAGTGAAAAAATAATCGGGAAAGTGCCTATGCTGATAGCATTAAAGACATGGTTACATAAGGTTTCACCCAGCAAAGATCCACTGGAGGCGTATAAACAGACTGGCGAAGATATCTATATAGAAGTTTTAATTAATTCCTATAGCCAAGACCTGTTTCATTATTTGAGTGGTCAGAGCGATCGTGAACTAGCAAAAGATATTTGCCAGAAAACGTGGCTAACCGTTGTAGAAAAAAGTCATCTCTATCGTGTTCAGCAAACACCAAAAGCATGGCTGTTCTCAATCGCTCGAAATGCTTTATTAGACGAGTTTAAGAAACAGAACCGTTTATCGTCACTTGATGAGCAACACTATGAAGCTGCAAGTGAAGAAACTGGGGCTGATGAAAAGAACGCACTCTATGACGCGCTTCTCACTCTACCGTTTTTACAAAGAGAAGCGCTCAGTCTGCAATTAGAGGGCTTCAGCTTACAAGAAATCGCAACGATTACGCACAGCGAAGTAGAAACCATAAAAACTAGATTACGCTACGCCAAACAAGCTTTAAAGCAGCGTTTAGGAGATTCCCATGGCGAATGATCATGATTTTGATAAAGCCTTGAAACAAGCTTACCAAGAGCGCAAGCAACAGCAAGGGTTAACGAAACAAGACCTTGAGCTGATGAAGGTCAAATGTCGCCAGCCAAAAAAGAACAAATTTTGGCAACAGGCACAATGGGCAATGGCCTGCGCAGGTTTGCTATTTTTAGGTGCATTATGGATACAACCTGAGAGTGAAATCCACCAGATGTATTCGCTTGACTTAACACAGTATGAGCATATAGAGCACCACAGCAAAGAGGATGGTCAATATAAAGTACATATTACTCGCAATCACACATTACAAAGCCCTGATAGCATACAAGCCAAACATTCTGAATTACTCGCACAAGCGCGTTCATTCCATGGCCGAATCATTGATAATAACAGTGAGTTTTTACTAATTGCTGACTGTAAAGAAAACACTTTACTGGAGATTGAAAAGTCATTAGTCAGGGATTTATCAGGTCTCAACCTTGAAGGGCAACTTCACCAAGGTGAACTGTTAGCCCTTACGAGTAATAAAAAAGGGTTGCTAGTAAACCTAACAACCCTTAGTCAAAAACAAGGCATTTATAGCTGCCCTTAATTTATATTGCTTAAATCATGATAAGACTTGCTACAAAGAAGCTTAACAATGCGAGTACCCCACCGACAAGCGCATAAGGCAATTGTGTTTTAACATGCGTCAATAAATCACATCCTGATGCCAGTGCTGATACTGCACTGGTATCAGAAATAGGCGAGCAATGATCACCGAAGATACCACCACTCAAAATCGCTCCAACCACCAGAGGTGCGGGCAAGCCTAATGCTTGAATTAGTGGTACACCAATTGGGATAAGTATGGCGAATGTGCCCCATGACGTACCTGTAGTAAATGACATTACCGCGCCGGTTAAAAACAGGACCGGGACTATCAAATAAATAGGTAAGTAGTCACCGACCAATGAGGCAACGAACTTTCCAGTACCCAGATCTTTTAAACTCGCACCTAAGGTCAAAGACAACAAAACAATACTAACTAAGGGTAATAGCTCGCCCATGCCTTTGAAGCCAATATCAACAAGCTGATGATGGGTAAACTGCTTGTGCACAAGTAACTGCAAATAGGCAACCATAGACGCTAAAACCGTTGCATAAAGTACCGATTTAGAGCCACTACCACTGGCAAGTTCACCGTTACCAGTCCAAAACATAAAGCCAATCATGCTAATAATTAAAGTCAGTAAAGGGACCAACATAAAACGTGCTTTACTCGCATCAGGGCCGGCATCTATTTCTAAGTTTTGTTTTTCAAGTTGCTGCTCGGCCTCTTTCATAGGGCCGTGCACTTTATCGAATACAATAGTGTAAAGCACAATTAATAGCGCAATGATGGCGTAAAAGTTAAAAGCCACAGAACTCCAAAGAATACTCACTGCAGACTGCTCAAGCTCATAGTTACTTAACAAACCGAGTACATAAGCTCCCCAACCATTTAGTAAGATCAGGATGCACACAGGCGCACTGGTACTGTCGATGATGTAGGCTAAACGAGCACGACTCATTTTAAATTTATCGAACAAACCGCGTGAGACAATACCTGATGTCAGCACACTCATATTTGATTCGATAAATACCGAAGTGCCAGTAAACATGGTAAGCAATCCAACTTGTCGTTTACTTTTGGCCACTCCTAAATTCATCAATTTATTGACTGTTGCAGCCACACCACCCGACTCTCTGATGTAAGCTAATAGCGCACCGATCACTATACTGAAAATCAGAATTCGACTATTTCCTGCTGACGTTACCACTGAGATGACACGCTCAACACTGTTAACAAAAGTAAGTAGCCCAGATTGTCCTTGCATATATAGCAACAAAAACTCAGAGCTTATTACCGCCAATAACAAAGCCATGATGACTTCTTTACGCCAAAACACCACCAATATAGCTATTAGCGGCGGTAAAATTGAATACCAAGACATAGATTTCCTTAAATGCGATTATTATTTTTCCACAAACTACCGTCATGAAGTGTAATTCGCTGAGCACAATTCAATATGTAAGCTTAAAGAGTAATTTTTGAAAAACCAAGCTTTTGCGTTTTTAAGAAAAAACACTTATGTCACACTTTCACTAAAACTGGTACACTATATCAAAAATAACAACAATAAACGTGCTACCTTTTTTGAGATAAAACCCTATAATAGGTACAACGTTATCTAAGAAGTAAACATCATGTCATCATTTTCGAAAATTAAAGCCTTATTGCCTCAGCTTTCTACCAGCGAAGCTAAGCTAGCAAATTTTGTACTAGACAATTCACAGCAGATCAGAACGCTATCATCTATCGAGCTTGCTCAAGCTGCGGGCGTGAGCCAATCAAGTGTCATCAAGTTTTCGCAAAAGCTAGGCTATAAGGGCTTTCCAGCCTTTAAACTGGCTATCGTCGATGACCTAAACCTACAGAGCTTAAAGCAACTTAATACGAATGAGCGACTGACCAAAAACAGTGATGATCCCATTGCTGACTTGGCAGCCAAATTGATCCAACATCAAACATCAGTTTTAGAAGAAACTTTACAATTAAACCAAAGTGAAGATATTAACAAGGTCATAGCAAAGATCAAAAGTGCACGCAAAATTTTAATTTGTGGTATTGGTAGCAGCAATCTAGTTGCAAATGACTTTGCTTTAAAACTACAACAAATCGGCTTACCGGCGCTATCGCAAGTGGATGAGATCAGTGCATCGGCTTATTTAGCAACCATGCACAAAGACGATTTGTTTATTGCGATTAGCACATCTGGCGATAGCAAGAGTATAGTGACATTAGCAGAGCAAGCTGCAAAGAATGAATGCTGTGTGGTCTCAATCTCTAAATACGGGAATAATGCATTAACTGAGCAAGCCGAATTAAACTTATTTACTGCCTTCGAAAAAGAGCCTGTAGAACATGCGGGTATTCTCACTCGTACTGCAAGCACACTGATCACCGATGTGTTATTTTTGGGCTTAACGCAGTCTCACAGTCGTTGGCAAAAGCGTGCTAGCCTTGCCACAGACAACATGCGTGCTATTCGTCACAACTAGCGCTCATAAATCAAATAAGGTTGGCGGCGCAACTTAAAGTGTTTAAGTTCAGGCTGCCAACTGTTTTCAATCTCTGTTAAAGACTGTCCTGAAAGCATCGCTTTTCTTAATTTATCTGTTCCGGCCAGCTTATCCATAAACTTTGGATATTTAAAGAACAATTTATTTTCTGACTTGAATTTATTGTAAGCGCCTACAAACCAAGTTAAGTCAAACTCAGTGCCTTGATGAGTTCTTAGGTCTTTACCATAAGCGACTTTATTTTTCAATTTTGGATTTAGCGCAGCACCTGGCGTTGATACGGGCGTAAATTGGAACTTGCCCAACTTCACTTCATTATAGCCAAATACTTGAAATGGAAAATCGGTACCGCGCCCAACAGACACAGGCGTTGCCTCAAAAAAACACAGTGAAGGGTATAGGGAAATAGATTGGCGATTAGGCAAGTTTGGACTAGGTTTGACCGGTAACTCAAACGGTTTGGATAAATCGTAATTAGAAACCGCGACCACGGTTAATTCAGGTTGTTTTAATGTGTCTAGCCACCTCTCACCTACTATCATGTTTGCAAGTTCCCCGACTGTCATGCCATGCAATACAGGGATTGGGTGCATACCTACAAATGATTGAAACTCAAGCTCTAAAACTGGCCCATCAATTAAGTTGATGTTTGGGTTAGGTCTATCTAGCACAATGACCTCTTTACCAGCTTCTGCAGCAGCCTCAAGCACATAATGCATGGTGCTAATATATGTGTAGAAGCGAACGCCTACATCTTGGATATCAAAAATAATGACATCTACATCCGCTATATCAGCTAATCTTGGCTTTTTCGATTTTCCATATAAAGAAATAATTGGCAAACCCGTTTTATCATCTACTTGATCATTAATCTTAGCGCCAGCGTCCTGCTTTCCGCGAAAGCCATGCTCGGGAGAAAATACTTTTTTGACGTCGATTTGCTTCTCTAAAAGCACATCAAGCAGATGCAGCCCTTTCACTTGGGCTGATTGATTCACGACTAAAGCAACGCGTTTACCTTTGATTAATGGTAAATATGTCTGCATTTGTTCAGCACCGACTTCTAGTGCTTTTAATAATGGACTAAATAACAATATTGAGATCAGTAATAGCTCGGCTTTCACAACAAAACCCTTTAAGAGATAATGTAAGCATCATACCAATTTGCATTAAAAAACAATGAAAAAACCGACTATTACTATTAATTATTGCGTCCTATGCCAATGGTTACTTCGAAGTGGATGGCTTGCCCAAGAGCTTCTTTCAACATTTAGTGATGATTTACAGCAAGTTGCCATTGCGCCAGCTTCAAAAGGTGTGTTTGAAATTTACTACAATGACGAATTAATTTGGTGTCGCAAGCAAGATGGCGGTTTCCCCGAAGCGAAAGAGCTAAAACGCCGTGTCAGAGACAAGCTCGATCCAAGTCGAGGCTTAGGGCATATAGATAAATAGAATTGCCTGCAGCCCAAACTGATTAAGTCATCTTTCTATGTATTTGACTCATCACCGTGCCTAGCTCAACCATGTTACTAATGGCTTCTATTGGCATAGGCTTGGCAAAGCAATACCCTTGTAGTTGTGAACAGCCCGCATCAGCTAATCGCTTCGCTTGTTCACAATACTCAACACCTTCAGCAACAGTACTTACTCCTAAGCTTTTCGCCATGTTGATGATCACCACAGCTAAGTCGTCTTCTTTATCATAGTTCAAGTCATCAACAAATTTCTTGTCTATTTTCAGTGTGTTAAACTTCAAATGCTTTAGATAGGTCAAACTTGAATAACCAGTCCCAAAATCGTCAATAGCAACACTAAAGCCTTTTTCTTGTAAAACATCTAGAGACTGTCGCATCTCATCTAAGTTCGCAATCAATGATGTTTCTGTGATTTCCAGCTCGATATTTTTAGGAGAAATTTGATAGCAATCCAGTAAGGATTCAAAGTCACTTAAAAAGCCTTTATCTAACAACTGCTCAGCAGTTAAATTTATGCTGAGTTGTAAATTCACTGAAGTTGTGATCCAACGCACCAACGACGTCATAGATTTTTCTAATAACTGCAGCGTTACCTTATTCATCAACCCCGCTTCTTCAGCAACAGCAATAAACTCATGGGGCCCTTTTAACTTTTCCTTAGTTTGCCAGCGAGCGAGCATTTCTAGTTTCTCAAGTGCAAAACTCTTAGCATTAACAATGGCTTGAAAATAGGGTTCAAACTGGCCATGTTTCAGCCCCTGAACCAACTCTGCTTCTCGCTCTATACGCTGCTCGACTTCTTTGTCTAGTTGAGAATTGTAAAACTGGTAATTACTTTTATTAACCTTTTTAGCTCTATACATAGCAGTATCTGCATGTTTCATCAACATTTCAGAGTTGGTACCATCATCAGGATAAACTGCAATCCCAGCACTCAGAGTCACATTCAGTTGAATCCCTTTTAATTCATATTCACCGCTACAAGTCAGTAATACTTTAGCAATCACTTTGTGGATATGAGCGCGCTCTTTGATACTGTCGACCAAAATAACGAATTCATCGCCGCCCATACGCGCTACGGTATCACAATTTCTTAAACCTTGATTTAATCGGTGCGAAACTTCTTGCAATAGCAAGTCGCCTGCATCATGGCCTAAAGAATCATTAATATTTTTAAACTTATCAAGATCAATAAATATAACCGCGAAAGCATGTTGATTTCTATCTGCTCGCTTACAAGCTTGCGCAAGTCTATCCTGAAGTAATAAGCGGTTAGGTAAACCAGTTAAGGCGTCATGATGGGCTAGATGATTCATTTTTCGAGTCATCATGCGAGACTCAGTGACATCTTGAAATACCATCACTGAGCCAATAATTTCACCTGATTTACTATAAATAGGAGAAATGGAATCTTGAATAGCAAACACCAGACCTAGGTGATTCTTGATACAAGTAAGTTCAGGCAACCCTAAAGTCGTGCGCTGTTTCATGCAATCATCAGTTAGTCGTTCTATTGGCTCAAGTGTATCTTCGTTAAATAAAGGCATCACCTCAGAGAAATGCTTCCCCTTTACCTCTTTAGTTAATTTCGCCAAAACCGCTTCTGCTACCGGGTTCATATAAGTGATACGACTGGCTTTATCAGTACAGATAACACCATCACCGATCGAACTTAAGGTAACTTCTAACAGTTCTTTCTCTTCAGACAACGCTTGAATTAGCATCAGCTTGTCAGAAATATCCTGAAATGAAATGATTGTTTGCGTATGTTTATCTTTGTCATCTACCACATCTGCAAATAGGCTCACTGATAGTTTTTTCTGTAAAAAAGTCGTTAGTTTCACTTCAGGTAAATAAAAGTGAGACTCACCTTGTGCACCACATTTCGTTAAATCACTGGCATTTTCTTCGCTCAAATACTCGCTCAGATAATGCCCTTGTAAATCTTCAAAGTCACATTGCATGGCATCTAAAAACCCCTTACTTGCATGAACAATTTGTCCTTGCTCATCAATGGTGACTAACATTACCTGACTGTACTCAAAACTATGCCTAAAATGCATATGCTCAAGTAAAATAGTTAATAAAAATAGAGATATACACACCGAAAAAAGCAACTCAACACTGCCATTTATGTCTAGAGGAGAGATTCGCTGGGCTTGATCAGATAAAACTATTATCAAAGAAAATAACATTGCTAACACCATGTTTAGCAAAGCAAACTGTTTACTGTTTAACAACAAACGACTGGCAATAAAGAGCAGCAGATTAACCATGAAGAAACTACTCAAAGAGAACAAGGCTATCGGCATTGTCGCAATGCTAACTGCACATGCTAGCAGCAAAAGCTTAGAAGATGCTTGACCCTCTTGCTTCTCATCTTCAGACAAAGCGTGTGAGGCAAATAACAATATTGAGATGGTTTGTAGTAAATGTCCTACCCCTAGATCTATACCTATCAAATAGGCGCCCCCCTTAGATAAAACTAAGGCAGCGAAGATAAACCACACCATACCAGTGAGATATGCGAGCGCAAGTCGTTTTAATCCAGCACGCTTAATTTTATAGTGGCGAGTTTTTGCAGCAAAAAAGTAAACCTGTCCCACGATCAATAGATGAAATATCACATTGAAAATGAGTGATTGAGGAACCGACAAAAGCCACATGCTGATGCTAAGTAAAGTCGCTAATACGGGAAAAATAAAGCGGTTTAGACCTTGCCAAAAACGATGAGCAATAATCAAGCACGCAACATTTGCCAAAATGATTAAGCTTGGAGAAATAGGATTAGCTAAAACAAAGCTTTCACTTATTAAAGCTGTACTAAAGTAAGTAATAAAGACAATAAGTATCGACAATACCATGTTGTTGCGATGCATCCATTCTTCCCAAATCAACATTGACCGTCTTTAAGTGTTTATGATGAAGCGCAAATAATCAAGGTAACTTAGCAACTATAGATTGAGATTAAATCAACGAAGGGCGTGCTTATCTTTGTGGTAGGCCATTTTTTCAAATCATAGGCTTTTAACAGTGCCAAAACAATTGGGTTGCGCAAGTTAGTGAACTCGATATTGACATAATTGCACCGCAGCATGGCCGCATTTTTAAGGGAGAAGCCGTAAAAGAGTTTTTAGAGTGGTTTGCCAAATTAAATGTAGGCATCGCCTCTTAAAAAGCTCACTCACACTTCACTATAAAAAAACCCAAACATCACGTTTGGGTTTTTAATTAAATTGTTTTCTGCCAAGTAGATTTAGTTATTTATCAGACCAAATTGCCAGCTCGTTGCCGCTAGGCTCTAAAAAGTGAAAACGTCGACCGCCGGGAAAGGCAAAAATATCTTGGCAAATTGTCCCCCCTGCTTTTTGCACTTCCTCTAAGCTTCGTTCTAGGTTTAAACTGTATATCACCACCAGTGCACTCCCAGAATTTACATTTGCCATCTTGTCTGACTGATAGAAGCCCCCCTCTAGTCCAGAGCCGCTAAACGCAATATACTCTGTGCCATAAGCCGTAAAATGCCAACCAAATACGCGCTGGAAAAACGCCTCTGTACTGCCTAAATCTTTTGCAGCAAACTCAACATAATTAATAGCATGATGTTTCATTTCTCAATTCCTTTAATAACTCATGCAACTTGCAGTTTAAGCCAATGAACGTAGTAGTTTTTGAGTATTCTGGCGCATAGTTTTTGCCACCATAAAATAACCGATGAATGCCACAAAACTCGCACCAGCTAACGGTCCTAAAATCCAAATATAAGGGTGTAAACGACCATCGACACCAAACAACTGCTGCTGAATAACCAGCAAAGCAATATCACTAACCAGCGCGGCAACCACACCGGCTATGGCACCGAGCAATAAGAACTCATACAGTGTCGCAAGTTTAATTAAACTACCTTTAGCTCCTAAGGTTCTTAATATCACAACTTCTTGCATTCGCTCAGCAAGACTTGCTTGCACTTGAGAAATAAGTACAAGCGCACCGCTGAACAATACAATCATAAGCACAAAACCAATCGCTAATGACACTTGAGATATCATCGACTGAGCCTGTTGAATACGGTTTTTAATATCAATCATACTGATTGTTGGGTACTGCTGCAAAAGCTTGCTGATACCTTTGGTATGTTGCACTTCAAGCTTTGCTGCACTGAAGTAAGTAACTGGAATTTTACCTGCAAAATTAGGGCTTAAGATCATCACAAAATTTGGCTTGAGCGTCCCCCAATCTACGGTTCTAAAACTGGTTACCGTTGCCGTGAACTTTTGCTCGTTGATTAAAAACTCGATTTCATCACCCAGCTTTAAGTCAAGACGCTCTTTCCAGCCATCGAATACCGATACCTCTATGCGCTCTGAGTCATTAAACCACTCACCCTCAACGATTTCATTGCCTTCTGGCACTTCGTCTAACCAAGTTAAGTTAGGCTCGCGGTTAACCCCCTGACGGGCATCATCGTCTTGCTCCTCACCTTCTTGTTTAGATACACGGCGCGCAAATTCTTCACCATTCACAGCATTAACTCGAGCATTAAATACCGGGAAAAACGCTTCATGCGTGATTTGGTTTTCATCAAAATATCGCTTAATAGGTGAGATTTCGTCTTCAGCAATGTTAATTAAAAACATATTCGGCGCATCTTCAGGCACTTGCATCTGCCAATCTGAGATCATGTCATTTTTCAGTACCACTAAAAACAGCATAAGCTTGATAGCAAGCGCAAACGTGATCAACTGCACCGCATTGGTGTTTGCTCGCTTTTGCAGTGTTGCAATTGCAAGCGACCAGCTTGAACCTGGACGAAGACCAAGTTTACGACCTGCTGCGAAGATTAAGCGAGAAATACCAAATAGCACGCCAATCACTAGTAAAGTAGATGCAAATAGCACAAGTGTTGTGATGATTTGACCGCTAAAGAGCCACATTAAGAGGAAAATAGTCAGAATAGACACACTAATATGCACTTTACTCAACGCAAGGCTATCGCCTAAGTTACGGCGAAGCACACGCAGCGGTGGAATATCAAATAAGTCTAATAATGGCTTAAGCGAAAACATTAAAGCACATACAAGACCGATAAATACCGCTAATAGCCAAGGCTTAACCCCTGCCTCTGGCAGTGTGGTATCCATAAAGTTTGCCAGATAATCCGCAGCAACACTTTGCAACACTGAGCCGATGAGAAGGCCTATTAAAATCGAGAATAGTGTTACCAAAGTTAAGTGAGTGAGAAAGATTTTGCGCACTGTTGCGCGGCTACCACCTAAAGTCTTCATCATCGCCACAGGATCGTATTGGCGCTCACAATAACGCTTAGCTGACACCGCCATAGCAACGGCTGCGAGCATAATCCCAAATAAACCAGCCAATAACAAGAAACGCTCAGCACGGGCTAAGTTCTCGCCCAGTGGTGATTGTCTATCTTTGATCCCCTGCCAGCTTTGGTTCGGTTTTAGTTGCGGTTTTAGCCACGTATAATAATCGGTTAGGGCTTGTTCAGAGCCTGCAAATAATAAACGATGGAATACACGGCTGCCCGGCTGTACCGCTTGAGTTCTTTCAATATCAACATAGTTTAGCAAGACGCGCTTGTTACCCGCTAAGGAAAATAAAGGTGCATCAGGTTCACTCATGAGCACTTTAGCCACGGTAAATTCACCTGCACCAAGCTCAACGGTATCACCCACTTTTAAGCCCATGCTGTAAAACAAGCCCTCACTTAACCATAGAGTGCCCGGCTCTGGCGCACCGCGGATTGGGTAGCTTTGCCCCTCGAGGTTATCTTTTAACTCAACTAGGCCTTTTAACGGATAGGCACTAGATACCGCTTTAACAGAGCCTAGCACCAGCTCATCGTTGGCAAACAACATGGAATCGAAAAACAACATCTGTGCTGTTTCTAAGCCAAATTCTTCTGCGTTTTTTTGTACAGCAGGTTCAAATTCATGGTTACTTGAAAGGCGCCGATCAGCGGCAATAAAGTCTGCGGTTTTTTGCTCTATGTTTAAACCGATACGCTCCGTCACCGATGCCAAACTAAACACAGTCAGCACTGCCAGCGCAATGGCTGCAAAAATAATGCTCAGTTCACCGCGTCGAAATTCTCGAGAGAATAACTTAAACGCTAATTTAACCCACATTCGCAGTCACTCCCTCTCGAATTTGCTCCAACATACCGCCCTCGATATGAATGATACGATCACATTGATGAGCCAATTGCTCATCATGCGTGACAAGAATAAGCGTTGTACCATTTTGTTTATTTAAATCGAACAAGAGATTTTCAATAATATGACCGTTCTTAGTATCTAAATTGGCCGATGGTTCATCTGCAAACAAAATTTTTGGCGTGCCAATGAAGGCTCTTGCTATGGCGACACGCTGTTGCTCACCACCTGACAACTGCGATGGGTAATGGCCTAGCCGGTGCTCTAACCCTACTTTTTTAAGTAATTCAACGGCTTGATCTTTAGCACTATGATCGCCTGCAAGCTCAGCGGGTAACATAACATTCTCAAGCGCTGTTAGGCTCTGAACTAACATAAAAGATTGAAATACAAAGCCAACTTTTTCAGCCCGAATTCTCGCTCTTTGCTCTTCGTCTAGTTTACTCAACGCTTCTCCGTCTAGATGCACATCACCGCCACTGGCAACGTCAAGACCGGCCAACAAACTGAGTAAAGTAGACTTACCTGAACCCGACGCGCCCACAATCGCAACTGACTCACCGGGCTTGACAGCAAAATTGATATCACTAAGGATAGTAAGCTCACCTTCAAGGGTGTTTACGCGTTTGCTAAGTCCCTCGACATTTATAATATTCAATTGAGAAAGTACCGACATGTTACGAGAATTCCTTAAGTTAGCTGTATTTCTTGCATTTTTACTTATTTCTTCTACGAGTTTTGCAAAAGGCAAGATCATGATCATTGGTGATAGCTTAAGCGCTGGCTACGGGCTTGAACAAGAGCAAGCATGGGTTTATTTGTTACAAAATAAATATAAAAAAGAACAAAGCGATATCGAAATCATTAACACAGCAATTAGTGGCCAAACAACCGATAATGCGATTTTAAAAATAGATATGTGGTTAGAAGCCCACAAACCGACCCATGTGTTAGTTGAACTGGGTGGTAATGATGGGATCCGCGGTTTTCCAGTTAAAATTCTTCGTAAAAACCTCACCACCCTCGTCGAGAAAAGTAAAGCAGCAGGAGCCAAAGTCGCTGTGATGGCGATTCAAATTCCGCCTAATTTGGGTCCTCGATACACCAAGATGTTTACAGACACCTACAAAAGAGTCACAGACGCAACAGACAGCTATCTAATGCCGTATTTTATGGTTGAAATCGCAACTGATAAATCATTGATGATGCAAGATAACCTTCACCCGAATGCCGAGGCACAGCCGATAATTCGTGATTTTATGTATCGTGAATTCAATACTTGGCTTAGCAAATAACCAAATAAAAATGGCCTTAATCAATTTACTTTTTCGCAAAAAGCATGCAGCAGCAAGTTAAACGCCGTGATGAATTAAAATATAAGCATTAGTAATGCTCATAAGAATCAAGAGTTAAGCCTTTTTTAATCCACCTATCGTCGATGCCCAAAGCGCTTCTTGACATGGAGTTGAAGCGCTTATGCGCTGGCAGCTATGTGATGGCTGCTTTGTGTCTTCGGTAGAATTTATTTCAGTTACGTAAGAAAGTGGGCTCATCAGTGAAATGGGCGAGTGGCTTACAAAGCAAAACGCTGCCTATAGAAGTGCTACAAACTTGGGTAGATAAACACATTTGTCGTTTTTGTTGCAAGAATAGTCAGTTGTTACTCAGCGCGAGTGGTTTTGTTATTTGGTGCTCCGCGAATTTTAAACAACTTTATTGATTGAGCCAGCGCTTTTTCAAGTATTTGCTTACAAAACACATAGGCTTAGTTTGCTTTGAGCAATGCAAACTCACTCGTCCTCGATCACTGACGTAATAAAATGCTAATTGCTTGAAATGGGCTGATAAATGCTGGGCTTGCTGCAATGAGCAGGCTACAAATATGCTCAACTCGCGATAGCTCATATCCTCATTACCGCCCCACACCGTTTTATAAGTAATACCTTGCGCTCGAAGATAACGCATTGCAGATCTTTCGAGTCGTTTATTATGCGCCAAAGTTAAATTCTGCCCATTAGAGTTCCATAAGCTGATAATCGCGCCAGCTCTATGACCTGTTAACATATGACAAGGTATCACTCGACGAGTACTTTGGAAGTAACTGCGCTGGTAAATTTGCCAGAGTGTTTCTTCGATCATGCTATTTCCTTAACTGGGCCTAAGTTAACTATTCAATTAAACTAATTGACTAATATAGTGAGGAAAAAACTAACTTTTCGCTAAATTGAAAAACACGCTTTACACGAAAACTTACAATTCATTACAAATCATACACTTGCAAATTGGTCACTATATTGCTTTAACTATAATAACAAAAAAGCACATGTAGGAATTAAGATGCTAAAAACCCTTTTACCTTTAAGCGCAGCAATTTTATTAAGTGGTTGTATTGTTCATGTTAAAAATGGCCCAGGCAGCGCACCTAAGTATTTTGATAATCAACAACTCACTCTAAGTGCCGCAAGTCTAAAACGATTAGAAACAGAAGCAGGCGCTGGTAATTTATCAATTATTGGGAGCGATAGCGCAACTGACATTACTGTAGATGCAGAGATTTTTGCTTACAGCGCTGATGACTTCACGCTGACACTAGAAAGCAAAGGCAGCAAAGCAGAGCTGGTAGCAAGAGCAAGTAATTCAAATAATTGGCAAATAAATAGCCCAGGACCTAAAATCAATCTAACTATTACAGTACCGAGTAATTTGGGTCTGATCATTGACGACGGCTCTGGCAGTATTGATATCAAACAAGTGAATGGTGACATTGAAATCGACGATGGTTCTGGCAATATTGAAATCTCAGGTGGTAAGCATATCGAGATTGAAGATGGCTCAGGCAGTATTACCGTAAACAACACTCAGGGCGACCTGAAAGTTGATGATGGCAGCGGCGATATTTATGCGAATGAAGTGTTAGGCACAGTCACCATTGACGACGGTTCAGGCAGTATCAGTGTAGATGGTGCTGGCGCTTTAGTTATTGAAGACTCAGGTTCAGGCGGTTTGCAAATAAAGAATATCAAGGGCAAAGTTGAGATTGACGAGTAACCTATAAACTTAGTACCAACTCCCTTAATTAAGCGAGCTGTGTTGAGGTTTGGTATGAATAGTATGGCCATCAGTAGCATTGATTGATGGCCCATTAACATACAATTAAATATATCAGCGATACAAGGAGCAAACATGGAAGTTATCATTGAAGTACGTCAAAGGTCAGTTTCAATTAAACAAACCTTAATGGTGGTTGTATCCTTTATTTGTATGGCAGTAACCACTTACATATCGTCGTTGTTTATGGCTGACTTTGATAGATTTAACCTACAAGCAAATGAAAAGCTCGCATTTGTGATCGGCAGTACCTTTGCTCTACCATTAGCAAGTTTAATTATCTCGCAATTATTAATTGAATATCGTGGCCTAAAAAATGCGATTAAAGCTGTATTTTATTCTTCAGTACTGGTTTTAGCAGCACAAACTCCAGTTGTATTTAAAATTATCACCATGGTTTAGCACTTCTCATAGACAGTGCAGCAAAGTGAATATCACTGCGTTGTAGTTGCATGTTTAGTTAAAGAGCTCAGTTTGGTTTTCAAACGATACATTAATGTTTCAGCTCTGTGTTCAGAGTCAGACTCAACATAACAGCGCATTTCAGGTGCATTACCTGAACAACGAAAGTGCACTATGTCTTTGTTAATCAGAATCAATCGAGTACCGTCAGTATTATCGAACTCAATGACACGATATTTAATATCCAATTCGGCAAGTAAACGTTCTGTATCGCTTTGTAGCGCCTTTAAGAAAGCAAGCCCAACATGAGAAGGCACATGCTCTACTTTGCCACTGGCAGTAAAGCGTTTTGGTAAAGCCGACATCATTTTAGATATTGGCTGCTTAGCTAACTGAGCTAAAACAACTAAAATAGGTAATAGCGCATCTCGGGTTGGCAGCGCAGATAACAACTTACCACCTTCATTAATATCGCTTGCAAGTAAATATCCGCCGTTTGCTTCAAACCCTGCAACTTTTTTATGCTGCTTTAGTAATTGCACAAATGCCTCAATAACAAACGGAGAGCCTATTTTTGTTCTCGCCACTTTCTGAAAACAACCACTCAACTCTATCGCTGAGTTACAATTAATGGGTACGCTCAATGCTTCAATTTTTAAAAAATGGCTAACAATTAAGCCAAGTACATCGCCTCTAAGCCAATTACCAAATTCATCCGCCACAAGCGGCCTGTCGCCATCACCATCAGTTGAAATAATGGCGTCTAGATTGAGTTCATTAGCCCAAATTTTGGCTATTTGCTGATCTTCTTTACTCACCGCTTCGGTGTCGATTGGCACAAAGGTGTCGCTTCTGCCAAATTCAACAACGGTTGCACCAAGTTGCTGGAGTAATCTGAGGTATAGATCTCGACCTGCACTTGAATGGGTATAAACGCCTATTCGCTTACCTGTCAAATTCAGCTCAGAAAAGTAATTTAAATAACGATTAATATAGGTATCTGTAGCTGACTCGCTCTCAATTAACCTTGGAACACTCAGTTCATCAGGAAGATCTATGTATTGACTTAAAATACTTTGCTCATCAAGCTTGCTAACCTCGCCCCCTGGGTAGTAAAACTTCAAACCATTTCGGTTAAACGGAATATGACTGCCTGTTATCATGATACACGCATCGCCTTTCTGCATCGCAGCATAGGCCAGAGCAGGCGTAGGTAAGACTCCATAAAATTCATAGTCTAGACCCATTGCTATTAGGCCCGCAGCAACATTTTGCGCCATAGTGAAGCTACTGGGGCGATTATCAATACCAATGCCGACACAAAGGTTTTCATCGCTCAATTTGCCGCAACGTTTGCCATACTCAATAAAAGCCATTGCGAACGCAACACACACATTTTGCGAAAAATCAGCGACTAAACCACGGGCACCACTGGTGCCAAATTTAATAGAAGTGCTTTGAATTAGCTTTAAGACATTCACTGTTTATAGTGCCTATTAGTCATTTTTCTCTTAAGAAATGGTGCCTTATTCACGCCCATAATCATCTTCAAAACGCACAATATCACTCTCGTCTAAAAAGCTACCCGACTGCACTTCTATCAGCTCTAAAGCGATTTTACCCGGATTTTCAAGGCTATGAACAGCTGTAATAGGTATATACACAGACTGGTTTTCGGTCACATACTGAACTTTTTTATCTATTGTGACTTTAGCGATGCCACTTACCACCACCCAATGCTCCGCTCTGTGGTGATGCATTTGCATTGATAAACGTGCACCTGGATTTACTGTGATCCGCTTCACCAAAAAGCGTTCGCCTTCGTCAATGGCATCAAACTTACCCCAAGGGCGATAGACTTCACGATGCTGATGGATTTCTTCACGAGATATTTGCTCTAGCTGAGCAACGGCTTGTTTTATCGCTTGAGTATTATTCTTATCAGCAATTAACACTGCGTCTTTGGTTTGTACTACCACCACATCCTTTACACCAACCGTGGCTAATAACTTATTTTCACTCAGCAGCAAGCTATCTTGAGTGTCGATTGCGATCACATCACCACAAATCGCATTTTGTTTATCATCTTTATCAAGTAACTGCCAAAGCGTATCAAAACTCCCTACATCGCTCCATTTGGCTGCCATGGGGATCATCACCACAGCATCATCTTGTTGTGCTGTTAAAGGCTCCATGATCGCATAATCTATGGAATCACTTGGGCAAGCTAGAAAGGCTGAGGCATCTACACGCGTAAAATCTAAATCATCTTGCTGGTTTTGCATGGCGTTAAAGCAGGCTCGAAATATGTCATGGTTAAAACGCTTTAGCATGTCTAAATATACTTGAGCTTTAAACATGAAAATGCCGCTATTCCATACAAACTGGCCTGACTCTAAATAACGCATTGCGGTTACTTCATCGGGCTTTTCAACAAATTGTTTTGCTGTAAAGCCCCTTTCCAAGCTTTGACCTTTTTGAATATAACCATAGCCAGTATGCGCAGAGGTAGGTTCGATACCAAAGGTGACTAACTTGTTTTTTTTGGTGCTCTCTGTCGCCAGTGTTATCGCATTTAAAAACTGTTCAACATTGCCAATATCATGATCGGCAGGCATCACTAACAGAGTTGCATCAGGATTTATCTCTAATACTTTAAATGCAGCCAATGCAATCGCGGGCGCTGTATTGCGCCCCTCTGGCTCTAAAATAATAGGTAAATGTGGTATCTCAGTTAATCGCACTTGCTCTGCGGTTAAAAACCTGTGCGCTTCGTTACAAATAATAATCGCGGGATCATGATCTAGGCCTTTTAATCGCAGCAAAGTTTGTTGTAACAAAGACTGCTCGCCTGTCAATGAGAGAAATTGCTTTGGGTAGTGAGTACGAGACAGGGGCCATAAGCGAGTACCTGAGCCACCAGCTATAACAACGGGAACTAACATACTTGATTAGCTCTAATTATAATTAATCACGCTATTTTATGAGTCTTTTACTAAAATCGCAAAGTCTCAATAAATTTTATAATTTAAAAAATATGCTTAACAAGCAATCAAAATAATTTTCTCACCACTTATTCTATCAAATTAATACACCTATCCATTCTATTACTTTAAATCATTA
Source organism: uncultured Pseudoalteromonas sp. (assembly GCA_964479805.1). Lineage (GTDB taxonomy): Bacteria > Pseudomonadota > Gammaproteobacteria > Enterobacterales > Alteromonadaceae > Pseudoalteromonas. Next base: position 14,594 of record CAYZOE010000027.1, on the reverse strand, counting down.
CAAAAACAACTCATTTATTTTCAAATAGAAAATAAAATAAAAAAACCAAAATATAATAGGACAACAAAAAACCAAAATAAAGATTGTAAAGTTAAATTTAAAGTTAACAATAAAAACACTTTAATTAAAAACATTAAATCAGGTTTAAATTGACCCATCATTTTAAATAATTAAGCAATGGGCCAGATTTTTTAGTAAAAGTTACTTATATTCGACTTCATCATGAAGCAACTCAATCGCATCTTTATTAGTTAAATCATATACTTTTCTTGCAACAGTTTTACCTGCCGAGTTCTGACACTCTATCGACTGCATCAATACTGGTTTAGGGTTTACAAGATTGTTCACAATCTTGTTGCTTAAGAATACATTTGAATTAAACTTATCAGTTCCTACCTCACCGTTAAATAAACCCAAAGCAGGGCTATATTGCGATGTTGTTTGACAGAAAGAGTCTGTTGTTTGGTTTTCCACGCGAAGTGAACTACTCACTTTATATTCACTATGATAACCAAAAGAACGACTAGGCTGGATATACTCACTGCTCTCAGTTAGTTCAACGGTAACATCCCAGTGAATTTTAGGGGCGCTAGGAATTTTTACGTGAATTTGATACTCATCACCTGCATCATCATCACAAGTAACTACTAATTTTTTATTAACTGATACGTATTCATCAGGTATAGTCGAATAAGCTTGGTGAATGCGGCCATGTTGATCAACCGTTCTTATATTCGCTGAAGCTATAAACTCCCCTGTATTTTCAGTTTTAACTTCAGCAGAGTAACATACATTTGCAGTTGCGCTAGGGTGTAGATACACATCCATATAATGCGCATAGTCGCTTGCAATAACTGATGCTGACACAGGACCTTGAGCATACTCTGTATAACGATCATAACCATCAATATCGAATATATTTTGCGAGTTTGCAAAACTATATGTACTTGTCACCAACGAAAAAGCCACAACAGCAAAATTACGTATTTTCATTTATAGTTCCTTATAAAATAACAGAAAATTAGTATCAACTAAACAGAATCAAGTTGATAACCGCCACTCTAAGCCCAAATGACAGCGCTGTCAATTTGGGTTTTGTTATGTGAATAAACATTTGTTATACTAAGTTAAAACAAATGTAAAAATAAATTTATTGGTAAATAGATTACAGCTTTAAAATTGAAAAAAAAGCAACGCAATTTAGATAACCAGCAACTAAAAAAATACAGAATATTGAATAAGAAAATATAAAAAATTAATAAAAATAAGAAAACCTAACCAATTATCTTGGAAAATATAATTTTTTGCATGAATTCAAGGTGAGTAATGTAAAATTTCATTATTAACCATTTGGGTTTATTCGAATTTAATTAAATTTTTTTATAACAATGACTAATAGAACAAAAATCAGACAAAAATTCATTCTATTAATCATTGTTTGGGATAAAAGACACAAATTTAAATTATTGTTCATCATACCAATACCCAAAGCAATCGACTCGGCAAAGCAAACTTATTACTCATCAACTTTGAAGTGGCAAATAGATATCAGTGATGAGGTCACATTCATCGACTTGATGCACAAAATTATGATATTCAAAAAAACAGCAATGGTCGCTCGGTAGTTCACCACTTTGAGGAAGCCACTGCTGGTAAAGCCAACGTATCGTTTGCTCCATGTTATCGTGACTGCCTAAGTGCCTGACTTTAGCGCAGCGCATTTGAGGAATAACCCCATTTTCGACACCAAACGCATTATCAGGTACTTCGGCCTTTATCGAGCCACATAATTTAAAGCGAAATGCATCTTCAGCCATGGCTTCTGGGTCGCCATTTGGCATGCCAAATGTTCGACTCAAATTGAGTGGCGAAAGCCCGCTATTTTGTCGCCAAGCAATGAATTGCCCAACTGTTTCGAAGATGCGATTTGCTGCGCCTTTATGCTCTAAAAACGCGATGTTAATTTGTTCAAAGTTAATAATGTCTACCTGCATGATTTGTTGCTCTATTGGTTGCGGTGAAAAATCAAATACGTCATACCAACTAGGCCAATTTGCAGCTTGTCTAAATTTTGAAGGGCTTTGTTCAAACGTTCGCTTAAAGGCGCGAGAAAACGCTTCTGCACTGTCATACTTCGCCTCTAGCGCAATATCAATAATTTTGATATCACGCTCAAACGCCAAGCGAAAAGATGCCCGCTTTAATCGCGCCAGCAAAATATACTTGCCCACATTTACGCCCATAAAAGCCATAAATACGCGATGAAAATGAAATTTAGATAAGGCAGCAACATCACTAAGCAAACTCACCGTTAATTCATCATCTAGGTGTTGATTGATGTAATCGCAAACCAGCGAAATGCGTTGCTGTAAAAGATTGCTTTGCATAAAGCGCCTATGTGTTAGTAAAACTGCAGACAAGCTTAATCATACATCAAACGCTTTACTTGACCGAAATTGCTGTATGTTCAATGTTTTAAATCACAGCAAGGAGTTAAAGATGATGTAGTAAGGTTTGAATCTGAATAAAAAAGTATGTAAAGGGGCTTTACGGTGATGAACGTGTTGAGAGCAACCCTACATAAAGTCGGTACTATCGACCAAAATACCGGTAGCAACGACTTTAATTTGTGTCTTATGAAGACTTATTTAGGCGCG
>CAYZOE010000027.1:4352-11837 GCA_964479805.1 uncultured Pseudoalteromonas sp. | reverse complement strand
AAATACCGGTAGCAACGACTTTAATTTGTGTCTTATGAAGACTTATTTAGGCGCGATTGCAATGATCTTACTTTGATTGGCATTGCGGTCATTAATGGTTAAATAAATTTCACCATTGGGTGCAGTCACGACATCGCGAATACGACCTAGACCTTTTAAGATGATTTCGTCTTCTGTGACTTTGCCGTTTTCAATTCGCAAACGATGCAGTTGCTTCTTCGCCAAACTCCCTACAAATAAGTCGCCCTGCCAATGTTTAAACTTGTTGCCCGTATAAAAATTCATACCTGCAACGGCAATAGAAGGCGTCCATTGGTGCACAGGTAGCTGCATGCCGGGTAAATCAGTATGTGGCGTGATAGGCGTACCATTATAGTTCATACCATACGTCACTTTTGGCCAGCCATAGTTAGTGCCCTTAGTGATCAGGTTTAATTCGTCACCACCACGCGGCCCGTGCTCTGTAGACCACAGGGCTCCAGTTTTAGGGTGTAACGTTAAGCCTTGCGGGTTACGGTTGCCGTAGGTCCAAATAGTTTGTTGCGCATCTTTTTCGTTATAAAACGGGTTATCTTTTGGCACGCGACCATCTTTGAAAATGCGGTGTACTTTACCGTTTTGCGTGGTGATGTCTTGCGCGCCATCTTGTAGCCCTTCGTCACCATTGGTAAAGAATAAGTAATCGCCTTTAATGGCAAAACGAGAGCCAAAGTGCCAACCGCGATTTTGATGATTTTCTGGTTTGGCTTCAAATAAGGTTTGCTGCGCTACCCACTCACCATTTTTAAATTTTCCGCGCACAATGGCAGTGAACGCCACCTCTTGGCCTTGGCTGTTTTTACCTGCATCTTTACTATACGACAAATAAATCCAGCCATTGTTTTTGTAATCTGGATCAGGATACACATCTAACAGCCCACCTTGGCGCTTATGCCATACTTTAGGCGTACCCTTAATATGCGTTTTCTTACCGCCATTGGTCATGTGCCAAAGCTCGCCCTCTCGCAAGGTATAAATCAAACTGCCGTCAGGTAAAAAATCCATCGCCCAGATGATGCCATCACTTTTGGTCACTTCTTTGGTTGTCACCTTGTGATGATCCGTATTAAACGACTTGCCCATTTGCGATTCTGGCTGTTTCGCTTGCTTTGCTTTTGCACCTGCTTCACGAATATATACAACCAGAGTACGAATTTGCTCTTCATTTAATGTCGCGCCAAATGAAGGCATCCCCGCCGAAAAAATACCGTTTTTAATGGCATTCGCCAGCGCAGTATCTGTGCCTTCCGTCATCCACTGGTTATCAATTAAAGAACCAGCCATGCCACCTGTTAACTCTTGACCATGGCACGACGCACAGGTTGTTTTAAATAGCTGTTCAACGTTCTGGTTATTAGCATGTGAGGCCATGCTCAGCATACAAGCTGTACTTAACAACGTGGTTTTAAACACTTTTTGATACATAATTTTGCTCGACGGTGGATCGTGTTTTGAAATTATTCAGTATAATGAGGCATTTTTATGATACCAATACTCTTAATTAAGTGATCTATTTTGAGGTAAGGAAAACTTATCGATAGCTAGGCGATAATTTTGCTGTTTAGTTATTCTAAATAAGAAATTTTTAACGACGCTAGCGTTAGTTTTAATCCCTCAAAATGATTCTAGTATTATTGAGGATTGGTAAAATACCGTCAAGTTGCGATAAAGGAACATGTCTGTGCGAGAAACGTTTAAATTTTCTATTTTGTCTTTGACTCTTTTAAGTTGCGCGAGCATCAGTTTTCAGGCCTTATCAAACGCCAATGATAAAGACATTGAAACCCTAGTCACCACCGCCAACCGCACACAAACCCAGCATTTAGACTTGATTGGTAACACCAATAAAATTACCAATCAAAGCATTGAGCAAAGCAACGCAGAGCATTTAAACCAATTGCTAAGCCAAGCATCTAGCACTTGGTTAAGTCGTGGTAACGGACAAGAATCTTTGTTATCGGTGCGTTCACCTGTTTTAACCGGCGCAGGCTCGTGTGCTGAGTTTTTAACGCTTGAAAATGGTATTAGCTTACGCGCGCCAGGCTTTTGTAACGTAAACCAATTATTCGACACCCACTTTGAACTTGCAGATAACATCGAGGTGGTGAAAGGCGCGAATTCATCCCGCTACGGCTCAAATGCTATTCACGGCACTATCAATGTGTTTAGCCCAAGTTTATATGCAACGCCTATGGTGAGCTTTGAATTAGGTGAAGATAGCTTTTACAGAGTAAACGGTCTTTTCAGTCAGCAAACAGATACTCTTGATACCCTAGTGGGCTTAACACTCACCTCAGATGGCGGCTTTCAAGACAGCTCTGGCTACGAGCAACAAAAACTCTCATTGGCAGCTTCGCACAGTTTAGGTGATTGGCAAACTACCCACAGAGTAACACTAACCAACTTAGAGCAAGATACAGCAGGCTATTTACAGCGAGGCGAAAACGCTTACCAAGATAAATCATTACTACGTATTAATGACTTTCCAGATGCATATCGAAACAGTTTGTCGATGCGCTACGCCATGTTTAACACCTTGAATACGCAAGATGCAGTCTGGCAGGTTAATCCATATTTACGCCATACTGATATGGACTTTTTAATGCACTTTTTACCGGGCACGCCTGTCGAAGAAAACGGCCATTCGAGTATAGGTTTACAAGTACATCGCGCAAGTAAACTGTCTGATATGTTCAGTTTAACGCTTGGCTCTGACATCGACATCATTCGTGGCTTTTTAAAACAAAACCAAGCCAACGACACCCAATCAAACTCTGCATTTTTACGTGGCGTATTACCTAAAGGAAAGCATTATGATTATGAAGTTGATGCGCTAAGTTTTGCTACTTACGCTCAGCTCGACGCCAAAATCACAGACGAACATAATGCCTTTGCCGCACTGCGTTACGATAACACCGACTACGATTATCAAAACAATCTAAGCACGGGTAATTTAAAAGACGATGGCACAGCCTGTGGCTTCGGGGGATGTCGTTATACTCGCCCTGCAAGCCAAAGTAACCAATTTGACGATATCAGTTATGCTCTTGGCTACAGCTATAAAATTGATAAACAAACACGACTATTCACCAAACATGATCAAAGCTTTAGGGCCCCCCATACCAGCGAATTATACCGCCTACAGAACGGTCAGCTCGCCAGCGATGTAAAAAGTGTTAAAGCCACACAAATCGAAGCTGGTGTTCGATATGTAGATAAAGACCTATTTGCTGAACTCTCGGTTTATCATTTAAAGAAAAAAGACGGTATTTACCAAGACGCTGATCGTCAGTATTTAAACGGCCTAGATACCGAGCACCAGGGCATTGAGTTTGCACTTAACCGCCAAGTAACGCGAACTATTAGTACAAAGCTGGCATTTAGCTATAGCGAGCACACTTATTTAAATAACCCAACTAATGGTGCGCAAATCAAGGGCAACGACATAGATACCGCGCCAAAATTATTACTTAACCTGCAGATAAACTGGCAAGTTACACCGACTGTCATGGCTCAACTAGAACGTCAGCAAATAGACGACTACTTTTTAGATGCTGCCAATACGCAAAGCTATGCTGGCCATAAAATTTATAATCTGCGAGCCGACTGGCAAATTAACCGACAGTTAAGCGCGTCATTTGCGATGATGAACCTCACAGACGAGCGCTACGCAGAGCGTGCCGATTTTGCCTTTGGCAATCATCGCTACTTTGTTGGTGAACCGAGAAACATGAGCTTAAAGTTAAAATACGCTTTTTAATTTGTGTAAATAATAGTCTGAACTGATATTGCTGCCTATTGATAGACAACAAAAACAGGCAGCAAAGGCCGTATATTAGACTCTTTGTAACAGCGGAATTTTAATATGACAAAAGCAACCACTAGAGTTGATAAAGCCCCTGCTCATACTAAGCTTAGTCATGTAAAAAAGAAAAAGACAGTATTTTAGTCAACTAGAAGCCACATCCCACAATGTTGCTTTTTAACAAGTACACATCGCCCAATCGCTAGTCGATATACTCAAAAGAATGTTGAAAAGTGTTTAAAGATGTACCTTTAAATATACATTTTCGCGCAACTTAACAACAGTTTATTACCTCTAATCCCTCTAAGCTTAACGCTCATTTCATCGAGGGATATAAAAAATGTCAGTCAAATTGTTTTCTCGTACACCCATTACAATCGCCCTTTTCGCCACACTAGTACTAAGCGGGTGTTCTAGTGACAAAGATACGCGCACCGAACTTCAAAAAGCCGAAGGCGTATGGAATAAAACCGCTTACGGGGCCGTGTTAGACATTCAAGATAGCAAAGTAAATGCTTATGAATACAACTCATTTGGTTGTATTAAAGTGAATCAATTAAGTCATGAACAAGCCAATAAAGAGTTCATCGCTGAACTTAAATCGACCAATACCGCATTAAGCTTACGCAAGAAAGGCGAAATTTATCCCCAAACCTATACCGCAAATAAAATCCTGCCAGCACTGTGTAATACACCAATAAATGTCACTGAGAACGCAAGTCCAAACCAAGTTTTTGAGTATTTTTGGCATGCATTTAACGACTACTATGCCTTCTTTAAGCTGAGAAACCTTGATTGGTCACAGCAATATGTAAAATATAAACCGCAAATTAGTGATGACATGACTGACGAAGCACTATTTAGCACGCTCGCGGCGATGGTCGCCCCATTAAAAGATGGACACGTGAATATCTGGGCCAAAGATACCAACTTTTATGTCGGTAAAGATAGCCCCTTTATGAAAGCTGCGGTCGGTATTCATGGAAACTTTTTAAGAGCAGGCAAGCAAACCAGTTTAGATGTCGTATTTAATACCATGCTTGGTCATTATACTGAAATTAGCAAAGCCTATTTACAACCAGACAGCATGTCGCAATTTCCTGCGCAGAGTGATTTTCCGACCTTACTTTGGGGCAAAACAGCTGACAACGTCGGTGTTATTGTGCTCAATAACTTAGAGAGCTTTAGTGAAACCGAAGATGCCAGCGCCGAAGCACAACTGGCAGCTGCAGAAACATTACTCGATAAAGTAATGGCGCAATTAAAAGATACTGATGGCCTCATTTTAGATATTCGTAATAACCAAGGTGGACACGATGCCATCGCCTTAGAAGTTGCCAACTATTTTGCAGATAAAACCGTGCTTGCAGTTAATAAACAAGCGGTGACACCTGCTGGTATGGGCGTACCAGTTCGGTATCAAGTGCTTAAAAATGACAGCGCTTATACGAACCCGGTCTACTTGCTAACCAGTCAAATGACTGTAAGTGCAGGTGAAGTGCTGGCTATGACTTTAGAACAGTTCGACCATGTTCATACTGTTGGTGAACCAACTTCAGGCGCACTGTCTGACATATTAACGTTTACGCTACCAAATGGCTGGGAGATCGGCCTTTCAAACGAAGTGTATCGCAACGCTCAAGGTAAAGCATTTGAATTAACAGGTATTGTGCCTAAACATACACAGAGCGCCTTCTCAGTTCATTCATTCGACGAAGCACGCTTTTCAAGTTATGACTTTGCGCTTGAACAATTGAACAAACGCACTCACCCTTCACTCGCAGCAGATGAATTCGAAACCGCACTTGAGCAATTACAAACCAAAGGCAATATTCCCAGCATTGCAGTGGGCATAATTCATAATGGCAAAGTGGTCTATCAAAATGGTTTTGGGTTCGCAGACGAAAGCGGTACCCCAGTGACAGCAGATAGCCGCTTTTACCTCGCGTCAGTCAGTAAAACACTACTGGGGGCCACACTGGCTCATGCAGAAGTAAAAGGGCAGATTAAATTAGATAAGAACATCGCACCACTGCTGCCGTTTTCAATTGATAACCCGACTTCTGATAAACCCATTACTCTAAGACATTTGATCACCCACAGCAGTGGTATTCTCGACAATAACGCCGTCTATTTGTGTAGCTACTATTTACGTGACAACCACAGCAGTTTAATGAACTTATTGGCACAAAATAACAACTGCCCGCAAGAAATTGACCCAGATATGCCACACTTTTTCGAAAACTATTTGTCAGCGCAAGGCGACTATTATTTTAATGAAAACTTTAGCAGCCAATTTGGACTCACACCGGGTGAAGCGTCTATTTATTCAAATGTTGGCGCAGCACTAGCGGGCTATATACTTGAACAAGATAGCCAGCAAAGCATACCTAGCTTGAGCCAAAAAACGGTGTTTGGCCCACTCAATATGCACAACACAGAATGGGCCATAGACAAACCTCAAAAGCCCATTATTCAACGAGCGGGATTTAGCCCACAAACCGGCGAATTATTTACTCTGCCCGATTACGGCTCTGTCACATACAGCGATGGTAATGCCGTCTCTAGCGTGAAAGACTTAAGTCAGTTTTTGCTTGCCAGTATCCATAAAGGCAAAATCGGTGATGAACAAGTACTTGACCAAAACGCCGTTAAAAACATGTTATCGATACAATATGAGCCTGCACAAACCGTGATCCATCATGGCTACTTTTGGAATATCGACCAGCAGTTTATTTCTCATGGCGGCACCGACTTTGGTGTTCGAAATAAAATCTTTGCCGACCTAAAACGTAAAAACGGCTTTGTTTTATTGACCAACGCCGATGCGTTTAACGAAAACAGTGAACAAACATTTACTGAAATAGAAGCGTTAGTTAGAACCTTTGCTAATGGTTACGAAGAATAAACTTAAGTCTAAATCGCCCTGAGTTGCTCGGAGCCGTTTAGACTTTTATTCGACTCTGATAAATGGTTAATTTTTTACATTTTCGGCACTGGTTTTAACGCCAGCTCAGGCTCAGGGACATCTAAGTAATTCATAATAAGTACTTCTCTGGTAACAGCGTCACCTTCATGCCCATAAACCTCAGACATTTGCGCATATTTATCAACAATCTGAGTGAGTTCTTCCAGCATTTTTATATGCACATTTGTCGGTAAGTGCAATGGCTTAACCAGCGCAAAATCCTCACTCTCTGGCTCAGAAAAAAACGTTTCCAGACTGCGATTCACTTTATCAATTAAAGTTCTCTTGAGTACTAAACTGGTAGGGGAAAAACCAATAGGCAAGTTAAATAAGAACTGCACTTTATCGTCTTTTAATAATTTGATGAGGCCAATATTTTCCAACGCACGAAGGTATAAGTAACACTCAGAGGGCGATAAATCATGGGTATGAGCGATGTCATCAGGCGATTGCTTTTCAAATGCAAGTAATGAGAAAAATGCCAGTAATTGAGGATAGTTAGCAAAAGCCGCGTCTTGTGCATCGGTAAAATAACTATGGCTAGCAGGTTTTTCTTCGGCCTGTGCCATTAACTCCGCCATGGAAAGCTTGGCTAAATTACACAAGGTTAATAACCTATCAAAACGGATCGAATCATCGTGCAGCATACGCTTAATGGTTGCTTCTGATACTC
>CAYZOE010000027.1:2173-4252 GCA_964479805.1 uncultured Pseudoalteromonas sp. | reverse complement strand
TTAGCTGGCTTTTTAATTGCCAGCCAAAAAGCGGGCGTTTTATATAATGCGCTGTTTTTATTTTTAGCAGTAAGTGTGCTGACTCACTTGGGATTGTTGATATATCAGTTAATGAAAGGTCAATTTGGCATAGATTATTGGCAACAAAACCTTATTCAGCTTGGACATAGTTATTGGATAAAACTATTGATTATTGGCGCGTTTTACGCCTTTATCGCCTTTTATAACACCAGCAGACTGCCAGAATTTCAAATGGGTGAAGGCTTGTATAATGGCTTTAAGTATTTTGTTATTGCCAGCTGCATCTTTTCAATTGCATATGCCATATTACCTAGCAAACAAGTCAATTGGCCTGTACTTGCCGTAATGGGCTGCTTTTGTTTATTTATGGGCAAAGAGTTTATTCAGTATCAGAAAACCACTTTCGACAACGCCATTACTTTAAACAACCCATTTAAATCACACGCAGTCGTTGGACAAGGTGGCAACAGTGTTTTATATAACCACCACTACCCGGCTATATCACAACGCTATGCCGTTGATTTTATTTTGCCAAACTCAACACTCGATGCTGACGGAATGCCCTCTCAAAAACTCACTGACTACACATGCTTTGGCGCACCTTTATATTCGCCAATTGATGGGGAAGTGGTATCTGTTGAGAACAGTCTGCCCGATGTTGCCATTGGCGACAGTGATAAAGCCAACCCCGTAGGCAATTTTGTTACCATCAAACATAGCAATAACGTTTATGTGCTACTCGCTCATATGAAACAAAACTCCATCACCGTAAAAGTAGGTGATAAGGTTAAGCAAGGCGAAACTTTACTCGGTGAATGCGGCAACTCAGGCAATACATCTGAGCCCCACCTGCATATACAAGCGCAAGACCATGTCGATTTTAGACAAGTTACTCAAACTTACCCTATTTACTTTAAACAAAATGTCAAAGATATCTTTGTTAGATCGAATGACACACTCCACTAATAGGAAAATTAAAGTTCATAAGCTGGAGAGGTAAGAAGTAAATTTTAAAGCTTACTAGCACGCCAGCTTGTGAAAACATAACTATTGCATCTTGATTAATGGATGTGACATCACTCAGAAAATTATCTTTGTATTGACAATAGAAATATTAAAGTAAAGATTTTCTTTGCTTGCTTCTGTTAAATGAAGGAGCAGCCATGTTTTTTAATAATCAACAATATTCAAGTTGATTCAAACAGATATGTTTGGAGTGCAATTTTGCTTTTAAACTACTATGACTTAAATCTTCCATGTCATATCTCCTTGATGATAACTGCGGGTAACTTTACCCAAGTAATGAATTTGTAACAATAAAAAGGCGTTTAATTGTTGCTCTAGCCACACGAAAGCAGATTACAGTTTTAGATTGTAAAGGGGCTTTACGGTTTTGAATAAATGCGTACTTGAGTGTTGAGCTAATTTGCGCGAAGTAAAATTTCGTCTCAAAGTTTGCCTCATGGTAGGATAAATTGCGCGATATAAAATCGCGTCTACAGGGTTTGGTTCTATGAGAATGTAAATTATAAGATGTAAAATTACGTTTAAATTGCAACTTATAGCGTAGGCCTGAAAATAACACCAAATGTATTGTCGCCGTAAACGACGACCTACAAGGGTATAAGTTTCGGATTGAATATAGTGTTCAGAAAATATTAAAGTTAATTAATCGGCTCGTATCTAGTTGGTAAAGCACTAAATTGCAGCCAAGAATCGCTTTGCATCCAGCGTTTCTTTTTTGGAATTTCAATCACAAACTCATCGTCTGTTTTGTATGTTTTGGTTTTGCCTTTACTGTCTTTTACAGTAATTGTTGCGGGGACATCAAAAGTGAATTTGATTTCGTCCATACTAGGAATGAACATAGAAAATCCACCTGCCATTTGCTCGGTGAAGCTATTAACATCATCAAGCAAAACAAATACGTCGGAATATTTTAGCAAAGTACTATCGAGTGAGATCAAATCAGTATATAAGCTAATACCCACATCATCTTTATCTTTATTTGTGTGTAACATGGTTTTTTCTGCTTCGTCTTGAGGCAGAATAGGCAGA
>CAYZOE010000027.1:0-2073 GCA_964479805.1 uncultured Pseudoalteromonas sp. | reverse complement strand
AGGCAGAATAGGCAGACTGATATTACCTTCTTTATCAATGACTGCATTGGCAATAACCTGACCATCTCGCTCAAGCCAGATTTTTACATCACTAAACTTGATGTCGGGGTCATTAATTGTCAGTTTAAATGCTGTTTTGAAATACTTTGATTTCGCCTGATTGGTGGCGATGTCACGCGCTTGATTCATCTCGCCATATTCAATACTGCGCCCTTCGGCGTAACTAAACTGACTAAAAAGAGAGCTGCTAATTAATACGCTTGCTGCAAATACTGTTGATAATTTCATTATTATGCTTCCTTGATAGTTTTATAAAATACCAACCCTCAATAATACTCAATCATTTTGAGGGACCAAAACTGACGCTAGCTTCGTTAAAAATTTCTTATTTACGACTGCATGGATGCAGGAGGTAGAGCAATGCAGGAGCAATTGCCGAGAACAACTAAACATCAAAATTTTCGCCTCACTATCGACAAGTTTTTCTTGCCTCAAAATAGCTCGCTAAATTAAGAGGATTGGTATAACTGACTAAGATGCGTACAGAAAAGTTCAGAAGGATTTTTAAAGATTATGATTTTTATAGGAAAGTAGAGGGTAATAAAGCGATGTTTGGCATCGCTTTATTAAAACTATGGGGATAGTAAATTAAGACTTAACAGCCATCCAAATCGCTGTTGCCACAACTAAAGCCGCAGCACCCAAAATGCCGAGCCAAGCTGTCGACTTGCTCTCTTTTGCAGGCTGCTCAGATGCACTTTCAGAAGCAGGCGCATCATTTTGCTGAGCACTGTCTGAGCTTTCATTATTTTTTGGCTCACTCTCAGCTTTGCTTTCTTCTGCAACAGGCGCTTTGCTTGTAAGCACTTGTGACTCTCGGCCCGCTGCTACTTCTTCAGCTTGCTCAGTGACTTCGGTAAGCTCTAATTGCCACTGATAGCCTCTTTTTGAAAAGGTTTTAATGGCATCGTTACCAAAAATGGCACGTAAGTGACTGATGTTCTGAAAGACGACTTGCTCAGACACGGTTTTGTCAGGCCAAACAGTTTCTAATAGCTCTGCTTTAGACAGAATTCTATCGTTATTCAAAATAAAGAACTTGAGCATATTCGCAGCTCTGTCTTTTAGCTTAATAACCTTTCCGTGGCGGGTAAGGATTTTGTGTTCACAATCGAACTGGAAAATCTGAAAACTAAACTTCATGTTTTTTAAGAAATAATTAACAACAGGTTAAGAGTAAAGGAATGAAGCCCAGAGGTAAAGCCCCTCTCTGTAAAGGGGCGTTACAATATGATTTTATTTCATTGAGTTGTACTTTTTTGTTGCTAGATAGCCACACGGCAATGTAAATAATGCAACGCCCAATAAATGCCAAGCTAAATTAAAGCCTTGGTGCATCTCTAAAATGCTCAGCCCTAATTGAGATAAGTGATAGCTAGGCAATGCCCATGCAAACCACTGTAGTGCTTCAGGAAACATAGTGATTGGTAACCATAAACCTGACAGCATCGAAATGGGTAAATAAATTAGATTAACAAGCGCGGGAGCCGATTTGGCTGAAAAACTTAAGCCCATCAATAAGCCAAGCATGCAAAATGGTAAAGTGCCTAACAGGGCTAACGCATATACCTGACCCCACTTAAGTAGCGACATACTTACGCCTGCGAATAACACGGCAAAACTAGAAAGAAGAATAAATATCAAGGTCGAAAACAACAAAGCCGTAAAGGTTTTACCCATTAAGTACTGACTAGCAGGCATAGGCGATAGCTGTTTCAACGCCAATAAGCCTTGCTCTCTATCAGTTGCGACATTGACCCCAAAATTGAATAAAGCGGGGCCCATCACCCCAAAAATGATGTAGTTTATTAGCAAATAGCTACTGGTTTTTTCATCTCCCATAGCGACTCCAAAAAACAAGTAAAAGGCACATGGAAACGCTAAGGTCGGGATCACAAAGCCTAAGTTTCTAAAAACACTTTTAGAGTCGCACCACGCTTCTTGTTTGAGACTATATAAACTTATGCTACTCATGCTGCTTGCTCCTTGGCTGATTTGTCTGATGCTGAATTT